>JAGROX010000123.1:0-10096 GCA_020440025.1 Verrucomicrobiia bacterium
GGAGAATCGGGCAGGAACGGGGATTGAACACGCCCCCACAAACACCTCAGTTCATACGGGTTTGACGGCGGTCGTTCCTCCCTTGCCGTTCTGCGGTGCCCGTTGGGCATCTGTCTCACTCCGCTCGGCTGTCGCATGGCGGTTCCGAACGTCTCCAGTCACTTCGAATGGGCTCCGCCAGGGATCAGGCAACGAAGTTTAGCGGATGGAATTCTTGCGGTTTTGCCTTTCCAAGGGGGAAAGATTCCGGAAGGATGGCGGGCGAAAAGAATCCGGAACGAATCGGGCGGCTTGTCAAACTTCGTTGCCTCCCCCGTTTCGGCAGAACCCTCCATTGACTGCTCGTTCCAAGTCTGTCACTTTCCTCGAACTACCACGAATTTAGATACAAATTAACGACTCTTCCCCCATGGATATCATTATTCTTCACTTTAGTGACATACATCTAAAGGATAAGGAAAACCCCGTCTTGCAAAAGATTGGCGACCTTAACCGAGTCCTTCGCTCCATGATGAAAGAGTATGACGCTTGCTTTGTCGTCATCTCAGGCGATTTGGCGAATTCAGGCAAGAAAGAAGACTATGAGGAGGCGTTCAATTTGATTGCATCAATTAACGATTCAATTAGAAACGTATCGACAATAGCAACTCATGAGTTTCTTTTGATACCAGGAAACCACGATTGCGATTTGTCAAAAGATGACAAAACCCGTAAAACCGTCACCAAATCCTTACTTTCCAACCCAAATGATTATGACGCAGAAATGTTGTGTCAATGCTTAAAGGTTCAAGATGAATTCGAAGCATTTAAGAATGCAATGTTTGATTTGGATTCAACAGACATTAATAGTCGGTTTTGCGCGACGCAAGTATTTAGCATTTCTGGAAACCAAGTGGTATTCGACTTAATTAACACATCATGGCTATCCAAGGTCCCTGAGGAACTTGGGCATCTACTCGGCCCACCTGAGGCCATGTTCAAAGATCGTAAAGAATTTGACGACTACTCTCTGCGAATTGCTGTCCTCCACCACCCCCTGCACTGGTTAGTCCCTGAAACATCACGCACATTGCGTCAATTACTCGAAACTCAAGCGGACATCATCCTTACAGGCCATGAGCATGTTCAGAGTCAATACACTCGCTCAGACCATGGCTCAACCGGAGCCGACTATATCGAAGGCGGCGTACTTCAGGAGTCCAAATATCCAGATGTGAGCAGCTTCAACATCATAGAAGCATCTATCGAAAATCGCACTTATAGAGTGGATGAATGGAACTGGGAAGGAAATGCCTACAGTATAAAAAAGGAGGGAGCCACTCAACCATTCAAACGAAGTCGAAATGGTTCTCGCAAGAGCTTCGCGCTGACAGATTCGTTCTACTACAATTACCTAAAAAACCCAGGAGCACAATACTCCCATCCCAGAAAAGATAACATACTATTTGATGATCTATATACCGCCCCGGACTTTAGACGCTTCAGCAACCGGATTTCCCTAAACACCTCACCTAGTCAGCCAATATCTGGAACTCGGGCATTTGCCGAAATTGAAGCCGCCGACAAGGTTGTGATTTCAGGAAATGAAAAGGTTGGAAAGACTAGCGCAACAAAGCACCTTTACTGGAAGAGCTATTCAGCGGGAATGATCCCAATCCTTCTAAATGGGGATGCAATTGCCAATTCGCATATTGAATCAATTCAGAACCTCCTAAAAAAAGCCTTTAAAGATCAATATGATTCAGGAAAAACGTACGAAGATTTCAAGTCCTTGGACCGAGAGAAGAGAATCGTATTCATCGATGATTATCATCAATCTCCACTAAGTGTTGAAGGGCGTTCCAAAGTATTGCGCTACTTCGAAACATTTTTTGAAAAGGTTATTGTAATCGGAGATGATGGATTAAGAATCGAACAGCTTTCCGGCGACAAAAGAAACCGTGAACTTTTCAAGGGATATTCCCACTTTCAAATCTTGGAATTTGGATATTTGCTCCGAGAAAAGCTAATCTCCCGCTGGATTTTACTTGGGGG
Source organism: Verrucomicrobiia bacterium (assembly GCA_020440025.1). Lineage (GTDB taxonomy): Bacteria > Verrucomicrobiota > Verrucomicrobiia > Verrucomicrobiales > DEV007 > JAEUHH01. Next base: position 2,035 of record JAGROX010000123.1, read on the forward strand.
AGAGGACGCCCTTGAAGACAGTGATTACACTTCTGATTTAAAACAGCGAACCTCTGTTGTTTCGAGCATCCTCGGAAAGAATGTCGTCCCCGCTTACCCGCTTTTCATATTGGTCATACTCCAGCAAATGGAGGCGGGAACCGCAACACGAACCGCAACTGGGTCGTATGGCTATTTTTATGAGTCTCTGATCACTGATTCTCTCGCTGCAGTCCTCAACCAGAAGGAAGTCGACACTTATTACAATCTAATCGCCGAACTTGCATTTCGCCTTTATAAGGATGCCACCCGCAATATTAGCCGTGATCAATTTTGGGAGTTTATAACCTACTACAACAAAGAATACCAATTGACACTCAATCCAACATTGGTTGAGAGGAAGCTGACTGGTTCTCGCATCCTATTCCACAGGGGAAAAGATTCGCTTCGATTTCAATACAAATATGTGTATTACTATTTCATCGCACGTCACGCGGCTCACAATCTTCGCGATGAAGGGCGTTCTTTGTTGGTGGACCAATGCGTTAAAGCGATTCATACCGAGCGTGCCGCAAATATCGTAATATTTTTAAGCTACCTCTCAAGAGATCCAAGTATTATAGAGGCTCTTATTACTGGAGCGAGATCCAATTATGCAAATGTGATGCCATGCGATTTTGACGAACACGTGAAACGAATCGCCAACCTTCAGAGCTCTGTGCCTCATTTCATTCTTCCAGCAGGAGATCCCGATGCCCGGAGATTAGCTGCCCTGGAAACGAGAGATGCGTTGGCCCCCAGAACCAAAGAGACCGGCGAACTTGCTCATGACGAGGATGACGTTCCAGACTTCGACGAGAAAGTGGATGAGATTCTGGCATTGAATAGGGCCTTCAAGTCTATGCAAGTTCTTGGACAAGTTGTGAGAAACTTTGCTGGAAGTTTGAAGGCGGATTCCAAAAACGCTCTAACTGATGAGTGCGTTTCTCTTGGATTACGGTCGATAAACTATATGTTTGGGCTACTTCAAGATAACCTCAATGACGTAATTGACTACGTTAAATCTAGGATTCGCGAGAAAGCCGAAAATATTCAAGATCGAGAATTGGAGGATCGCGCCAAACTGCTAATCTTCTTTCTTTGTGAAGCTTCTGCATCTGCAATAACACGTCGTATTGCTACGGACATTGGCTCACCTGACTTGACCGTTACTTATGAGGAGCTTCTGAAGAAAAATCCGACAGCAGCATATGCTATGGTTGATCTCGCGATTAAGATGGATCATCGGGCAGATTTTCCCGCAGACGATGTAATCGCCCTAAGTGAACGTTTTTCGGCAAACGTATTCGCAAAGGCAGTGCTCTGTGAGTTGGTGGTAGGCCACTTTTACCTTTTCCGCGTTCCCGAACCGATTCGACAGCGTGTGTGCGAGAAGCTTGGAATTGGCGTCAAAAAAGAAAAGCTGCAGAACCCTGCCTTTAAGCGTTTAGGGCGGTTCGAATAAGAATCGCGGGGCTCCGCCATGTGTCAGGCAACAAAGTATGACGGATGGCATGCTTGCGGTTTTGCCTTTCACCAAGAAACGCGGAGATCCCTTCCGGGCTGAGAGCGGATTACCTCCCTCACTTCGCCGCTGCCGGTTTGGCTTTCGCTTTCGGTTTTCCACCGCCGCCCTGGGGAACGACTTTCACGGCGGTTTTCGGAATCGGGGCTTCGTCTGGAGTGATCAGGGGCAGATCGGCCTTGAGGTGGCGGAGGAAGAAGTCGCGATACTGAATTTTCATCGCGGGTCCGACGTGAACCTGCACGGCAATGACGCCTTCGAGGGCGCGACCGGTTTCATCGAGGTCGATGACATCCACGGTCTGGTGTCCGTCGATCCAATGTTGATGATGGTTGCCCTCCACCCTGACGTGGTAGTCGTGCCATTGATCGGCGGGAAACTCTTTCATCGGCAACACTCCCACCACCCAGGGCTGGGCCTCGGTATCGATGATCACTTTCTCGCCGGTGTGGGCCAGAATCCGACGGCCCCGCTCTTCGTAGAGCATGCCGTTGTATTCGGCTTTGCCCGGAACCACATCGGCCTGATATCCGGTCACGACCCAGTCACCGAGATCGGGACGTTCCTGGCCGCGATACTGCAGGCCGCTGTTCCCCCCTGCCGTGACTTTCACTTTCACCCGGAGATCGAAATTTTTCACGGTGCCGCCTTTCCAGGTGATGAATCGGTTCATCTTGAGGCTCCCGTCGGTGACGCCGGTCAGGCATCCGTCCTCGACGGACCAGTAGTCGGGGCTGCCATCCCAACCTTCGAGGTCTTTTCCGTTGAAGATGGCCTGAAAGCCTTTGGGTGGGTTCGGCGGGAGCTTGGCCTGTGCCTCGCGCGCCGCGTCGTATTCGGGGTTCACCGCCTGACCATCCCACTGGGTCAGCACGCCGCGAAGGGAGTCGATCGATTCGGGATACTGCCCCTGGTCATCGGTCTCCTTCATCCAGTTCTCCAGGATGTCGCGATGACGTTGCAACGCTGCCGCATGAGCGGGATCTCCCGCGAGGTTGTGGATCTCGTGGGGATCGTTTTCGAGATCGTAAAACTCCTCCGGCACCCGGGTCTCGGACCACATGAAGGCCTGGGCCTCGTTGAGTTTTCCTTCCTTGAACAACTGACGGGGTACCTCCACGTAGTCCCGCCCATCCCGATACTGCGGCTGCATGAAGGGTCGATCGGTGAGGAAGTTGCGCAGGTACTGGTAGCGCTGGGTCGTCACCGCCCGCACGTGTTCGATGGTGAAATCGCATCGATCCCGGGCCGAGATGACGAAATCGCGCGGCTCATGATCGGCGGCAAAGAAGTCGCGGCCTTCCATCCAGGTCGGTTTCTCGACGCCTGCGAGCCCGAGGGTGGAGACGGAAATATCGATCCCGCTCACGAGGTCATCACGACTGCTGTCCGCCTTGAGTCCCGGACCTGCGGCGATCAAGGGCACGCGAACGCCGCCTTCGTAAAGCCACTGTTTGTGACGAGGCAGTCGCAACCCGTGATCGGTCCAGAAAAAGACCACCGTGTTGTCGAGCAAGCCATCGGCTTCCAGTGAGGCCATGATCTCGCCGACTTCGTCATCGGTCTGGCGAATGGTGTCGTAGTGATGCGCATACTCCCGACGCATCACCGGATGATCGGGGTAATACGGGGCCACCTTCATCGGATCGGGATTGGTGTGCGGCGTTTCATCGCCCTTCGCCCGATCCGGAGCTCCGGCAAACTGTCCCGAGTTTTTCCCGCCTTTCAGCTGAATCTGGGCAAAGAACGGCTTTCCCTCCGGCCGATCCCTCCACCCGGTATGCGGCCCCATCGAAGTCGTGGTGGCATCGTAGAGGTCGGCCAGATCGAAGATGAAATTGAAGTCGTTCTTGCCTTTGCTGCTGCACACGTAGTAGCCAGCGTCGCGCATCACCTCGTAGACGGTCTTCACGCCCTCGGGCAGATGGATCACTTCCTCCGGCACCCGTTGACGGGAACTCCGGTGATTGTGAACTCCCAGCGAGGTTTGCATCGCACCCAAGGCAATCCCTGAGCGGGTCGCGGAACACACGCCCGCCGTCATGTAGGCGCGATCAAAGCGAACCCCGCGCTCGGCCAACTGATCGATGTTTGGCGTGGGCACGGTGTCATCGCCGTAGCACCCATACCAGCCGTTCATGTCTTCGACGAAGATCCAGACGACGTTGGGGCGATCGGCCGCGCTCGCCAGGGTCGTCACCAGGGCCAGAAAGAGAGTCAACACAGGGAGTTTCATCCCCCTGTCATGCCGCAGCGGTCGATGAATTGCAATCCCCCAATTCCGCTCCCCTTCCGACTGGCCATCGAAGTTTCAGGGCGCTACGCTGGAGAGCAATCACATGAGCGGCATCATCGGACACACCACCTACGCCATTCTGGCGGCGAAAGCAGCCAGCGCCCGGCGACTTCCCGTCGCTCCCCTCATTCACCGCCATTTCTCCAGCTATCTCGCGGGAGCCTATCTGGGGTGTGACATTCAGACCATGCCGGCAGCCATCTGTGTCGATACCGGGGAAGAAGTCGGTCACGGCCCCTCGCCCATCGACCGCAGTCCCATCACGGGCGGTCCGGTAAAACCCTGGTCGTTTGCCTTTGAAGAAAAAGCCATCGCTCCCAGAGAGATTCACGAAACCTTCTACGGTCGCTCTCACCTGATCCTGGGATGGCAGGCAGTCGACAAGAAGCTCGCGGTGGGATGGGGAGACTACCTCGACTACGCCGCCGACGTCACCGGCGATGCCATCGAGCTTTTCGGGCCGGGTCAGCGCGCCCTCGCCTACGTTCTCGGCTGGATGACGCATGTGACCGGCGATGGCCTGATCAAATCGGTGCTCGAAGGCATCAATCTCCACCTCCTCGATGGGAAATACACGGCGACCAATCGCCCGGTGCAGGACCTGATCTCTTTCAATGACATCGGCAAAGGAGAACTCGGCCTCAATTGGGCGGCCATGCTCGATGATCTGGCAACCACTCCCGTCGAACCGGTGCAACTCCACTACATGCGTTGCGCCGCCCGACAGGGGCGGCTCGGAGCGCATTTCGAGAACGGCTGGGCACCGGAGAAAGCGCCCCTGCTGACAGCGGTGCTGGCCGAAAACCGGCGCTACCAGCGAAAGCGTAACCTCCGCCTGATCGAGGAACTCACCCTGAGGAAAGGACCCAATGGAGAAGCCTCCTGCGACGCCGAACTGAGCCGCATCACGGGAGGTCTCAGCTATCTGGAAATGCGGGAAGCGGCCGAGAAAGCGAATTTCCGGCATGCCCTCTGGCAGATGGGCGAACTCATCGCCGATGGATTCGAGAAAGTCATCAACCGACAGGAGCGCCTTCAGGAATTGCCCACCGACGACGGCCCCAACTGGTCAGAGTTGTCCAAGCGCTGGTCGCTTTGACGCGTCCCCCCTTTTACTCCGCCGATTGCAGGGCGAACCAGGCTTTCATCTGGTAGCTGCATTGGCATTTGGAGGACCCGTCCGGCACCAGCACGAGACCATTGGCGGGAATTGCATTGATCCAACAACTCGGCCGAATTCCGCCGAAGTTTTCCGTGCCCGCATCGCGCGACAAATCCCGATAGCCCAGGGTCGCCGAGCGAAATAGTATCAGGTTGGAACTGGCCGCGATCTGGCCACAGCCGTAGGAGCGCTCCAACTCGAACGGAATGGGATCCCCCGTGATCAGGTTCCACGCCCCGCCTTGAGCAAAAATGGTGTAGTCGTTGATCAGGGGCCGGGTCTGATATTCGGCCGCGCGATCCCATCGCACCTCGCCCGTCTCCAGATCAAATCCCGCCAATCGCCCACCGGTCTCTGAGGGCAGTGCGAAGAAGTTGTGCCGAACCGCCTCGTAGTTCATCATCAAGGTCGAGTGCGCCTCGCTGACGGCCAGTTGAGTGCCGAAAATCTCTTTGTCGTTCCGCCAGATTTCCGCGCCCGTTTTCGCATTCAGCGCGATCAAGGTGCCGCCCGGAATCGCCTCGGCGGGCAGTTTCTTTTGGTGTTTGCCGTTCCGTTTCGGATCGGCCACGTGGTCGGCGGCAATCAGCGGTCGATCAATCACGTAGAGCTTCTCGCCAGCCACGGCGATGGCGTTGTTCCGAATGGAATCCTTCGGATCGAACTGCCACTTCAGCTCGCCGCTTTCCACATCGAAGGCAAACATCCGCACCGATTCGGTGCGCAGTTCCGTGAGCTGATAGCGCGGACTGACCTGATGCGACTGGTTCAGCACCGAGCCGTAGAGGATTCCGTCGCTCACCGCGAGAAATCCCCAATTGCGATTGTCTCCGACCGCTGGCGCCTTGAACTCCCTCAGCACTTCGCCGGTGTGAAGATCGAGCCGCTGGCAGTGGTCGCCGTTTCTCACATAGACCGCTCCATCACCGAGGCAGAAATTGCTGCCCGCTTCCCCGACGCCGACATCGTGATGAATGCCATCGAAGTCCTGAAGATTGCCTTCGATCTGGTGAATCCACAGAGTTCGCCCATTGAAGGCATCGAGGCAGGCCAGCCCGTCGACCCCGCCCACCACCATGCATCCCTGGTGAACCAGCGGAGCCGGTCCCTGACCGTGACGATTCGGAATCTCGAAGTCGACATCGCGAAACCAGAACATCGACAAGGGTCCTTTGATGACGCTGTCATCCGAACAGAGGGTGTTGGCGGCGCTGGCATTCTGATGAGTCCAACTCCCCGCTCCTTCGAGAGCACCGCGGGTCTCCACTTTCATCTCGTTCTCCGCTCCCAGGCAGAGCACCCCACCCCACGGGCGCTGAATGCGATGTGCTTCCGCCAGGGTTTTTTCGTCGAGCGGCGCCGTCAGGGAGGCCGACGAGACCACCAGATTGGCGAATTGCTTCGGGAAAGGCAACGCCGCTGGATCCGCTTCCATGAAGGTGATTCGGTCGCCAAGCAACCCGCTGTTTTCCAATCGCTTCCTAGCGGTTTTCACTTTTTCCGGATCGCGCTCAATGGCGAGGATCTGAAGCTTCGACTGCCGGGCCAAAGCGATCGCCAAGTCCCCGTTACCGGCCCCGAGGTCGACGCAGTAACCTTCGGTGATGCCTCCCTGTTTCAGGATCTCGGCGGCGGCTGCCATCACGCTGGCATCCAAGGGCAACTCGATGGCATTGCCCTTCTCGTCAGCCAGCGTTTCCGCTCCTTTTGGCTCTCCATCGAAACCGTAGACCAGTCCCTCATCGGTGCTCACGATCAGATGCCCGTTTCCTGCCGCCAAGCCGAGAACCTTGCCCTCCACTTCATGCGACCACCACACGGTTCGCTGGGCCGAGTAATCGACCGCACAGACTCGGCCATCTTCACCACAAATGGCATCGCCACCCGCCACGATGAAATCGAGGATTTCCCGCTCCATCGCTACCAGTCTATCCTCCTCCAGTCGACGCACCTTTTGAGGCGCGCCCTTGCGATCGATGATTTCCGCATCCTGCCATTTGGAGGCTTTGAGTGACCGCCCTTCGATCTGAACCACTCCGTTGCCCGTTGCCACCGCCGTGCCCATTCCAATCTGCGAGGACAGCTCACCGGTTTCCCTCTCAAACAGGCAACCGGCATTGAGCAAGAACCGATCTGCCACCAGGGCGCGAGTGCCGCCTCGCTGTTGGTTTTTCTGGAGATGATAAAACTGCAGCGCACCCGTTTCCCGATCAAAGAAAGCCGGCACCGCCCGCCCCGTCGGCACGATCAGCTGACCACCACTCGCCACCAGATAGCCCTGGGCACTCACCCCACTCTCCGCCTCGGCACCCCCGTGCGGCTGAGCCATGAAAATGCGCCCGGTGTCGCCATTCGACCACTTGGCTTTCCCGGTTTTGGCATCGAGGGCGTGCAGATACACCCCGTCACTGGGCCAGATCCCGGCGGCAAAATAGACCACGCCATCCATCACCACCGGGCCACCCCTGGCCGGCCATTTGGAAATCATGCGCTCATTGCCCAGGATCATGCCCGCGTCGGGTCCACCCCGGAATTTCCACAACTCCCGACCATCCTCCAGGGCCAGCGCATAGAGCCAGCCGTCATCGCTGACCACAAACACGCGATCTTCCCATCCAAACGGCGCAAAACGCACCGGAGCCCCGGTGAAAAAGCTCCAACTCACTTCGCCGGTCTTGGCATCCAGGGCCAACACCCGATCATCCACGGAACTCCCAAACAACACCCGATCTCCCATGATGATGGGCTGAAACGCCTGATCAAAATCGATCCGATCCGAGGTCGGCCACGCCGGTCGGGGCGCGTGGGCGGATCGATGCACCCAACGCAGCGCCAGCCGGTTTGGAATCGACTCGGGCGTGTAGCCACTCCGTCCGGCATCAGCGCGGTAGGCAGGCCAGTCATCGGCAGAGGCCAGCGTTGGCAGAGCGATCCATCCGACTACCAGCAGGGATCGAAGAAAGGGTTTGAAGAGAGATTTCATGAAAGGAAACGGGCAAATTCTTTGAACAGATCGTCATTCACCGCGGGCACGCCGCAAGGCCTCATCGATGGCCATCGG
>JAGROX010000123.1:10312-14156 GCA_020440025.1 Verrucomicrobiia bacterium
GCCGGATACTGCCAGAGTTGAGCCTGCTCGAAGGGAGCGATGATCGTGGCCCCGTCAGGACCGCGGGGATCGATCCAGACTTCATCCGCTTTGCCGCGGGGACGAGCCGTCGGCTTGGCCGCGTGGAGTTTCCACCGTCCCTGACGCACCGCGAGCAGGTTCTGTCCGTTCCAGGTGTAGACTAGGCGATCTTTCGGCCCGTCGCCGGTGCCGGTGATGAGCGGCCAGATGTCGTGACCATCGACTTTCAACGGAGCCGCATCGATTCCCAGCAATCCGCAGATCGTCGGCACTACATCCACCGTCGCTGCCGGATCATCAATCACCCGCCCTTCGGGAATCTTACCCGGCCAGCGAAAAATTCCCGGCACCCGGACTCCGCCTTCCCAACCGGAACCCTTCATGCCCCGCAGCCCACCCGTGCTGCCGCCATACCACGGACCGTTGTCAGAGGAAAAAATGACCAGGGTATTCTCCTCCAGCCCGAGTTCCTTCAGCGTCGCCAGCACCTCGCCGACCGAGGCATCCAATTCCCTGACCACATCGGCGTAGAGATCGTCACGCGTCTCCGGCGAGTAATAGGCTTCCGAGGCCGCCAGCGGTTTGTGCGGCATGGCATGGGGAAAGTAGAGAAAGAAAGGCCCCTCGCGATTCTCTTCGATAAAAGCCAGCGCCTCCGCCGTGTAGCGCTGAGTCAGGTAACTCTGGACCACGGGATACTCGACCGCTTCCTCGTCCCGGCACAGCATCACCGGTCGCATGTCGTTGGAGTAGAGGATGCCGAAATAGGAATCGAACCCGTGGCGGGTCGGATAAAAATTCGGCAGATGCCCGAGGTGCCATTTGCCGACAATCTTCGTGGCGTAGCCCTCGGGCTTCAGGATCTCGGCCAAGGTCGTTTCGCTCGCCTTGATCCCATGATCCCTGCCCGCGTCGGGCGTTGGATTGCTCGGCACTCCGGTGCGATACGGAAAACGCCCCGTCAACAGCGCCGCTCGCGAAGGCGCACAACTCGGCGTCGCCACATAGAAGCTAGTAAACTTGGCTCCCTCTTTCGCCATCCGATCCAGGTTCGGCGTTTGATAAGCCTGGTTTCCGTAACAGGACAGATCACCCCAGCCGAGATCATCCGCATAGATGATGACGACATTGGGTTTCTCCGCCGCCGAGACGACCGCGGAGAAGGCCAACAGGCACAAGAAAAAGAAGCGACTTCGAACCATGGCGCCAGCCTACTCGGAGGCACCGGACAAAGCCAAGCTTCCCGTCGGCGCGGTCGCGTGAGCCATCAGCGGCGACGATGCCGGGATCGCCAGGCCGATGGCGTCAGCCCGGTTTGCTTTCGAAACCAGCGGGCGAAGTAATTTCTATCCTCCATCCCGATCGCACTCGCGATTTCCTGGATCTCACGATCAGTTTCCACCAGACCGCGACGCGCCTGCTCCAGACGGTTCTCGGCGATCAGCTGTCCCGTCGTCAGGCCGCATTCCTGTTTGATCAAGCGATTCAGATGATCCCGCTGCATCCCAAAGGCACTCGCCATCGCCTCACCCGTCCAATGCTCGGGCGCCCGGGTGGCCAGAAACTTCCTCGCCTTCTCGGTGAACCGCTGATTGCCGGCTCCGCCGCGATCCGATCTCGAATCCGAGGGACGATTCGACCTGCCCAAGCTGTCGATCAGCAATCCCGTCACTTGCAGCACCACCCCGCATTCCCTGACCACGCCACCGCTATCGGATTCCGATGACTTCTGTCGCACGAGCCAGGAAAGGCACCGCTGAATCTCGGACTGCGCCTCGGCACTGAGCAAGGTGCTGCTCGCCGATGCCAACTCGACCGCGTCGGTCTTCAAATCAATCACCAGGCAGAGCGGCGACCGCGCCTTTTCCTTCACAAAGGCATGATCCACTCCCGCCGGAATCCCGATCACCCGCCCCGTGGAAACCGGAATCCGGTCGCCTTCAATCGACTGCCATCCCGAGCCGGAAAGATAGAGCAATACTTGGGCAAAGTCGTGACGATGCGCCTTCACCCAGTTTGTCTCGGGCAAATGTCGATTCAGACAGAGCCGCAGCACCGTCACGCCCGGCGCCACGATCTCTAGATCTTCCAGCAACAAGGAGCGCAATCCATTCATCAGCGCACGAAGCTAGCATTAATTCCCTATCGATAAAATGCTATTCGAAAGCCCGCTGTTCTACCCCTCATCGTCGTAACCTGTCACACTGCCCCTGCCTATCCGACGCAACCCTCGCATGAACGCCCCCGCCCCGTCACCTCTTACCGATCTCTCCCGGCTGTGCATCCACACCGCCACGACCAAGCCTTGGGCCATCGAGACCGCCATCGAACGCTACGCCGCCGCGGGCGTGGCCGGAATCACCGTCTGGCGAGATACCCTCGAAGGTCGCCGTCCCGCGAAGATCGGTGAACAGATTCGTGATCACGGGCTTGAGGCCGTGTCCCTCTGTCGCGGCGGCTTTTTCCCCTCGCTCACTGCCAAAGGTCGACAGGAAGCCATCGACGACAATCGACGCGCCATCGAGCAGGCCGCCGGAATCGGTGCCCCGCTTATCGTGTTGGTTTGCGGCGCCGCCCTCGGTCAATCTCTGGCCGATTCACGTCAGCAAATCGTCGACGGCATCGCCGCCGTCCTTCCCGATGCCGAAGCCGCCGGAATCCGTCTCGCCATCGAGCCGCTGCACCCCATGTATGCCGATGACCGCTCCGCCATCAATACCTTGGCCCAAGCCCACACCGCCTGTGATCAGTTGAATCACCCCCTCGTCGGCATCGCCGCCGACGTCTACCACATCTGGTGGGACGACGATCTCCCCGCCCAGATCGCCAAAGCCGGCGAACTCGATCGCCTTTTCGCTTTCCACATCTGCGACTGGCTCACTCCCACCAGCCACCTCCTCACCGACCGCGGCCTCATGGGCGAAGGCTGCATCGATATCCCAGCCATCCGCGCCATGGTCGAAGCCACCGGCTTCACCGGCTACAACGAGGTCGAAATCTTTTCCACGCGTTGGTGGGAGAGTGATCAGGACGAGTTTCTGTCGCGGATTAAGGATGCCTATTTGCAGCATAGTTAGGAGAGAGGATAGAGGAGAAAGGAGAGAGAATGGACCCTGCAAAAACTGATCGAGAATTCTCCTTACAAAAGAACCACAATTTTTAGCCACTCCTCTCTCCTCTATTCTTTCTCCTCTCTCCTTCTGAACTTTCTCCTCTCTCCTTCAAAAAGAATGGACCCGGCAAAAACCTATCGCGAACTGATCGTCTGGCAGAAAGCCCATGCCTGGGTGCTCAATGTCTATCGACTGACTCGGCAGTTCCCCAAGGAGGAACTGTATGGATTGACCAGCCAACTCCGTCGGGCAGCCGCCTCAGTCCCTTCCAATATCGTCGAAGGCTTCAAGCGCCGCGGCCCTCAGGAAAAGCTGCGATTTCTGAACATCGCAGAAGCCTCCCTCGCGGAAGCCAGCTACCAACTCCTCCTCTCCCAAGATCTGGAATACGGTGACACTTCCCATCTTCAACAAGACGCCGAAGAAATCGACAAACTTCTCAACGCCTACCTCCGCTCCATTCAAAAGAATCACCGTCTCTGACGTTAAAAAGGAGAGAGGATAGAGGAGAAAGGAGAGGGAATAGGACCGGCAGTAGCTGATCGAGAATTCTCACCCTCAACTCCTCCATCTCTCCCTCCTCCCCTTCATCCCAAAGAGTCACCGTCTCTACCCCCTCCTCTCTCCTCTATCCTCCATCCTCTCTCCTTCCCCAAAAGCATGAAAACACTCGGCATCATCCTCAACGGCGTCACCGGACGCATGGGCAC
>JAGROX010000016.1 GCA_020440025.1 Verrucomicrobiia bacterium
GCTGCCACCACCATCGGGAGATAGAGAGCCAGTACGAAGTTTGCTTTCAGGACATCCCCGTAGTGGTGCATCACATACCCGGAAAACAGGGCTAGAAAAGCGAGGCCGAGCACCCAGAAAAAGCGGCGTCGCAGATGCGTCATCACCGGCGTCTGGAGATAGGCGAAATCTCCCGGGTCGCCGCCGATACCGCTCGCCAATTCCATGTCCTCGGTGTGCTCTTCTTCGAGGATCTCCATCGCGTCATCGTGGGTGATGACCCCGAGTAGATGAAACTCCGAATCGACCACCGGCAGGGCGACCAAGTCATAGCGGGCGATCATTTGGACGGCTTCCTCCTGATCTGCCATCGCGTTGATGGAGATCTTGTCGGCATCCATGATTTTCTCCACGAGGATACTGCGGCGACTGAAGGCCAGATCTCGCAGCCGGGTTTTGCCCAGCAGACGCCCCTCCTCGTCGACGACATAGATGCGGCTGAGGATTTCGGTTTCCTCATGAGATTCGGCGAGAAATGCCAGTGCTTCGCGAACGGTCATCGACGCCCGGATCTCCCCAATCGCCGTGGTCATGCGGCCACCGGCGGTGGTTTCCGGGAATTGCAGGAGGTCGTGAGAGGTTTCCCGTTTTTCCTCTGGGAGGAGGGCGATGTAGTGGGGGAGCTGATCTTTGGGCGCTTCCTGGAGAAGGTCGACCAACTCGTCGTCTGACATCGAGGTCAACACCTCTCGCCGATCATCCACCGACAGACTACGAACGCGACGTTCGATGACCGCTGCTGGCAGGTAGTCGGCCAACTCGGTCAACACCTCCATCGGCAGGGCATGCAGGACCGTTTCCTGATGATCGTGGTCGAGTTGCTCGAAAGCAGCCCCAATGTCGCCCGGGTGCGCGGTGCGACAAATGTCGACAATGATCGCGACATCCTCCGACTCCAGGGCCGCGAGAATGGACTCGGGAGTGAGGGTTGCTTCAGTGTCAGAGGGCGGTGTTGTCACAGTGGCCACTCTCGAATTGCCCTCCGGAAACTCAACCGGGAAAAGGTGACGCTTGTGACCTCAAGCAGATCTCCCTGCAGAGTCTGAGGCAAAAAAGAAAAGCCCCGACCTGCGAAAAGGCCGGGGCTCCTCGGGAGCGAACCCGTCGTGGTGTGGTCAATTGGTCATCTCGCAGCACGGTGGCCGGAGATTCGTGGGGAAAGGAACAGCCTGTGGCAGTTCAAGCGACTGCCTGCGCTTCCGTGACCCGGAGCGTTTCGTCTTCCCACTGCACTCCGGCACCGGAGTCGTAGCCGACCAGAGCGGTCAGGCGTGGGCTGCCGTTGAGGACAAAGGCAGGATAGAGAAAGGTTTCGCCTCCAATACGAGCCGTGCAAACGCAGTTGGGGCCGTATTTATAGATCAGCAATTCGCAGTGAATCGACTGCCCCGGCATCATGGGAGAAAGGGAGAGGTAGCCGATGACGCCGCCGTCGTTGGTCAGATCGCAAACCTCGCCGGTGGCAGGGTAAATGGCGATGCAGGCACCACGCTTGCGCTCTTCGTCCAAGAGTCCGACCAGCACTCGTTGCGTGATGTGATCATGTTCCAGCTCAATGCTGAAAGTCACCTGAGATTGTCCCATCGAGAGGCAAGTTTGATCGATGGCGTGCAGCTGAAATTGTTCGAGGTGAGGAACGGGGTCGATGGTTTTCATGACGGTGGAACCGGAGGCAGTTTTGAGGAGTTCGAGTGGGAACGGGATGATGTTCTCTGGACGGTAGGAGGAATAAACGGGTGTCATGTGTTTCGTAACCCTTGATTATTGAAGTTATAAAAATTTTAGCAGATTTGCACCCGAAATCAACAGTTTTTGTGAATTTTATGAAAATTATTTAATTAATGATAAATAAAGCCAGGGCTGAACAAAAAACTGCCGTGCTATCTCCGCGCTACTTCTGAAAGAAGCTCAGCTCTCGCCCTTTTTCCCGGACTGCTGCGCCTGAAACTGGGCTCGCCAGTAGTCGATCCGCTCCGCCACCCGCTTTTCCATGCCCTGATCACCCGGCTCGTAGTAGACTCGCCCTTCGGGCAGATAGGACTGGGGGACAAAGGCACCATCGAAATCGTGACTGTAGCGGTAATGGGTGTCTTCCTCGGTGGCCGCACCGCCTTCCAGCGCCAACTTTTTCCGAGTTTTCGTCCTCAGATGCGCGGGAACTGCGAGCGTTCGCCCTTCAGCCACATCCTTCAGCGCCCGATCGATCGCGACATAGGCTCGATTACTCTTCGGCGCGGTCGCGATGTAAACGGTGGCGTGGGCGAGGGGAATCCTTGCCTCGGGCATGCCGATGAATTCCACTGCCTGTTGCGCGGAGACGGCCACTCGGAGCGCGTTGGAATCCGCCATGCCCACGTCTTCGCTGGCGGCGATCACGATGCGCCGGGCGATGAAACGAATGTCCTCCCCGGCGTGCAGCATCTTTGCCAGCCAATAGAGCGCCGCATCCGGGTCGGAACCACGCATGCTCTTGATGAATGCACTGATCGTGTCGTAATGGGCGTCGCCGTCGGCATCATAGACGATGGTCTTTCGCTGAATTGAGTCCTCGGCGACCTCCAGATCGATGAGGATCTCGCCCGTCTCTTCGTCGGGATCGGTGGTCAACACCGCCAGCTCAAACGAGGTCAGCATCTTCCGGGCATCCCCGTCGCACATCCGGACCAGATGCCGGGCCGCCTCGTCGGTGACGGTCAGAGTCAGTTTTCCAAAGCCTCGCTTGGGATCCGAGATCGCCGATTGCAACAACTGCGCCAGATCTTCCTCCTCCAGCGGTTCCAGCTGAAACACCTGACTGCGCGAAACCAGCGGGCTATTGATGTAGAAAAAGGGATTGTGCGTAGTGGCTCCGATGAACCGCACCGTGCCACGCTCGATATGGGGCAGCAGCACGTCCTGCTGCGCTTTGTTGAAACGATGTATCTCATCGACAAACAAAGTCGTGACCCGCTTTTGAGTGCGGAGAATCGATCGGGCCGCCTCCACGGCTTGCCGGATCTCCGCCACGTTGCTCTCAACGCCGCTCAGATTCACGAATCGCGATTCCGTGCGTTGGGCGATGAGTTCCGCCAGACTTGTTTTTCCCACGCCGGGAGGGCCGTAGAAAATCAGCGAAGTGAAACGATCCGCCTCCACTGCGCGACGCAGCAACTTGCCCTCGCCGAGGATATGGCGCTGACCCACATACTCATCCAGCACCCGCGGTCGCATCCTCGCCGCCAGCGGCTGATTTCGCTCTGCCATCGTCGAGCGATCGATGAACTCCGACTCAACAGGGTGAAGTCCCGGACCCAACCCTGTTAGGTCTTCTGGCTCATCATCCGCGTTGAAAAGATCGTCATCCATCGCCGGATTGGTGCTTTTCCATTTCAGATACCGAAAGCCAGCATGGCGTCCGGTTCGTCGCGGTTGAGGATTTCTTCGATGGTGAGTGAGAGCAAACGCGAATTGACCTTCTCATCGACTTCGCTCAGCGAATCCCGCAGCCCTCGCGCACCGCGAAACTCGGCCTCCGCTTCGTGGCCGCTCGATGCCAGATTGCAAAGTCCGCCATCGATCAGGCTGATGATCTCTCCGACCGAGATCTGTCGAGTCGGCTTGTCGAGATGATAGCCGCCGCCCACGCCACGCTTGCTCCGAAGCAGTCCGCCGCGTTTCAGCATCAGGAGGATTTGCTCCAGAAATTTCAGCGGAATCCCACCGATCTCGGCCATCTCCTGAATCTGCATGGGCCGATCCGGCGGCGATCCGGCAAGGATCACGACCGCACGCAGGGCGTAGTCGGCTTTTCGGGAAATGGTCATCTCTGCTTTGCTATCAAGATCGGATTCCCGACTAGATCGGTCGGGATGGCCAAGAGCGCAAGCAGGGAAGGGGAGCGATCAGTTTCCCGGCATCACCGCAGGAGATTCCAGTCGGCTGCTCTCTCTCGGGGAATCGGGCGCCGCCACATGGATCTCAGCCGGGCGCATGGAGGTGAATCTCGATTCAAAGTGGCGGAACACCAGGCGCGATACGATCAGCGTGACGACGAGTCCCACCACTTTGCTGAAAAGATTGATCACCGTGCTTTCCCTCAGGGAACCAAAAAGCGGATAGACTGCCATGATGATAATGTAGTGGCTCAGATAGATCGAGTAGGACCATTGGCTGATCCTGGTGATGGGAATCGAGAGGCGACTCAACCTGACAGGCAGGGCTTCCCAAGTTGCGAGCAGAGGCATGGCCAGACTGAAAGAAAGCGGCGCCGCGATCAGCGCCAGACGATGAAACCAGATGACTTCATCGACGACGGCGACCACCGCATGCAGTCCCGTCACCGCGATCAGGATGACTCCCCCCAGCGCGGCAAGTGCTTTGCGCTGATTTTGGCTGAGTGAATACACCTGAGTCAGCACCGCCATGGCCACTCCATAGCCGATGGCATCCAGTCGCGGCAGCGTCGTGACCCGGGCGTCGGTCGGCAGATAGTGAGCAAAAACCACTTCGCGCAGAGCGGTGGTCGAAAGCACCAGCACCGTCCCGGCGATGGCAAATGCTCCGATGCGGGAACCGGTCGCCCGGTGGAAAAGGAGCACGAGCAACGGAAACAGCAGGTAGAACATCTCCTCCACACAGAGCGACCACGAAGGGCCGTAGAACACCTCGTTGGGCGACATCAGGTTCTGAGAAAAGACCAGATACGGCAGGACCCCGCCGACTCCGCCCTCCGGCAGTTCGCCGACGCTTGAGTGATACACGATGGCAATCAGAAGAAAGAGATAGTAGTTCGGCAAGGTCCTCCACCAGCGGCGTTTCCAGAAATTGGCGACGCCTCCCAAGGTCCATTTTCCTTCCTCCGGCACGCAGCGGTAAAGAATTGTGCCGATGAGAAATCCGCTGAGTGCAAAGAAGAGTTCCACTCCGTAGATTCCCAACTCATGGGAGCCTTGGTCGATGTGGGAAAGCACCACCAAACCGATGGCGAGAGCCCGGGCAACGTCGAAGCCAATGATCCGATTCATGAACGTGAGGAAGACGGACCGAAGAGGAAAAAGTCCGGAGATGGAAATTATAACAAATATGAAAATAGTTACAATCAGAAATCGAGGGCGCCGTTTGCCGAGCAGTTGAGAGGCAACGGATCACGCCGAAAGGGGGAGGGGAGGAAAAGCGGATTTCGTCCCATTGCATTGAACAGAAAGCCCGTTAAGCTGTCACAGAAGAAGACAGTGATCCTATTCGGATCTGCTGGCCGATACCGGGGGCGTACTGGTTTCGACTGGTGGTTTGAAGGATTGGCTGCATGCCGAGGTTGATCAGTTGGCCTCGTAAAAAGCTGATCAAAACAATAAATGCAAATAACGAACCCGAACTTGCGCTGGCTGCCTAATTAGGCACCCCGTGGCTCCCTCGACGCCTGCTGAGGGGAGCCGCGACATTTTAGCAGGCTGGTCGTCCGCCGGGTGTCCGGGCGGAACGACGAGAGGTTACAGTGACAATCGAGATTCAAGGATTCTGTTCATCGAAGCCCTGGTCTCTAAATCAAAAGATGAAACTAAGCATGTAGGCGCTGATTTAGACGGCCATTAGGACAGGGGTTCGACTCCCCTCGCCTCCACCATTTTGATAATCAACGAGTTACGAATAAAAATTCGATCTAGTTACAACAGGGCTTACAACAGCTGTTGTTGCCCGTTGGCACGATCAATTGCTGAGCGGAAGAGCCATCGCTGCGGTGTTAGAGGCGACTGAAGTCCGAGGCGCTTTTCTGATCGCGGATGAGTTCCTTGAAAATCTGAAATTCAACGGGTGCATTCCGACGGAGCTTTCGCGCGAGGTCCTGCGTGAGCGTCTCCTCAGTTTGAACGATCTTTCAGCAACTCGGGAGCACTTTGCGAATTCGTCGCTGACAAGCTACCATGTCGCAGAATGTCTACGGCCGCTGACGACGAACCCCTGAATCAACTCAGTGATTCCCTCTCCGGAATCGTGGTGCTCAATAGTGGACATCACCTTGCGATGACCGATGAGTCGTTGCCCATAGCTCCAGACCGAAAAGGAGGTCGGATGGAGCAGAAGGAAGAATCTCTTTCTGAAGATGGACCTGATCTAGGCGCTGTCTCGGTGCGTCGGACGTTTGATCATCCACGAACTCTGCCGCCTGCCTGGTGCACGGAACCGCAGAGCCCTCTTTGTGCGGAAGATAGTGAACCGTCTGCCAGATTGGGAACAAATGAAGGGGCGACTGGCGGAGGGTCGGGGGGGGAGCGAGATCCAACATCAGCTGAGGAGGGGTATGAATTTCCGCTGGTTCACAGACGAGAAACGCGAACTTGAGGAGGGGGCAATTTTCGCGCTCTCAAGGCAAATACGCATTCCTCAAAGCGTCCAAAGTGATTCCGCTAAATTCAGACGATATATTTATCCACTATTCGAGAGCAGAACGCTTCATTCAGACAAAAATGACAATTTCATTGCCCTCGCGATACTTGGGCGATTTTTCGATCCGTCGGCTGGATATGGAAAGTTTATGCCACAAACTACGGATCACTGGCTCGCGCTTCGCAGGCTATTTCTTGAGGTAAGCTCGCAGTCTGTGCCAAGGGATCTTCAATCTTCGGAGCCGGCGAGATGGAACGATGAGTTTAGGCCCCGCCTTGATGAAATCAGGGAAATCACCAAATCCAGGCTTCAAAGCTATGAAGGGGTCTCCCCGGCAAACGCGAGGAAGCTCTTCGTCGAAACCGGGGAAATTCATGTGGACTCGGCTTGTGGGGCTTTTTTCAGACTTCATGAGAAAATTCCATTTGGCCTCCTACCCTCCTCAAGAACTCCGCCCGAAGGGAATTGCACAACAGCACTCCTGCGAAGAGCGGCAGAAGAAGCGGGAATTGGTTTTGATTTTGAATCTGAATACCAAGCAGCCTTCGATTCGGTAAGGGCAGTCATTTTCGATATCGCGCTTGAAGCTACTTTCGGAAAAGTTCCAAGCGACTCTACTTCGCTTTGGGAACTCGAGCTGATGGCTTTCGAAAAATCGATCGTAGAGGATCCCACTCGCCTATTTAGAGACGAACGCTTGGTCGATTTCATGGTCGAGAGAATGGCGGAGCAAGGCTCAGTATTCCTTGGTAGACTCAGCAGGCTTTTCGCGACAGCGGAGAAAAATCCATTTCGATTCAATATTCGTCAGCTCAAACTCGTGCTTTGTGAATTTTGGCTTCACCCTGATTTTCCTCTTTGGCTGATGCAGACCAAGGCCATTGAGGCTCTACTCAGCACCAAGTATTCTGACATCTCATTCGGCCTGAAAAACAAAATCAATGAGGTGACCAAGAATCGAGCATCCAGTCCTGAAAATCCGCTCCGGTCGGCTTCAAAGAAGCTGGTGACCGGGATCAAGTTGCACCCAACTGAGAAAACTTATCAAGGCATGGATTTCCAAAGCTACCTGAGATCCTCCCCTTCGTTTCCCGGACTCGAAAAACACGTCTCGGCTCTGTCGATTTCGGATCTTCATCTCGAACCTCAATGTTGATCCTGTGGAACATTTTTGGGGAAAAATGAAATATTTCTCCCCACTTTTTGGGCGAGATTGTTCTGCCATTGTCCATCCATGGACGAGAATGTTGCAGAACGGGCTGGTCGTCGCCCCAAGGATCTGACGGCCCCGGCAAACCCCTCGCCGGCGAAAGAGGGAACCGAGACAGCTGATCCTGCTGAGTGGATCCGGTTACCTAGCCCAGGTGAGCGTTGCCCTCGAACGGGCTTGTCGCGAGGTACCTTCAATGACCTCATCTTCGCCGATCCGCCGAAAGTCAAGAGTGTCGTACTGAAGAAGCCGGGAGCGAGTCGCGGGGTTCGCCTACTTTTCTGGCCGTCGGTCCGAAGCTATCTGCTCGGCCTGATGGAGGAACAGAATCAGGAATCGGAGGAGGTGGGCTCATGAGTGCTGGCATCAATAGCAATGTGCCCCGCCTTGCCGTCCAAGCGCAGGGATCCGACCTCGATCATCGGGGAGCGAAGGATGACCGACTTTCCCCAGATGAACGGAACCGCTGGAAAGAGTTGGATGAAGTGGTGAAGCGTGGGATTCGTGAGATCCGTAAGGTGGGTGAAGCTCTTTTGGAAATCCGGGAGAAGAATCTCTATCGCGAAGATTTCCCGACCTGGAAAGACTACTGCGAGACCGTCCTTGAGATGAGTAGGCAGCAGGCGAACCGGATGATTATTTGCGCAGAGGTGCTAGCCGATTTGGCTCCATTTGGAGCCAAATTTTTGCCCAAAGGTGAATCCCAAATCCGGGAACTGGCTCGACTTCCCACCCCCGAGCTTCGTCAGCGTGCTTGGGGCGCTGTCCTAGATCGGGATCACCAGTCGACGATTACGGCGAAGGTTGTTCGCGCAGAGGTAGAGAAGATCGGATCCAAAAATGGAATTGCTTCATCTCAACTGGAGTCGAGTGAGAATGCTAACCCGGAAGAGAATTGCGGCGAAGAGAAGGACAGCCCTTCATCGAAATCTCCGATTTCTGCCAAGGTGAAATCTAGGCGGTTTGAGGCGGAATATGTTCAGCCCCCGTGGTTCGACGGACGCGATGAGAGCCAATTCCTGCCGGCTGATAGCTCCGGCTGCGATTTCTCTCGTTTCACCAGCGAGGAGAGCTTCATCACAGCTACCCAAGTCACCAAAAAACTCACGTCGATGGCCAATAACAATGTGTGGGCCAGAGAAAATTGCCAGTGTGGAATCCTATCCACGGAATCGGTTGCCGAGCAGCAGCAGCTTTTCATCGCACTCGTCGATGCGATCAACCGTTTCGCGAGCCTGGCCACCAGTCCGTCTTTAGCGGGGACCGTATTCCGTGCGGTGGACGAATTGGGCCGTTTCACCACCTACCTGAAGCCGGTTCCCACCACCGAAAAGAGCCTTGGCCTGGATAGCGAGAACGAATCCGAGAAGGGATGAGAACTGTCTTCTCTGTATCCCGTGGAACCAGCTTTAGCGAGCTAACTAGCGCATGAAAACCGACCAGACATTCCTTCGTGCTGAGGACATTGCGGAACTCAAAGACCGCCACTCGATGGTCCGTCTCCTTCAGGAGCGGGGCATCGAAGTTAAGCACTCGGGCGCAAACTTCAGTGCTATCTGTCCGTTTCACGAGGAGAAGACACCCTCGTTAACGATTTTTCCGGATAACCACGGCTTCTGCTTCGGGTGCGAAACCCACGTCGATGTCATCGATCTGGTCCAGAAGTTGGATGGGGTCAATTTTCGTGAGGCTTGCGTGAAGCTGGGTGCTCGCATTTCTACGGATATCCCACATTGCCACCCAAATACCAGGCTGACCAAAGCGAACAACCATCACCAAGTGTCGACTCTTCGTCGCCGGGCCAAGGCAGCGAAGAAAGCCATTCTCTCTGAATTTGCATGGGACACGGCCGACATCTGGGAAACCTCTCCTACCCGCATCGATCACGGAGTCGAGGGACGGGAACCGCATCTCTTCCTGGCCACGCTGTTTGATCGCTGTGACGTGGTCTGGATCGGGGACGTTCATGACTCCAGCCGCCCCGGAGCTGAAAGCCACTTCCGCACGATCGAGGAATGGTTGGTGGCTGATCGGCTCGGCGGCCCGCGAACCTGTCCTGCCATTTTTCGGCCTAACGAGCGCTGTCGTCGCAATGATCGGACGCTGACCACCCCCTACATCGTGATCGAGGCCGACGATGCTATCGGCAGGACTCCCGAGACCGAAGAGGAGAAGGATCTCAATCGTGCGGCTAACGCTGCGTTGATTCGCTGGTGCCGGGAAGGATTGGGAATGCAGCTGGCAGCGATCATCGATACGGGTCACAAATCGCTCCACGGTTGGTTCAAGCGTCCGAGTAAGAAGTGCATCGACGAGCTTACCGAGATTGCTCCCGTTCTCGGGATCGACAGGCTCGTTTCCAAACCTGCCCAACCTGTGCGACTTCCCGGGTTCTTGCACGAAAAATCCCAACGAACGAGCCATCTCCTCTGGCTTGCTGACAGCCTCCACGACTGATGAACTCACGCGAAATAAATCCGTCGGAGTTCCTCGACAAGCACTTGGGCAAGAATGGTGGAAATAGCCGCAGCCCGGATCAGGAGCAAAGTAAGGAAGATCGCAAGCTAATTGTAAAGAACGTTGTCTCCTATGCCCAAGAGCCTCCTGACTATGACGAGTCCTTGCTTGGAGAAAACTGGCTCTTCCGTGGAGGGTGGGCTGCCTTGATCGGTCCGACCGGCCAGGGCAAAACCTCCCTGACGCTGCAGGCGGCCGCGTGCTGGGCTATCGGCCGCAACTTCATGGGGATCGTGCCAGAAAAACCTCTTCGCATTCTGGTCGTCCAAATCGAAAACGGTGAACTGGATCTTCATGAGATGGCCTCTGGGATTGTTCAGGAACTCTCTCTGCCGATTGAAGATCTAGAACGCTTGCGTGCAGCTCTACACATCCTGACGCCTCGATTGCCCTCTCCCGATCTCTTCGGTGATCATGGCGCTGTTGCGGAGGAGATTCGAAGGATGAAGCCGGATCTGGTAATTATCGATTCTCTCTATAAGTGGTTGGCCAAGGGAACTGCTGCTGACCCGGAAGGTGTGGTGGAACTCATCGACAGGAATCTGCTGCCTCTTTGTCGAGAGGTGAAATGCGGTGCCCTCGTCTCACACCACATGGGGAGGGCCGAGGTGGAGCGAATGTATAGCGGGAAGAGCAACCGTATGACGGACCACTACGCGGGTGCCGGGGGGATGTTCGTCGCAGACAGCGCCCGCGCCACCTTACTACTGGTGCCCGAGGAGACAGTCGGCCAGTACACCCTTAGAGCGGCGAAGCGCGGATCGCGGATCGGCTGGCGAGATGAGGAGGGAACGAAGATCTTCGAGAAGCACATTGGTTGGGTGCAAGGAGGCCACATCGGCTGGCAAGAACTTGATGCAAGGAGTGTCCAGAAGGAACGCGAGAACAGGAAGCGCGAGAAGAGCCGGGCACAGGAAGATAGGTATCGTAAACAAGTGCTTTGGGCTCTCGACCGCGAGGCATCGGATGATAGTTGGGTGGAACGGGCTCATGTGATCGAAAGCTGCTCGGGATCACAAGGGCCACTTTCCGAGGGGATGAAAAACACCAAGGCACGGCAGGTCATCACGCAAATGGTTAGGGATGGGATTCTCGAAGAAACCAAGCAGAAGAACGACACCAAACGTGATGCCTCATTCATCCGGCGAAAGTGAAATGAAAGATCTCCTTGTCACAACATTTTCGGACCTTGTCACGACAACGAAGAATTCGGTGACAACAAGCATGGTCTTTGCCGCCGGCGCGACAAGGAGCAGCAAAGAGCCGGTTGGAACTGCAGAAGAACAAGCCAGCCATTTTCGTGACAGGAAGCAGTAGAGATGACGAAGAAAGACATAGATTCAAAAGTAGATTCGTCCACAGATCCCAGATGGGACCTCTTCGGCGAGACGCCGCGATACATCGCTGCGGGGCTCCGAGTCCGGCCCGAGCTGGTGCTGACCTACTTGGGTCGACGTTGGGAGGCCTGGGTGGTGCCTTTGCCCGGATGGACGTTTTCCTCGGCGAGATCCATCACCCGGCGCTGTTCCTCGCCGAGCTGCACCCGTCGAAAGCACGTTCCCTCTCACCGAACTGGTACGGCATTTCAACGATTGGGAGCGTTGAAAATTGCATGCGCATAGTCCCGAGCTGTTCGCGCGGCAGCAAGGCAGCAAGGTCCGGCAATCTACTCTCCGACTGGTATCGAGGTTTTCAGGACCAGCTTGTGATCGCCGCAGAACGATCAGGCCTTCTGCGTCAGCGGTAGAACTATCAGCCATCGTGCATGCGGCTATCAGCGGATCGATAGCCAGCCTACTGCGTGCGGTGGGCTGGCCGATCTTCCGCTACGCCCACTGGGGGTCTCGCTGCCCCACGGCGATGGTGAACGGCCGACGAATCGACTTCGTGCCACATTTCAAAGTGGCGATTCCTCAAAAGGGGAGGGGAGGAGGTGTGGCGGGGGGAGATAGATTCAACAGTATCGTGCCACTGGGTTGTTGGTGTTTTGAAATACTTGGCCGGGATCGGTCTGTTGTGCCCATCTATGTTGACCCAAACCGGCTGGTGGTCGGCCCTCTAGGTCACTAGAATGCCGAGAAATAGTCATGCGTTCGGGATTCCGAGGTTCAGCCGCGGCCTTTTGGTGATGGGTGTGCTGGTGCCGGTTTTTGAATAATCACTTGCGCCGAGGCCAACCATATTGCGTGATTTAGGATGGAATTTCCATCCTCCCCTGTCGCCCCCGACCCGCCTAACCTCGCCTCCCGGTTTCTCGGTTTTTTGGAATCGATACGCCCTAGATTTCGGCGGTTTAGGCCGACAATGAATCTCCTGGCAACCTTCGGGTCGGTGATCACATTGTTGGCCATATGCCTGCCCGGTGTGGAACGCTGTCAGCGATCCCGTGCCACCAACATCCCAGTCCTCTCCCGGCTGCCCGCCCATGGAATCACGCTCCCTGCGGTAGGGAATGACGAACAACGTCGGGATGGAATACCCCCTTCGTGTGACCATGTCACCCCTACGCGGACCTGATCGGAATAGTCACGCAATGCAAAACCTCCTCAGAACAATGCCCATCAGGATTCCTCTCGAAATCTCGAAAAATTGCCGTCCACAACACTTCCAACTCCAGCAACATGAACCCACCTGATCTTGAACCTTCCCCATACGGACCGGAGGTCGCGGCATTGGCCCGAATCGCCGGAGTCGATGAAGACACTGCGGCCCTCACGGCGGCCGCCGTAGTCGGCGCACTCGCAGGCCCAAACGGAGGACTGATCACCCTGGGGGGTGAACTCCAGCAGGCCAATTTCCACCTGGTGGCGGCGACTCAGGACTCTGCCCGATCTGAACGATTGCTTGACCTGTTGACCAAGCCGGCAGCTTTTGTTCAGAACTCACTGCGCAACCACAGCCAAACCGCACAGCCGAAGCTGGTTCGCGAAATGGCGGCGAAATTCCAGTTTCCAACGCTGGCTTTTTCCTCCCACCCCGGCGATCCGCATGACTACCAGAGACGCGAATCAGAGCATCTGGAGCGGATGACAGCGTGGAATTCGATGCAACAGATCGCGGGTATGAGCGGATCTTGCAACGGCTTGCGAGATCCGTGGGTGAACCTCAAATCGGGGCGCCGGGTCGATCCCAATGAGATGTTCAATCGTAAGGAACCGGAACTAACCGCAGAAGATGAACGTCATCTCCGGGAACCTTCGTTCCTGCTCACCAACCCTATCCCTGACACGCTGCAGAAGTGCCTGGCGGAGGCCGATCAACAACACCTGTTGGGGCTCGATTGCGATGGTCGACTGCTCGAGGGTTTGCTGGCCGGGAGGCGAAGCAAGAGTGGAGATCTACTGCAGCAACTCCTGGCTGGGACCGACCTCCCGGTGACGAGCGGTTCCGGTTTTGGATCGCTGAGTCACGCCTCCCTGACGGTGATTTCGATCCTTCGGCCTGATGCCCTGACTGCTCTCGGCAAACAGACCACAGGCCCATCCCTCGGCCTACCATCCGGCACCCTCATGATCGGGTCGCCATCAATCTGCACCACCGGGTCGATCGACCCAGAGGAACATAAAACTCTGTCGGCCCACTACGAACACTACCGCCAAGCGATCACCCGAGTCCTGATGGAGCGGCGACTCCGTGGATCATTCACCGACCTCGCTTTGGATTCTGAGGAAACTGATGCCCTGTTCGCCGGCCAGGCAGACTTCATCGCTCAGTTGGAATCCATCGACGCAAAATTCAAACCCTGGTCACGCGGACTCGCCCACTTACCTGCGGCTCTGCTGTTCGGACTCAAAGCTCTGACGCCACCCGGTGAGAAACGTGCCCTCGTTGGTGTCTGCCTGGGATTGGCACACCGGGCGATGAAATCACATCTGGCACTCCTCGAGGAGGCTCTCCATTGCCATGATCAGAATGCGTTGAGTGATCAAAAAGAAGTCGTGCTCCAGAAGCTTCGCCTCTTTGCTCCCTGTCACCCACGCGAACTGGTGCGTCGCTATCCTCAACAACGAATGGCCCTCCATCGGCCCATCATCGACGCCCTCATCTCCGATCGAAAAATCGAGCAAACGTCCGAGGGACTCCTTCAGTTGGTGTCTGCCACTTCAGAGCTTTGAGAGGGACCGGATGAAATCACTCTCTGCCGCCTCAGAAAGAAGATCCGACAAACTCCGCCCTCCACATGCGATGCGACTCCACTGCACCTTTTCATCCACCCGCTGGGTCCGTATGCCGGCACGGCGAATGGTGTCATACCAATCGACCAATTCAGGATCCCCCTCCAGCCATGATGTGGGCAACCGGTTCGCGCGGCTGAAAAGCTCTGCGCGCATCCGAGCCCGAATCGGTTCCACCAATTCAGTGCCGATCGCCTCCGCCACAGTCGCCTCGCTGGACTCCAGTTGGGCCGGATTCAAGAGGCCTGGCAAGGTCAGGGTGCGGGTCTGCTCATCGATCGATCCCTCTCCCGTGGTGATTCGGATCGTGACATCGACCCGGACATCTTGAGGTCCGAACACCTCGGGGACTTCCTCCTCTTCCCCCCAGCCAAACTCCTCTATCTCTTCACCATTTTCGCCAATCGAGAAAAAACGCCGATAACTCGGGTCGGGTCGGGTGCGTGCTGGGTCGCTCATCCGATAGCGTGCGAGACATCGAGGCCAGGTGCAAGGCATCGTCGCGAAGAAACAATCAAAACAGCTCAAGCCACCACCCTCATGAACACTACCGCTCCCCGCTCCGACCACTCCTTGACGACACCCTCAGATGACCAGCCGCCCGGATGCCATCCGTGCGATGCGTCGGCCTCTGAAGGCACCCCAGTGTCGCTTCCCGACTCCATCTTGGAAATCGCTCAGGAAGTGGCGGATGCCTACCAAGTGTCTCCAACACCGGTGGCCACTGCCCTGTTGGCCATTCTTGCCGCCGCATTGGGCTCTGGTATCCGCTGTCTGCGCCCCGGACTAGCTTCAACCTCATGGTGGTGACGCCGTCACCTGCCAACACGCAGCAAGGTTGGCTGAGCTATCTCCAGGAACCCCTGAAAGCGGCCCAACTCACAAGAGAGCATCGACGCGCCCGGATGAATCCCGAATCCCTCCGGGCCAAGCTCAAGGAACTCGATCGGGATGTGGCGCACCTTCGGTCCACCGGTCGCCCCGAACAAGAGATCCAAGAATTGCTGGTTCAGCAGGGCAACCACGCCTTTGCTCTCAAATCCCGCATCATCGAGCAGCCCCTAAACCCCTCACGCGTGGCCTGGGCGGTGCGTAATAGTGCTGATGGTGGAGTAGTGATTGGTGAAGGTCAGTCCGGGTTGTCAGCCGATCTGGAAGATGAGAAGCAAGTCGCCATCGCGCGATTGCAACGCTGGTTTCGAGAAAGCTGGGATGGCGATGTCTTGCTTCTGGATGGAAAAAACGGCCAGATAGGCCAGATCAACCTGATCCAATCTATCCCCGAGGAACAACTTCACCGAGAACCTGCTCTCGGGCTTCTGGGAGGTTTCCATTCTTTCCCAGTGCTGTTTTGCTCTCAGGGCGACTCGGGACGACAACTGCCCAATCGCCCCCTCGATGAGATCACCCCAAAGTTGTTGAACCTGGTCAAGCGGGCGTTCACCTTCCGGCAACAGCGGAGATTGGTCCGCATGAAACTACCGCCTACCGGGTATGAGATACTGGAAGAATTCCGGTCATCGCTCAACCGCTCGGATACCGACTCCCACCAAGACTTCGAGTGTTCAAGTTTGGACTAGCTGCCCGACCTCGGACTCCGTTTGGCCGCCCTGTTCCACCTTCATCGCAATCCCGCGCTCCCCATTGAAGAGGTCACAATCCCGACAACCGAGCTGCAGCTGGCCATCGAGTGGCTAGCCCACCCCCTAGCAGATTCACACCGGGAGATCGTGTCCTCGCTCACCCCACCTTTGTCAGTAGCGGGCCAACTGACACGGCTGCAATTGACTGACACCGAGCAACGAATTCTCCATCGGATCATCGAACGGCCCGGTATTTGCAGACGCGAACTGCAACGATCCCTCTCAGGAGTGATGGCCAATGAGCGTGATAGTGCCCTCACTGAGTTGTTTCTACGCAATCTGGTGCGGGCAGACTCGGGCGGACGGCTCTTTCGGGCCTGATGTGTCAGCAATTGTCACGTCCTGGCGATGTCAGCAAACGCGACAGGGATTCGAGAGGCACGACTGAACGCACCGCCGAGACGGCGATTCACGTCAACCGAAGTTGTGCGACTGACAAACTGACCGACTGACGGGAAAACCACTGCGAACGCTGACAAGACATGACCTGATCCCATCGGGGTGTGGAAGAATGATCGTGTCTCAACCCCATAGCAGGGATCTGCTTTTTCAACCCCGCCGCTCCGTCACCGCGCATCGCCCCGGGTAGGAGGGGGTGCAAGAAAAGGGGATGCGCGAACCCCGTCGAGTCCGTGAAAGATGGCGACAGAAAGTAATTCACGAGTCTCCGTTGCCCGGTTCTAGAAACGCTCCACCACTGCCTTGAATTTCGAGGAAACTGCTTTTGTAATCGGGCCAGCTTAGTTCTCAGCCGTATTTCAGATTCGGGCACGTTATTTGCTTGATGGTACCCCGTAAAGTTTGGCAAACATTCAGCATCAAGTAATCATACCCGACTCGCTCCGCAAACCACCGCACTTTTCAGACCGGCATGCTCGCGAAACTGTTGTTTCAGGTCGATGCGGTGAAGCCGGCGAACGGCACTTTTTAAAGTAATCCAGCAATGCCCGCCAAAGAGAATAGCGAAAAAGAGACAGAGGAGAAGTCTTCGACGTTTGCTTTCATTAGCTATGCTCGGGAAGACGCGAAGGCAGCGTCGTGGCTTCAGAAGAAGCTTCATTGGTTTCGCATTCCCAATATGGAGATTCCGGAGGACCGAGTACCAAAGCACAAAAATTACATTAGGAGAGTCTATCGTGATCGAACCGACCTAGCGAACGATGAGAAGCATTATTGGGAAAACATTCAGGGGGCAATCGACGAATCCCGCTTCCTGATCGTGCTCTGCGGAAGGGATTCTGAAAATTCGAATGGGGTAAATAAAGAGATCCGGCGGTTTGTTGGGCTACCAGAACCTACTGGTAACGAAGCTCAGAAAGACAGTGTCATAACCGAGGCTCAGAGAGAGCGAATCAAAGGTGTTATTCCGGTTATTCTGAATGGTTCCATCGAGGCAACCGAAGTTGACGAAGATCCAGAAGAGAGTCGATGCCTGCCGAGATGTCTGGAACCGTTCCGGAAAGAACTTGTCCGGAGAAATCTTCCTGACATGCGAGCGCACGAAGGAGGGAAAAAGAAAGAGGCATGGGAAGTCGGCTTGGTCGGCGTCGTAAGCCACATGTTTGGTCTAAAAAGAAGCGTGGTTGCTGACCATGTGGCCAAGGAAGAAAGGCGGAGATTGTGGCGGATCAGGATCTTGGCGGCCATTCTTGCTTTGCTTACTGCTACTGCGGTCTTTTTCGGATGGCTTTCCTGGGAACGGGACAAGGAAACGAGGTTGGTTCTCGCAAACAACTACCTTCGTCAGGCATCTGCGGAGGTTAGTTCCGGAAATTGGCCGAACGCATTGGGCTATCTCGCGCAATGCGCGAGAGGCGCTCTGGGGAGTACAGACGCGGACACGTTTCTTGTCAATCTGCTACTCCAAAATAATTGGGCATACAAGCGAGATTACCAAGTTTTGAATGACATAGATGGGGAACCAATTGGAGATGATTCTTGGTTCGACGGTGAATTTGAGAAGCCGGCTAGAACTATGAGACGGATGGTGTTGCAAGATCGGGGTTGGCTATCCATCAATGAATCTGGTGATAGGTTGCGATGGGAGCCGCAGAATGATGCCGTTCTTCACGTTTCAGATGTTCCTGTCCTGTTTGAAATTGGTAAAATCAACAAAGAGTCCCGGTTTGTCGATACCGAAACTGGGCAGCTTATCGAGTTCCCCGCGCCTTACATTGACGAAGATGAAGATGAAAAATTCAGTGTGCTTGCGATTTCAGAAAAGTGGCTTCGCGCCGCACCGTTTGCGAACATTCGCGCAAGTAAGCCATTCTCGGAATGGAAGCTGCTAGGGCCTGATCAATTCATTTATGCGCCGATCACCTTGATGAGAGATCTAGATCGAATTCCTCACTCTGCATGGTTCCCAGAAACTGAAAATAGCATGGTTCTTCTGGATTCCTACAAGAATGGAACCTCGATCAATGCGAGAGAACATCGATCAATCGAGGCGTCTTTGTTCACGGTTACTCCTACCGCAGCGCTTTTGGATGGTGCTCTGGTTCAGGGCCCTCCCGAACAAGAAGATTGGATCATATCGGAAGGAAACAGAAGTGGAAGGAGAGGAGAAGAAGATCCGGTAAGATCTGCTAGTGGTAGATTCGAGGCCAGATTCGACGGTGAGGGCATAACTCTGAGCGACACCATGCGAGGGAAAGAATCTCAATTGTTAGTTCGGCGAAATGAGCGGATGCGTTGTAAGTTTAGTCCAAGCGGTGACTTTCTTTTGGTTTTGGGAGAGGCTGACGCGGAAGTCGATAATTCTGAACTGTATCTTTTTGATACGGAGAACGCACGTCTACTCTGGAATCCCATTCCGGGTGTCTATGACGTATCTCTCAGTCCTGACGAAAAGTGGATAGTCACTCTTCATGGTCCTGAATCATTAGCGGAGAGTACGACTTTCGAATACCTCGGAGAATATAAATACGAGCAGCAATCTAGGCTTATGCTGAGGGATATTCATAGCGGAGGCGAATTGGTCTTATCTCCGATCTTTTACCCGGCTGAGCATGAATTCTTGAGGCATTCGAAAGTACAATATTTCAACGAATCGCAAATATTTGCTATAGAGTGCCCTAGGTTCGGTGAAGGAACGCTAAGAGGCCCTATCCCTCAGCGGAGAGGGGATGGCGAGAAGGCAGCCGTTGATTATTTGGAATGGGACTTTCCGATCTGCAAGAAAGGGGATGCCAGACTTCCCGTTTGGTTTGGTGAGTTTGCCGAGGCGGTTGCCTGCCGAAAGGTCAATGCAGAAACCGGAATTCTCGAAAGTGCTCAACCAAATGAGACAGTCTGGGAAAAACTGCGCGAGGAAGCTTTGGTGATGGGGGAACCATGGGGGAGCACCGCAGTGAAATTGATGAATTGGTACAATGAATTTCCTGCACCTCAGGCTATTTTGAACGCCAAGAAGAATTCTCACCCCGAATCTTTGTTGTATGAGATGTTCCCTCCATGGTTTTGGCATTGGACTGGTGACGATGATGTTGTTGCCCAAGTCGCGAATGCCGTCAGGGATTTCGATGAGTTTAACTACACACTTGCGAGGAAAGTTTCTCTCTCCGGGTTTCTCAATGACGACGGTTTCGAGTGGCCAGAGTCGGCGTATGAGCTTTGGGAGATCAACGATGATCAGGCAAATTCGCCGAAGTATTGGGCGGAGAGAAGGAAAGAGAAACTAATTCAAGTGCGAGATGGTCTGTCAGCCAAGGGATCTGATGAACTGGTTGGTGCGCTTAATCAGAATTTGGCCAACGCAGGGTGGATGGATTCGGTTTCGCCGTTGGTTTCAGATGAAGTGCTAACGGCACTCCTGACGAGACAAGACGTTTCAGCTGAGGACTTCAAGAAAGTAGCAGATAAACTTTACTTAGCACCGACAATTTTTGGTGGAATGCCTGAGAATTTGAATGCTGACAACCGCGACCGGTTTCGATTGATTTCGAAGTGGGCGCCGAATCTTCAAATTGAGGCTATGAATCGAGATCCCTCTCTAATGCGAGGAGATCAACTAAATCGGATTGGCATGGAATTGGTGAAGGGACGAAAATATGCCGAGGCCAACAGATATTTTCTTCGGGCGAGTGGCCTTGATTCTAAATCCGTAACATCCCATGTTGCCGCCTATTCCTTTGCCTTGGAAAAAGATAATGTGAGAGCGTTGGCTTATCTCCAAAAGAAAGATCTTTCCGGAGAAATCAAAGTTGATCCCCAAGTGTGTATTTATCATGGTTGGGCGGAGTTTCATCTCAAGCGATGGGAGAGAGGGCAAGGGATCTTTATGCGACTCTTGAAAGATATTGCCGACACTGGCTCTGGCGAGGCTTCGAGTTCGGGTGGTGATGTCAATATTTCAACGATACTTCGGCGCATTGGTGAATTTTCGAACAGAATCGATCATAATGTTGGGGAGGCAATTGGAGAGGCTGTGGTTGGGTACTCATTGTGTTCATGGCAGATCGGAGAAAAAGAGACTGCTATTGACGCTTATTCATTTCTGATAGACCCCAACAAGCCAAGAGATGAACGGTATCCGTCAGTGATACCTGAGTATTGGAAAAACGAGACGTCTTTTGCATCTCTTCTATGGCCTGATAACGAGATTCGTGTTCTTCGAAAAGTGTTCCAGGCTTCAAAGGAGAGTTTAGGTGAACAACGTTATTTGGAAGCGACTGAACGCTATTATCAGAGCCAGTTTCCTAGTGTCATCAGGGCAGCTCTCCCGCATTATCTGCTGTCGGATTCCGAAGCGAACTTCTTTTATGATTCGATCTTTAGAGAGACACGAGAATGACTTCCTTTCTTTACGGTGTGCATCTAGAGCGTTTGCCAAAAGTCTGTTACTGCTAGGGATTCGCTTTTTCAACCCCGCCGCTCCGTCACCGCCCCGGGTAGGAGGGGGTGCAGGGTGAGGAAGGGGTGAAAGAGCGTAAGCGTCGTAAAATTGTCCCA
>JAGROX010000124.1:0-746 GCA_020440025.1 Verrucomicrobiia bacterium
CTGAAAGATGGAGACATCATCGGGATTGTGACCAATCAACAGGGCGGCTTTTGTTCTCATGTTGGTCTCGCCATCCGAACTGAAGATGGCGTCATGCGATTCATGCACGCGTCGACCAACTACAAGAAGGTCGTCATCGATAAATCGGTTTCCGAGTATCTGAACTCCTTCAAATACCACGCCGGCATTCTCATCGGCCGACCGCTTGAAATCGCAGAGACCGTGACCGATCCCGCGAAGTATCAGGCTAACCTGGAAGCATTGCTGAAGAAGAAATGATTGCCGGAAGCAGCATGACGGGAAACGCCCAGTTTGTTCAGATGTCCGTTGCCATCTGTTGGTGGGGCGGAGTGGTTTTGGTCGCGATCGGAGTGCTGAAAATGGGCTTTTACGCCGTCGGCGTGACCTGGCCTGATGCGCTCAACCGGATTCATTCAGAAACTCTGCGCCAGTTCTTCACAGGAAAGGGGAATCGGCTCGTCTTCGGGATCGGAGGATTGATTACCGCAGCTGTGGGCGGGTTTTTCATGCTCGCTTCCCGAGGAATGGCGATGCTTTTGGAAATGACTCGTCTTTGAGCGAGTCGGGCAACATGATCGCGGCAACCGAGAGATCTTGATCCGTGGCGCGATCCGTGGCAGAAAGTGCCTCATGCAGCCATCCCCAGACCGTCATTCCTCTCTCTCAACTTCGTCAATCGCCCGGCGCGATTTGTTGTCGATGACCGGACTCGCCGCCGGCGCGGG
>JAGROX010000124.1:844-1529 GCA_020440025.1 Verrucomicrobiia bacterium
GCCGCGCAGGAGATCGAAGTCGCCGGAAAAGCAGGCTACGATGCCATCGAACCCTGGTTCCGGAAGATCTCCGAATACGTGGCGGCGGGCGGAAGCCTGAAAGATCTCAAGAAGCGCATCGATGATTACGGTCTCGTCGTCAGTAGCGCCATCGGATTTGCCACTTGGGTGGTGAACGATCCCGAGAAGCGGGCCGCTGGTCTTGAGGAAGCCAAGCGGGACATGGACACCATCGCCCAACTCGGCGGCGTCAGAATGGCAGCGCCTCCCGCCGGAGTCGGCAAAGGCGAAGTGATTTCCCTCGACGACGCGGCCGATCGGTATCGCGCCCTGTTGGAACTGGGTGACGAAATGGGGATCTCGCCGCAGGTCGAAATGTGGGGCGGCAATCCTACCATCGGTACCGTCGAGAAAGCGCTCTACGTCGCCATTAAGTCAGGGCATCCTCGCGCCTGTTTCCTCGGTGATGTCTACCACACCTACAAGGGCGGTTGCGAATTCGATTCCATTCTGCTGATGGGGCCGCATGCGCTGCAGAACTATCACATGAACGATTACCCGGCTGATCCTCCCCGGGAAACCATCAAGGACGAGCATCGCGTCTTTCCCGGTGACGGCATCGCCCCCGTGACCGAAGTCCTGAGAAATTTCAAATCCGTTGGTGCCTATCCGGTCCTCTCGCTGG
>JAGROX010000124.1:1609-11544 GCA_020440025.1 Verrucomicrobiia bacterium
TCTGACTAAAGAGGGTTAGGTCCGCGACTTAACCCTGTTGAATCGCGCTGCGAATCGGGCGACATTGTCGGGTTTTCGTTTTCCCGATGATCCTGGCCAAACAAATCGCGAGTCGTGCGCTGTTTCTGACGCTGCTCTTCCTGATGGTGGCGGAGGCGCTGCCGAGGACGACGGAGTTTCACAACCGTGTGGATTCCGCGATCGATCCCTTGGTCGATGTCACCGGCTTTTGGCAGGATCCGTGGGAACTGTTTGCGCCGGAGGTCGACAAGGTCCGGTCCCGAATTTCGGCGCGTTTTTTCTATGCCGACGGCAGCACGCGGGAATGGGAATCTCCGCGCTGGAGCGAGGTTTCTCCGGCAGGGAAATGGAGGCACTTTCGCGAGATCGCATTCTATGATCGAGTGAATCGGATTTCGAACGACGAGCTATGGCCGACCTATGCGCAATATCTCGCACGTGTGGAGGGGACGCGAGAGGATGGATCGGTGCCGGAGAAAGTGGAATTGTGGCGACACCGAGTTTCTGTCCTGCCGCCTGGATCCGAGGAAGGGGAGTTCGGGAAAGAGCAGTCGAAGCGTTTTCACACCGAGAAAATGGAGGCACAGCCATGAGTCGGGCTTCGCTACCCAGTTTGGCGGCGGGGATTCGCCGATTTGATGAGTTTGTTTTCGGACCGGTCGATGCCCGGGTTTGTGCCTGGCTGCGAATGGGGTTCGGCTTCTTGGTGTTTTTGAATTTCGCCGGATTGGCGATGGATTTCGAGCTCTGGTTTGGGGAAGCGGGAGCGGTTCCCTACGAAGCGGCTCGGAGCGCCATCGATCCGGATACGATCACCCTTTTCACCTTATTGCCGCGCACCGGGACGGGGCTGCTCGCCTGCGCGGCGATCATGCTCCTACAGGCGTTTTTGCTGATGATCGGGTGGATGTCGCGATTCAATGCCGCCTGCGTCTTCATCTGGCTGGTGTCGCTGCAACATCGCAATCATCTGCTCTTCGACGGGGAAGACGTGTTCTTTCGCCTGTTCGCGCTGTTTCTCGTCTTCATGCCCATCGGCGCCTGCTGGTCGGTCGATGCGTGGCGACGCCGGAGACTGGGGAAAACGCTACTTCCGGTCGAAGCCGCCGGATCGGGATGGGCGTTGCGATTGCTCCAGATCCAACTGGCGCTGATCTACCTCTCCAGCGTTTGGTTGAAACTGGACGGCAAAGAATGGCTCGACGGAAGCGCGCTCTGGTATGTCTATCGACTGGACGACGTCTTCGAGCGGATGCCCTTGCCGACGCTACTGACTGATTCTGCGCCGATTCTCTTGGTGAGTGGCTGGCTCGTCATCCTGGTGGAGGCTTTCCTCGTGTTGGCGCTCTGGTTTCGAGAGACGCGATGGCCGGCCCTGATTCTCGGCTTTGGGCTTCATCTGGCGCTGGAACTCACGATGAACCTTTTCCTCTTCGAATGGCTCATGATGCTGGCCCTGACCAGTCATCTCCGTGGAGAGGAACTGGCCCGAGTGGTGGGCTCGGTTAAGCGCCTTCTTGGAAGGAAGACCGCTGGTGTGACCGTGGGGGATTGATCGCGGTCAAAGCAGCGTCGACAAGCCATCGAGACAACTCTGCGACCAGGTTTCCAACCGATCGCGCCGAGCCTGGAGTTCCTCGATGGTGAAGAATTCGAGCTCGGTGATGTTGTCTTCGTTGGAGGTGACGCGATCGGTTTCGAGTTCGAAAAGGTGGACCACACCGAGATGGACCTGACCGACGGGATTCGTCTCGTCATTGATCAGGGCGACGATTCGCTGGGTATGGCCGCCTTCGATGTTGAGTTCTTCATCGATCTCGCGCTCGACCCCGATGGTGTAGGTGTCCTTGTCCAGATGGGCCTGGGCGTCGAAGTCTTCCTGATTGATGTGGCCACCGATGCCGATGGAGCCTTTGGCCGCGAGGCGTTTCTCTCCGCTGCCACCGCCGCGCACATAGTGGAGAAAACGGTCGCCGTGTTTGAAGATGGCGTAGGGGATGATCTGTTTGTGGCTGGGATCCTCCTCGGCGTCGTCGCGAGCGAGGAAGTAGTTGTTGGCCGGATCGAGAA
Source organism: Verrucomicrobiia bacterium (assembly GCA_020440025.1). Lineage (GTDB taxonomy): Bacteria > Verrucomicrobiota > Verrucomicrobiia > Verrucomicrobiales > DEV007 > JAEUHH01. The sequence continues at coordinate 3,701 of JAGROX010000124.1, forward strand.
TGGCAGGCAGGTAGCGCTCTGGCTCCAGGCTCAGACCTTCAAAGGCACCGAGTTCGTCGAAAAGGGCGCGGGAGATGACCAGAATGTTTTCGTCAGGATAGCGGGACATGGTGGCACCCTAGAGAACATCAACCGGAAGGGAAGCAAAAGGTTGCCCTATGGCTTTTTGGGGCGGCGGGACTCTTTGATGACCGCTTCCATCAGATCGGCGGTATTGATTCGCTCCAAGGGGATTCTTTTTCCTTCGAGATCGTAAACGGCCAGAAACTGGGGGCGGTGCTCAATCATTCGGTATTCAATTACCACGGTAAGATATTTGGGAACGGTCGCATAGAGTTCCTTGATCTGAACCTCTGAACGCACGCGAAGAATGTCTGCCATTACCCCTTTGGACTCGGGGAATGCCCCCTTGGGTCACTGGGAGAAAAAAGGCAGTTGTTCAATCGATGAGATTCCCGTCGATGATATTGCCATTTTCCGTCGGAACGGCGATGGCGGGAACGTCTCCTGCGGTGTTGCGGCCCCAATCGGTGATCAGATTGCCTCGGATCAGATTCTTGGAGGCCTTCCCGTCAGCGAAGATGGCGGAGCCAGTGATTCCGGTGAAAGTGTTGCCGGAGACATTGACGTGGCTGCCTCCCTCGATACGGACGCCGGTGCCCATGTCGATCTGCAGGGGATTCTCGTGCTCGAGCAGGCGCTTCTCTTTTCCGTCTCCGATGTGGCTGTTGGAAAAGCTGTTCCCGGTGACGGTGATCCTGCCGCTGTTCGGGCCGACTCGGACGGAGAACTGATGAACAAGGGTAAAGGTATTGGCGGAGACGGCGCAACCGTGGGCGTCGCGGAGATCGACGCCGCCCTCCATATCATGGGCGATGACATTCGCGCTGAGAGTGATGCCGTAGCAGTCGCGATCCAGAATGATGGCAGTGCCGTTGCATTCTTCGATCATGTTGCCGGAGAGGACGGAACCGTAAGTGTTCTCAATGACGACTCCGTTGCCGAGATGATCGTCGATGTTGTTTCCGTTCATGCAGAGGTTGAAGGAATCGAGGCAACGGAGGGCGTCCTGGTTTTCCTCAAAGTGATTTCCATTCACCACGATGTCGTGCCCGGCCTGAATCAGCACGCCGGCGTCCTTGTTATAGGTGATAATGGAATCGGCGATGCGCGGATCCTCGTAGCAATCGATCAGGGCAATGCCGTTGCCGCCATGATGATCGACGGAGAGCCCGTGGATGAAGATCTCGTTGATGCCTTCGGCGTGGACCCCGTCGCCACTTTTCTCATTGCCGGAAATCCGGAAGTTCCCGAGCTGAATGCGCCAGAGCCGGGCCTTGGGATCTTTGGCTCGGTTCGACGGACTCAGGATGAGGGCAGGTTCGCCGGAGTCATTGAGATTCTTGATGTGGGTCGAGGCTCCCGCTCCTTCGATGCGGGTCTCTGGAGTGGAGATGACGAGTGGCTTCGAGATTTCGAAAGTGCCGGGAGGAAGGGTGACGATTCCCCCGGAGGCAGGCAGGGCGTCGATGGCTGCCTGGAGGCTATCGAACTTTGAGGCGTCCACGCTGACCGCTGGTGGCAACTCCACCGATTCCTGAGCTGTTGCAATGGGAAGAGTCAGGAGTGTCAGAAGACAAAGGAACACATGAGGTGATTTCATGAGTTCGAGCTTATCGGCTGTATTGGGGAGGGAAAAGGCTCAATTGGCCAACGCCCATGGCTCCATCGCGGAGCCATTTTCCGGAGCTTATTGCCAATTGGTCGTCTGTCCCTATTCCACGGTGGTGACTGACCCGTTGACGTGGATCGTACGATCCAGATCAAACGTGACTGTTGAAAGTCGCTCCGTGCCGAACGGTGTCACGGAGATGACTTCCATGGTCCAACGTCCATCCTCTGGAAAAGTATCATCCCAATCAGTTAAAGTCAGGACGCGGTCTTGAGGTACTGATTCATTGATGATCAATGCCGAACCCGCCACAATAGTGCCGGTGGTTCCCAGCACCGCATCTCCCTTGTAGACTTGAGCATAAACCCTGGTGTCAGGATAAAGATCGTTCAGATTGATATTCGCCGTCGGCATTTTTGACTTGTAAAGCGCGTTCTGTACTAAACCGCTGATGCTGCAGTCTGCGACAGGCCAAATTTGGACATACTGAGATGAAATGACATCCTCTGGAGCCTGGAAGTCCTCAAGTGAGTATACGGATAATCGCTCCTCTCCGCGTCTCTTCGTGCTATCCGTACTGGGAATGTAGTGGTAAGGAAAATATAGGCTGTAATTTCCGTTCGAACTCAAGGTCGCCTGGCCAACGAAATTTGCGTCATCTCTGTTAATGTTTTCTCCATTGCCATTTTCACCATACGATTGGGCGTGAAGAGTAATTTTAACCTGTTTAGATGCCGGAGGGTCTTCTTCGCCATTGAGGAGTCCGCTCACCGCGATCGTTGCCCAATAGGGGCGATCTGCCCGAGTTCTAGGAATGTGAGAATAGGGATCCTCAGTGGTGATGTTAATGACAGCCGTTGGAATGTAGGCTCCCACGTATTTGTTATCTAAAAGGTAACTGGTTAGCGGAGTGTTCTTGATCGTCCATAATTCGAATCGGGCACCTCCCGGTTCGATCGACAAAGGGGACTGTTGGGCTCCCTCTTTCCCCACTGACATGTCGTGCACCACTCCCGTGGGGTACTGAATCTGTCGAATGAAGTTGGTATAGGTGGCTGTTTGGGCATGACTCAACCCAGGGCAAGCCATTGCGAATACAAAAATAATCTGGAGGACGTACTTCATGGTATTGAACTTATTTGATTGAGACGGCATCAGTTTCCTCTTCAGCTTCTTCCGTTGGAGTTTTGAGAGGCAGCACTGAAATCGGGGATCCTTTCATGGTGGCGACGATGACGTCACCGGTCTTGCGAATGGACTCCATCTTCTCTTCATCGAGAGGTTCGAGTCCTTCTGCTTGCTGTCTGGTCACTTCTACCGTAGTTATCCAACTCCGGTTTTTGGCATGGAAGTCTGGCCAGGTGACGATCTTGAGTCCGTCTTTGATCGTAGCGCGAGTCTTGAGGAGATCTGGGACATAGACCAAGGCATGCTTGGGAATAAGAGTTGCCATTCCCGAGTAGCTGAGGAAATCCGATGATTTGAGGATATCTTGAGGACGACTGCCTTTCGCAGGATCTTCGCCCTCGGCTTTTTCGAATGCAGATAGAGGAGGGGGTTCCTTGGAAGCTGCCTGCTGAGCCATCAACTCACGATGAGTAATGACATCCCGCATCTTTGTGGAAATCTTTGTGGGACCTGGAGCGCTGGATGCAGAGGCAAGTGCGAGCGCGAGCGCGAGCGTTCCCAAAGTGATCGAATGTGGGGAGAAAGATTGAATCAATTTCATCGGAATCAGGGTTCTTCAAAGGTGACAAGGAGGACTAAATCTTGGAGGTCAAATCCTCCGTCATTCATATTGGTGTGGGTCAGTTCCACCAGATAGATCACGTCCATCGGACCGATGTCTACATAGCCATCCTCATCCACGTAGGGTCGAAGGAAGTCTTCCACTGTCTGTTGACCATAGAGAGCGGAAACATCGGGAGTGAGGTCGCCATCCTTCAGCGCAATCACATTGTTGTTGCTGTTGGTGGATGAAAAGAACGTTGACCAGCTTCCATTCGAAAGCACGAACCTTCCCCCGAAGTCGATCGAGTATCCGGTGTTTACAATTTGGTTTTTTACGATGGTGTTGGGATTCACCTGATTTTGCTTGCCGTAGAAGATACGACTGTAGTTACCGTTGCCATACTTCATCTGACACTCCGTGTTGACCCATTCCCAGTCGGTGATTTGACCGTGGCTGTTGAGCCAGACACGTTTGACGGAGGCTCCCACAACCCTGACTTTCATGCGGAGTTGCTTTTTGGGAGTCACGGTTCCGGGGGGAGTAATGGTGACGACTTCAGTGACACCGCCAGGGTGTTCAATGCTCCAAGTCAGATTCGGATGGGTTCCCGTTTGCACCTGAGTGGGGTAGGCCACCAAAGTTCCTATCGGTACGCTGGGACTGGTAGAGGTGCTGGAACCGCCTGAGCTGCTGGAGCCGCCTGAGCTGCTGGAACCGCTGTAGCCTCCGTAGCGTCCGCGCCCTCCGTAATTTGTAAGCGGAATGGCAAGGATGATTGCAAAAGCAGTGATGGCCACAAGGCCGTTCAATTTTGTTTTCATGTTTCGTTTGTGGAGTTGGAGGCTGGTTTTCAGGCGCTGCGTTTCCGTTGGGTTCGATTTCTCATCGGACGATGCAGATTCCAAAAACAATGAAAAATATGGAAAAAGTAAAAAATTGCAATAAATTTCTCTACGGAGGGTAAAAATAATTATGGAAATTATTGTTTTTATTGATTATGTGAGAATGGCGTGGCAAGTTTCGGGTGCCCCGGGATGTTCAGTTTCCTGAAAATGGGTGATCTCCTCCTCTTATGAAAACGATCAATCAGGTCTTCCATCGTAGAAATCGAGGTTCGTTCATCGTTGAAGCCGCCATTGGCTATGGGGTAATGATGTTAGTCGCCTTGTTAATGCTGAAAGCATCACGAACGGTGACCGCAACCCAGCAATGGACAGTGATGCAAGGTTTGACCGATGCCTTCCTCACTCAAGAAACTGCCATAGGGAATCGCATTCCTTTTGACGACATGACGGCGGCGGCTTCGCTCTGGCCGGTCTACCCTACCATGGCGACAAGTACTGTTATCATTGGCAGGCTGCCAGGGGGGACTCCCGTTACCGCAACGCTTCAACGGACTCGTCATGCTGACGACAATAATTTGTCTGAGAATGGAGGAAACGGAACCGCCGTGTCCAATCCGGCAGGAATGGAAGCTTGGCAACTCCAATCCTTCCTTGTCTATCGGATCGGTACTCGGGACTATGTGAAGTCTAGGACCATGTTGAGAATACGATGAAAACGGGATCCTTTAGAAAAATTGGCGCCCGAGGGAAGGGGTTCACCTTGATGGAGATGACCCTCGCTCTCACCATGGCAATGGGGGTGGCTGCTGCCGTGGTTGTCCTGATGCAACAGCAGGTCACTTTTCAAAGAATTTTAAATCGCTTCAGCTTTCTGCGTGATGAGGCTCCGAGCATCAGTCTTCTGGTGAGTAATATCGTTAAAGAAGCGGATTCTTACCGGATTTTTACCAGCAAATCGTCGGCATTTTCTGGCAGTGGGGCGGTAAACACTGGAGGTAACGCCCTGTGGCTTCGCTATCGAAATCCAGATGGTAGCATTCGCCAAGCGGCGATGGTCTTCGAGACCGTGTCGGGAGAGTCTGAATTAAATTTTTACAATCACACGGGAGTTGCCTGGCCCACCTCCGCAGATTGGACCATATCATCGCTGCCGACCAATGTGACCTTCTCGAACAACTCTGGGGTGCTCTTGGTCACCGTCACCGGACCAGAGGCCGAAGAAATTACCTATGTAGGAGATTCCGAATGAAGACACACCGAAAGACCAGTCAAAGTGGGATGATCACAACCGCGTTGGTGATCTCGGTCGCTTTTGTCATGATCGCGGGGCTCACCTTCACATTTAGGCATCAGATGCGTGCGATGGATGTGCAGTCAAAGTCTCAAGTGAAAATTGACTATTCTCAAAAGGAAGATGCAGTCTTGCGTGCCCTTTTGCACACCGTCCCAAACAAGGCTATCGGGGCGATGATGCGGGATTCTGCAATCGATCCGCAGCAGTATTCATGGGAAAGCGCATTTCAAGAGGCTATCTCCCTTGCCAACGCGGAAACAGCCATCGATGCCGACATTATGACGGGATTTGGAGTCAATGGGATGATCTCGGCAAACAGCGGAGACTCACTTTTGACCTCCATTTCTGACCTCGTGTCACCTGCAGTATCGGGGGGGGCAGGCTTCGTCAATGCTGGTAATACCCGCGATGGCGCGCTCTTTCTCAATACGGAAATCGCCGATAAGTTGCCAGCCCCACTGCAGAGTAGTAGCACCGTCTATGAATTGGACAAGAGCTATCCGATAATCAGCTTGAGCAAGACGCATCATCCCAGTTGGACGAAAGGACTCCTTCTTTCACCATCTGATTATCCTCTCTACAATCAATACACTTACCCGAACATTCGTTTTGGGTATGCCCGTCCCGGAGACCCTTTCCTAGCAAAGCGCAATTGGTGGGTGTTTTCGCTGCGTTTCGGAGGAAACAATCAGGGAGATGTTGCCGTTCCTACCATCCGAAAGAACTATCTCCTTTCAATTTATGAGGTGCCGTCCCAATTGCCGATGTCATCTGCAGGTTTCATGAGTGTAGGAAGACATGCTGACGGAACCGCTTGGAATCAGGCACAACTTTCTGGCGGTGTTTTTGCTGATCGCCTTCAAACGGAGGGAACCGTGGCGCTGACGGCAGGTCTGTTTTCGGCCAGGACGGGTTTGGATTTCTCCGACTCGACGTCGGTCGCTGGGGTCAACGTTGCCAACAATTTTGACGCAATGGGCGTTCGGGAACTCAGGCAGGCTAGCAACGGTTCCGACTTTCATGATGCATCAGTCGGAGGAAATGTGGGACGAGTAGCTTTCATCCCTCTCAATCAGGGAAATGATTTTCTGATACGGTCAGGAGATGGATCGAATGGGAGTCGAATTTCACCGACTGGATGGAACGACTATACTCGTGGAGCAGAACAGGCCAAGATGTGGTTCCGGGTGTGGGAGATGGCGTCCACGGCCTTGCAGATTCCCATTCAGTTTCGCTTCTATTATCAGAATACGAGTGGTGCTCGTGTTTATCGGACCTTTACCAGAGGATACAACTGGCCCACTCCCAGTGAAACAGGAGGTGACGCTTTTCCCTTCCAAACGGAAACGCTTCCCATCGGGAGGAATGCCATCACGGTACATTTGGACCTTTTGCCAGCCTTCTTGCTGGCGTTGGGTGATGCGGCCGATGTCAGTGTGAACAACTCGATCTATCTCTTTCCACAAAACAATCGTCCCACGGTAGTTCCTCCAAGTGTGCCCAGCATCGCTTCTGATCCTGCCGTTTCCGTTCGAGGGGGATCCGACATGAGCGCCTACACGACCGGGTTTTCTGTGGTGAGTAATCTGAGAATGTACATCGGGGAATCGCTGAACACGGTTCCGGTGACTCCACCGAGCGGTTCAGGGATTCCAGCCGGGGAAGAGTATTTTCCTCCGATTTCCTTGTTCGCCCCGGAGAAGCGATTTGGCGAGACGGCCTTCTTCGAGCATCCCGTGGAGTTTACTGGGCAGGTCAGCAGTTTGAATACCGATGATACGGTCGCTTTTCGGCCATTGGACCTGAGAAGTGGTAGTGATGATACGGTAAGCCCTGGCCTCATCGAAGCGGATCTCAAAATGATTCAAAGTCCCGCTGAACTTCCTCCGATTCACCTGATGAATTGGCTGGTTACGATTGAAGAGATTCATCAAGGCCCGCAGAATTAAGGGATTTAAAATTACAAAAAATATGAAATTTATGGTTGAAATATTTTTCGTATTCATTATAGTTTAGGTAGCGAAAGCAATCTGAAACCATGAATCCCACGATCAATATCCAATCAGGACTCACCATTGGCTATCCAAAGCGCCGACTTCGAGGAGAGCGAAACGATCTCAGACTGGCGACCGCTGACGAAAGCGTTCGCCTGGAACCGGGCCGCCACCTTTTGCTGGCACGTAACGGACGCGGCAAAACCACTCTCCTGAAAACCTTGGCGGGATTGATTCCGGCGGTGGAAGGGGATTTTGGTGTCGAAGGTCAGGTTCAATACATCGACGAAGAACTTCGTTTCGATCC
>JAGROX010000476.1 GCA_020440025.1 Verrucomicrobiia bacterium
GCGTCACCGGACGCATGGGCACCAATCAGCACCTCATCCGTTCCATCCTTGCGATTCGCGATCAGGGCGGGGTGAAACTCAAGGACGGCTCCTTCGTCCAGGTCGACCCCATCCTCACCGGTCGCAGCGAAGACAAGCTCCGCCGACTCGCCGAGGCGCACAACGTCAGTCGCTGGACCACCGATCTCGATGCCGCCCTGGCCGATGATCACAACCAGATCTTCTTCGACGCCTCGTCGACTCTGCATCGCGCAAAATTCGTCGAGATGGCTGCCGCGGCCGGCAAGGCGATCTACTGCGAAAAACCCACCGCGACCGAGTTCGACGAAGCCGTCCGCCTCGCCCAGGTCTGTCGCGATGCCGGAGTCAAAAACGGTGTCGTTCAGGACAAACTCTGGCTACCCGGCATGCGGAAAGTGAAGACCCTCATCGATCAGGGATTCTTCGGTCGCATCCTCTCCGTTCGCGGCGAGTTCGGCTACTGGGTCTTCACCGGTCACGATGAGAACCAGCCCGCCCAACGTCCTTCCTGGAATTACCGCGACGAGGACGGCGGCGGCATCATCATCGACATGCTCTGCCACTGGCGTTACGTGCTCGACAACCTCTTCGGCCCCGTTACCGGCGTCAGTTGTCTCGGGGCCACCCACCTCCCCGAGCGCATCGACGAGCAGGGAAACCCCTACGCCTGCACCGCCGACGACGCCTGCTACGCCACCTTTGCCATCGACAATCCCCAGGGCCCCATCGTGGCCCAGTTCAATTCCAGCTGGGATGTCCGCGTGCGCCGCGACGACCTCTTCACCATGGAGATCGACGGCACCCACGGATCCGCCGTCGCCGGATTGCGGAAATGCTGGGTCCAGCCCTTGGGCGCCACCCCGAAACCGATCTGGAATCCCGACGTCGAGCAGCCGCTCAACTTCTACGATCACTGGCAGGAAGTTCCCGACACCACCGAGTTCGACAACGCCTTCAAGATTCAGTGGGAAAAATTCATCCGCCACGTCGTCGTCGACGAACCCTTCCGCTGGGACCTCATGGAAGGCGCCAAAGGCGTCCAACTCGCCGAAGCCGGCATCCGTTCCTGGAAAGAGCGCAAGTGGATCGACCTGGAGCCGATGGCGTGAAGTAGCATGGCGGGATCTGGCTTGTCAGCGTCGGCTTGTCAGGCTTTTGGGAGGGCGAAGTTGAGGTGTTTTCGCATTTTCACCGCTCCGACAACGAATGGCGACGTCAGAGCGGCGGCCAACCCAAATTGGATCAACGCAGGAACCTCGAAAACCTCCTTTACGATCGGAAACGTTAGAACCGATAACAACAGTGATTGAACTGACTCGGTCATCACATTCGAGGTCGCAGGTGACGGGTGAGACGACAATGCCTTTCGGATTTCACTTGGGAGCGTGGTTGCGATCTCAGCAGCTCGTTTCAAATAGAAACAATACCGAAATCCGTTTAAGAGGTGAGCTGCGAGAATCACAATAAAGGCCGCGTTGGTCGACGCGATCCGTAACCCACCCGGCAACGTGATTCCGGCCGGACCTGATGGTGATGCCACGGCAATCATACCAATCGCAAGAATGCCAACTGAGTAGATCGCGCACTTGTCAGATCGGTCCAACGCAGTCTTCAAGCTATCCACATAGATGTCGGTGGGATCTGTCTTGATTTTTTGGGCCAAACAGTGTTACTTTCCCCCAGTCGCCTCTCGATATCTTTCTGACGAAATACAGTGGGACGTTTCTGGGAGGAGACGCAATTACTCCCTCAAAGTCAAGCCTTGGGCGAGACAACACGGGCAGTTGATTGCCATGGGGGCGCATAGTGACCCATCATTCTAGGGATCTCAATCCCCGGACTTGGTCAGACAAGGGAGGGTCGTCGCAACGCGACGATGCACCATCAACCGGGCCATCAAGGGCATTGAATCGTCACTTCGCGACGGCACGAACCTTCGACCGCAAAATCCGGGCGTTGAAACGCCAGGCTATCAACAATTGTCGCTTCGCGACAAGGAACGACCCCGATTTCGAGCGGCTACGAGATGCCTGCGCCCCTCCCGGGCCGATCTCAGCCCACCAAAGAGGGTATGGTCCGCAACCCAAGAGGGTTAAGCGAGGGCGCAAAGTCACTCGCCGACGACTACCCTTGCCAGGACCGCCTCCCTTTCCCTACCCGTCCCAATGGGTTCCGCTAGAGGTCAGGCAAGGAGCCCTGACGCCAGACGACGGGACGTTTCGCCGCCAACGGCACACTCGCCCACTGACTAGCCGAGCACTTCTTGGATTCGAATGACTCTCTCAGAATCAGCCGCGCGGCGGCTCACGCCGCCCGCTTTTTGCCGCCGAACAGGCCGGTGACTTGCTCCCAGAGTCCCATGACGTTTTCCCAGCGGCGGATGGCGACGTCGATGAGGAACAGGGCGATGAAGAGTTTCAGGAACAGGGGCCAGAGTTCGACGTAGCGGGCGACGTCGGAACCGGTGAGTTCGAGAGGCTCGTCGGCCGAGGCGAGGTAGGTGCCGCCGGTGATCTCGGCGGCTTCGCGGAGGATGCCTTCGCTGATCTGGCCGGTGGCGACTTCGCCGGAGGGATTGTGAACGTAGCCGGCGGAAACCATCTGGGCGCCGGAGCGGGCGCGCACCAGGTAGACGCCGGCATCGGTGGGACGGAAGTTCGCGGCGTAGAGTCCGGGGCCTTCCTGCTCCAGTGGCTCGGTGGTGAGCAGGCTCATGGTGGAACCGAGGGAATGCGAGGGCACGAAGTAGACATCGGCCTCGACAGCGGCGTCGTTTTTTCGGGTGCCGGAATCGGCGAGGAGATCGACGAAGACCCGGACGGTCTCGCCTTCTTCCTCCAGCCTCAGGTCCATGTTCTGCCCCTGGGGCGCGCGGGCGGTCTCCCGCAGGATCTGCGCCCACATCTGGCTGTAACCGGGCCATTGGCTGACCCAGAGCGCGGCCCAGCGGGATTTGCAGTCAGAGGAAAAGGCGGTGACTTTGCCGAGGCCGTATCGCCAGGTGGCGAGCAAGGGATCGCCGTTGTCGGTGACGAGCGGAATCTGTGAGGTGGCTTTGCGATTGGTTTTCACATAGCCCAGCAAGGGCGGCACGGAGCTTTCGTCCCAGTTTTTGAGCATGGGATGGGGCTCGACCAGGTGCGGCACGAAGGCTTCCTCCCGAATCATGCGACCGGTGTGTACCATGGTGTCCTGGGTGAAGATTCGGGTGATGGCGGTCGGGTCCATGGTGATGTATGACTGCCCGCCACCGGCGGCGGCAATGGCCTGGAGCAATCCGACCTGGGCCCCTGCACCCACGGCCACGGTGGAAATGGTGATGCCCTCTGCCTGGCACTGGGAAGCCAGCGCCTGGTAGCCGGAACCGGAGGTCTGGCCGTCGGTGAGGACGATCATGTGCTTGATCTTGGCTTTCACGGAATTGAGCGCTTCGCGGGCCCGGGCCATGCCGGGATAGACATTGGTGCCGCCACCGGCGCTGAGCATGGCGATCTGGTTGGCGATGGCACTGGTGGAGCTGACCCGCGTCATGGGCACGACCTCGTGAACCTGGGAGTCGAAGGCGTAAACGCCGATGTAGTCTTTGCTGCTGAGGAGTTCGGCGGTGGCAATGGAGGCCGATTTACAGATCTCGATTTTCTGTCCCGACATGGAGCCGGACCGGTCCATGACCAAGGCGAGGGCAGACGACTGGAACTCTTCCTGATCGGGGGCCTTGAGTTTCACGGGGAGAATCTCCTCGATGGGCGTGCGGTAGTAACCCCCCACCCCGAAGGAGTTCATGCCGCCGATCATGACGAAGCCGCCGCCGAGTTTGTCCACGTAGTCGCGAATCGCCGCCATCCGGGCCTCGCCGATCTCGTGAGCGGGGACGTCGGAGATGATGATGCCATCGTAGCCGGCCATCTCGCGCAAACTTTGCGGCAACCCATCGGGACGCCGGGCATCGAGACGAATGCCTTCCCGCGCCATGGCTTCCACGAGGTAGCGCTCCTCCTTTTCCTCGCCCTCCACATAGAGCAGCAGAGGCTTGCCGCGCACGTCGACGATGGTGA
>JAGROX010000477.1 GCA_020440025.1 Verrucomicrobiia bacterium
ATCGTGACATCACCCGAGCCGACTCGCTCCGCGATGGTGTCGAAGCGCATCACGAACTCCTTCCGCAGTTCAAATGGCTCCACCGACACGTAGCCTTGGATCGGACTGAGCAAGCCCTGCGCCTGCCCCGTCCCTCTGGAAAACACCGCGGCAATTGCAAAAAGCACCGCAGCCATTCGCCAAAGATTCAGGAGTAAAGAGGGTTGAGTCATCGACCTAACAGGGTTGAGTCAAAAATGATCGCAATCCAGCGACTTTTCTACGCCTTGCCGATTGCCTCGCTATGGTGTTCCATTGGCGCTTCATGTTCGCGCGAATTCGCAACTTTGCCTGGGTTAGCCTCGTCATTTCCGCCAATTTGGCGGTTGGGGCGGAGGAAAACCCATCGCCGGAAATCACGCCTCCGCCGACGGCGCCAACCATTCAGCCAGCCGTCGTCCAAATTCAACAGGGCACTCTGCCAAATCCGGTGACCGACGAGGTCACGCTCATCCACCGACGACAATTGAGCCCTGCTGAGCCCGAACCTTTGATCTCGCTTCCGGCGATGATCACGGTGAAGCATGAGACGGAAAAAGTGAGCTATGCCTGGGACCCGATCGAATGCCGATTGCTGCTGGTTTGGAAAGGCGATTCGATGGCCAACCTCATCTATGTCGCCGAAGGTCCCGCTCCATTTGCTGCCTCAATTGGCGTTTGGGGACCACCCGATTATTTCGGCTACCGCATGATCGATGGCGCACCGGAATTCCTCTATCACTTTGGTCGCATCGGCGTGGCGGAACGAATCATTCCCCTGCCGGACGGTAGCGGAATCACCCAGCACTGGGAAGTTCATCAGGCTGACTACGGACTCCAAGTCAGTGTGCCGGAGCGATGGAAACCTCGCGTCAAATCTTCGGCAGGTTCATGGTCGGGGCTCTTTCTCAAGGTCGGTGAAAACGATGCCAAAGACTTTACTTTGACCTGGACCTGGCCCGAGTCGCCTGACCTGCCCGAGTTGACGAAAAGCTGGACCGCAGCGCTGGTCGTCCCCGCTCCCGAGGAGAAGCCGGATCCCAAGAGTGAATCGAAGCCCGAATGACGTTTCCCCGACATCTTGTGCCAGGCCTCCTTTTCCTGGCGCTGCTCACCTCTTCGGCAAGGTCCGCAGAGGAGTCCAAGTCACCGACTCCGGTGACGGAGGAGAAGCCCACACCCGCGCCGGCCCCCGCCGAAGAACCGACCACGAAAACCAAACCGAAAGCGGCAGAGAAGGTCGAGAAGACACCGCCAGCCCCGCCTGAAGCGACCCCTAAACCCACCAAGGTCGAAAAAGTCTCGCCGAAGCCCACTCCACCTCAAGATCCTTATAAAATTACAGCACTAACCCCGCCGCAAGCAATTCAGGGTCAGGTGGCTACCGTTGATTTTACCCCAGAAGGAAACTGGATGATTTTGGGGAAATCTGGAGTGGTTTATCTCAAGAATCGCGGCAAGAAAGATTGGAAACTCTGGTCAGGTCATGGGCTGGAAGGGGCGACCGGTCTCTTCGCTGGTTACTGGCCCAAATCGATCTACGTGGTCCACGCCACGGGAATCACTCGGCTATTCGACACCGACAACGACGGGCAGGCAGATTTCGTGAAGGCGGCCATCCCAGCCTGGCGATTCAGCACGCTGGGCGAATTGTTCCACGACTCACCCGCCGTCTTGGAAAATGGCGATCTCTTGTTATCTCCCAACGTGACATCGGGCGAATGGTCGGGGCTGATCATGCGCCTGCCAGAATCGGCACCGGTGAAGCCTTGGTTGACGGGTTTCGCCAAGGTCACTGCCCCAACGAGTGGACCAGAGGGAACTTGGATTTTGGCGGGAATTCCCAAATCACTCGAGGGATCAACCCAACCATCGACAGCCGCGATCTGGGTCGTGCCACGAGAAGGTGAATCGTCCGAGATCGAGGAAGCACCTCCTACTGCCGATCCCGATACCTCCCCTGACAACAAAGAAAAAGCGACCGAGGAACCCACGGACAACGATGATGCCGTGAAATCCGAGGAACCCGCCCCTCCGATTCCGCCGAAACCGGTGACCTTGCCGATAGCGGCGATTCAACTGCCTCCCGCTCTGATGCCAACGGCACCGATCCGACCGGTTTATCCGTCAGGGGCAAAACCGGGCAGATTCGGCGCATTTTCCGGTC
>JAGROX010000478.1 GCA_020440025.1 Verrucomicrobiia bacterium
GGATCGATGGAGCCCCTGACAGCTCGATCTATCCCGCCATGCAAAAATATGCGGGGAACATTTTCGTGATGGGCGGATTCCTCTTGGCGGTTGCGCTGGCCATTACCGGAGCGTGGCGACTGCTCCGCCGATGCGGTTTTGTCGGAGCGCTCGCGGCAGGTGCCCCGATCTTGGCCATTGTGATGCTTTGGCTTTTCAGCAAATTCGGAGGAGCCACCCTCCTGAAATGGTATGGTTCCTATGCCACCATCTTTGTGGGGCTGTGGATGGGCGTCGGTCTCAGCGCGTGGATTTTTCGTTCCCGAGACGATGCCGAAGAACGAAGCCACGATCGCCTTTCCTGGCAGCGACTCGCGACTTATGGATTGCTCGGGCTCTATGCGATCGGAGTGGCCCGTCCGCTGATCATCTATCGTCGCCACAGCAAACAGGCCATGCGCGAAGCCATCGAATTGGTTCGCGGCGGAGTCTACCCCTTCACCGAAGAACAGCGAAAGCCTCTGGTGGCCGGATGGTGGACCCACGCCAATTTCTACGATCCCTACCTGCGAATCGCCCACACGCCGGAGAATCTGCAGCTCATGATAGATCGATCCCATCGGGAGCAGCGACCGCTTTTTTACATCCTCGGAATGCATGAAATCGCCAAGGCCGAGGACCCGCGCATCGTGGCACGCCTCGACAATTCTGGCGAGTTTTCGCTGGAAACCGTTCTCTATGGCCTGGAAGAGGCCCAATTCCGCACCTGGATCTATCGATATCAGGGGCCAAAAACAGAGTAAAAAAGCCTGCAATGCGTGTTGCATTCAGGGGGTGTTTGCTGCTAGCCTTGGCGTTTTTCAAAGAAATACGAAATTGGTTTAATCTGCGTCAAGCAGGTGAGACCCAACAGATGGTGATCAAAGGATTCGACAGATATTGCAAAATGGCGAGCACAGGACGTGCATCGCGAGGAGAATCGTGCCCATCTTTGCTCGTTTTGATCGGTGTGGTTTCGATGATTGCCACGTCTTCGAATCTCCTCGCTGAAGGTGGCGGCGAAGGCGCAGGAGGCGAATCCAGCGCTATCGGTATCGCCCAGCGTGAGGCCACTCAGAGGCAACAGCAGATCCGGAACGCCCAGGAGTTGCTCACCGACGCGGAATTGGATCGCCGCGACGGCAACCATGGCGTCGCCGTCGAGAAATACCGCACTGCTTTTCTTTCCGTTCCCCGAGTTCCTGCCGCGCTGACGCTGAGAGACGCGATTTTCAAACGCTATCAGCAGGGGTCCATCGAATATGCCGAGGAACTCATCAACGAGGCCAAGTGGAAGGAAGCCGAGACCGCCCTCGCCCGGGTGATGACCGACGCCAGAGATGCCGGGATGGCTCCGGGAACGATCAGCACTGAGTTGCGCACTCTCCTCACTCGACTCCGTAGCGACGACTACTACAACAAGGCGATGTCGCCCCAGCATCTTGCCAACGTCAGCACCGTGGAGAAGCTGCTGAGCGAGGCCAAGGGATTTGCTGACATCGGAGATCTCACCAAATCACAACAATCCTATCAGAAGGTCCTCAAGATTGACCCCTACAACACAGCCGCTCGTCGCGGCTTGGAAACGGTGGATGGCCTGATCATGGAATATGCCGAGGTGGCGCGGAATCAAACCAGGTCCTCGCTGCTCGCCAAGGTTTCCGGGGGTTGGGAAATGCCGGTGCCAAAGAAGTCCACGGGCGCGGGCTTCGAAGCAACGGTGGTTGATGCCGCCGGCGCCCAAGAAGCCGCGCTTCAGGACAAACTGAATCGGATTTCCCTTCCCAACGTCGAGTTTTCCAATACTCCGCTCCAAACAGTGATCGAGTATTTGAGTCAGGTCGTGCAGGAACTTGATACCGCCGAACCGGATCCCACCAAGCGCGGCATCAATCTGGTGGTAGATCCTCAGGGCGCACCCAACGCAACGACGGTGTTGCAGTCGCCGATCACCTTGAAACTCACCAACGCCCCCTTGAAGGCCGTGCTTCAGTATGTGAGTCAGCAAGCGGGGCTGAAGGTCCGGATTGATTCCTTTGCGGTGACCTTGGTGCCACTTAGTTCGGCGGATGACACTCGCTTGATGACCCGCACCTATGATGTGCCTCCGGATTTTATTTCAGGAGGAGGCGCCGCAGCAGGCGCAGCCGGTGCGCCAGCTGATCCTTTCGCCAATCCAGCTCCCGACGCCGGCGGAACGACTCTGGTGAAACGCCTGAGTGCTCAGGAATTTCTCGAGAACAACGGGATCACCTTCCCTCCGGGCAGCTTGGCCAGTTTCAACGCCTCGACCAGCAGCCTGTTGGTGAAGAACACCCCTGACAACATCGCTCTTATCGAGCAGATGATCATCGGGGCCAAGGAAGGTGGCACCAAGTTGGTGATGGTCGAGTTCAAGTTGATGGAGACCACGGACAACATTCTGAACGAGTTGGGCTTCGATTGGTTGCTGGGACAGTCGAATTTACCGGGTAGTGGATCGGTCTTTACCAGCGGTGGCACTCCCGGAAACCAAGGCGGCACGAGAAACACTGGCGATTTTTCATTTCTCAATCCCAATGGCTCCCCTGTCGGTCAGTCTCCCCTGACTTCAGGGCTCAGAACCGGCAACGTAAATTCCCGGCTTTCTATCGATGATGTGATCAACCGAAATTCCCCAACTCTGGCAGGCTCAGGTGCCGCCCCCGGAGTCTTGTCGGTAGCCGGAGCCTTTACTGACCCGCAATTTCAGGTCGTCCTGAGATCTTTGATGCAGACGAAAGGAGTCGATCTACTCTGTTCCGCGTCGGTGATCACTCGTCCAGGCGAGCGAGCGATCATCAAACAGATCAGGGAATTCATCCACCCGACCGAGTATGATCCCCCTGAAATTCCCAATCAAATCGGGGGGACAACCACGACAATCATCAATGGAAATCAATCCGCCTCATTTACCCCAGGAACCACGGCTGCAACCCCGGCCACTCCCGCAGCATTCGAGACTCGCGAGCTTGGCAAGGTTCTGGAAGTAGAACCCACCGTGGGCGCCGATAACCTTACTGTCGATTTGAATCTGATTGCCGATTTCTCGGACTTTTCAGGTTTCATCAATTACGGCTCTCCCATCGTTGGAAATGATCAGATCCTTCAGGGATTCACTTTCTTTCCGCCGACATTTTTCGTCACTCCAATTCAATACGTTGTCACAGAAAACCGCATCCTGATGCCCGTCTTCGATTCCATCAAAGAAACCACGAACGTGAGCATCTACGACGGACAAACCTTGGTGGTCGGTGGATTACTTGGGGAAACAGTAACGAAAGCGCAGGACAAGATTCCACTTATTGGAGACGCTCCTTTGGTTGGGCAATTCTTCCGTAGCGACATTGAGCAACGTTTCCGCCGCGCGCTGGTACTTTTCGCCACGGTTCGCATTCTCGATCCCGCAGGCAAGCCGATCAATGACCTGACTCAGATGACACAGAGTTCTTCAGGTTCACAATAACCGAGTCAGGCCCTCGTTTTCTCCTGCCAATTTTCGACCTATTTTTCTGATGGAACAGCCCAAGCCTGCCGCATTGAGCCCGAAAGTAATGGAAGTCGAGCCGGGAGAATATTGGTGGTGCGCTTGCGGACTTTCAGGCAATCAACCAATGTGCGACGGAGCCCACAAAGGCACGGGATTCGGTCCGCAGAAGTTTGTCATTGAAGAGAAGAGGACGGTCGCCATTTGCTTGTGCAAGCATTCAAAGAATCCTCCCTTTTGCGATGGTAGTCATTCGCAATTGAAAGACTAGCCTTCCTGTTGGGGCATTCGTAGAGATCTATTTTTCGATCTCTTGCTTGATCGCCAGTGGTTCGGAGCGAACCCAATTTCTCAAGCCAGGACTTGTCATTGATCCACTTGCCCCGAGCTCAGCCGACGCAGTCAACTCAATGCCTGATCGTCACGGGTGTCCCCACCTTGACCCGCTCGTAGATCATCGGCTGAATCTTTCGGGATACCCGAATGCAGCCATGTGACGCAGGATAGTTCGGGACGTATCCCACATGCATCCCTACACCGTCGTTGGTGATTCGAAGCCAGTATGGCATCGGAGCTCCCTGAAACTCTGGGCGTTGACCACCCGACGGACGATTCCGACTGTCTCCATCACCCTGGAGGAGTGCGCCTGAACCGGCATCGACCCAAGAGCCGTAAAGGGTGGATTTCTTCTCCCTCAGCTTCTCCAAAACCGAGAACTCACCCACTGGAGTGTGATGCCCTTCCCTGCCGGTCGAGATGGCCGTCTCAAGGGCGAGTTCCCGTTGGCCGCCACTAACCCGGTAAAGACGGACCTTCTGATCCCCCAGATCGACCTCCAACCGTGAGTTGGATGAGTTCGTGGCATTGAGGACATCCTGATGGATCACTGCCGGATTCGATGCGCGGGAATCGCCGGCATACCCTCTATCTCTCGATCCATCCCAACCGCGGGTGTAGTACTCCGAGCGCGGATTGCTCATTTGCTCAAAATGCGACGGACCAGATTCGCATCCCCCATTGAAAACGGAAATGATGGCGCAAAATACGATCGGCGCGTGACGTAGAACGAAGGACGTGTCCATGAGGTAGGTAGACTGAAATGAACAACGAGCGGTGGTTCTCGTCGTGTTCTTGAGACGAATTTCCACAACTGTAGTATCAGAGAGTAATTTCCGCATCCAAAATTCGCACTGATCCCGATCTGATATGCGATCCTTGAGACCTGCACCCAACGCCAGGACAACTCGGTCGTAGTCAGATTCTTCCCGCGAGCAATTCCCGCTGAAAGATGAGCTCTTTTGGCAGGTGATCGTAGAGCCTGAGATAGAGAGCGGCCTCGGAGAGCAATTCCTGACGAAACTCCTCGTGATCCAGATGCATCAACTCGTCGAATTGTTCGCGGGTAAAATCCAATCCATCAAAGTTCAATTCCTCATACTGAGGCATCCATCCGATGGAAGTCTCATGCCCCCGCGCCCTGCCATCACAACGATCAATGATCCACTCGAGCACCCGCATGTTGTCGCTAAACCCTGGCCAGAGGAACTCACCCTCCTTCCCTCTTCGGAACCAGTTCACGTGAAAGATTCTCGGCAAGTGCTTGATGCTTCGCCGCATGCTGAACCAGTGGGCAAAGTAATCCCCCATGTTATACCCACAAAATGGCAACATGGCGAAAGGATCGTGCCTCACCTTGCCGACGGCACCGGCAGCGGCAGCGGTGGTCTCGGAACCCATGTTGGCTCCGAGGAAAACTCCATGGATCCAGTTGAACGCCTGAAACACAAGAGGCATGGTGGTGGCGCGCCTCCCGCCAAAGATCAGGGCATCGATCGGCACGCCGTCGGGATTTTCCCACTCGGAATCGATCGCCGGGCACTGTCC
>JAGROX010000479.1 GCA_020440025.1 Verrucomicrobiia bacterium
GATTGGCGGAGCACTACGGAATCGAGGGAATCGAGGGCCCAGAAATTCGCCGGGTGAAACTCCCCGCCGAAAGTGTTCGGGGTGGTTTTCTCAGCCAAGGCAGCGTCCTCAAGGTTTCCGCCAACGGGACCAACACCTCGCCGGTGCTTCGTGGTGCCTGGGTTTTGGAGAGGCTAATGGGAGTGACGCCCCCGCCGCCGCCGCCCGCCGTTTCCGGGGTGGAACCCGACATTCGCGGGGCGAAGACCTTGCGCCAGCTTCTCGAAAAGCATCGCAATATGGAAAGCTGTCAGGGCTGTCATCAATTGATCGATCCGCCGGGCTTCGCTCTGGAGAGCTTCAACCCGGTCGGGGGATGGCGAGATCACTATCGGGCCATCGAGGGCGACGGGCAGAAATCGAATGAGGTCGTGAAAGGAAGGAGGGTCTCTTACCGCATCGGTTTGCCGGTGGATGCTTCGGGACAATCAGAAGATTATGGCGACTTTTCTGGCTACCTTGAGTTTCGAGATCAACTCGCCAATGACGAGGCGCGATTGACGCGAACTCTCGCCGCCAAGCTCATGACCTTTGCCACGGGGCGGGAGTTGGGATTCTCTGACCGCGCTGAGATCGACCGTCTCGTCCGCGAGGCGATCGAAAACAAACACGGTGTCCGCGATCTCATTCGCGCCGTTGTCGTCAGCGAGATTTTCCGCCATAAATGAATCGTTCGTCGCAGGAAACACCCCCTCCATCCTCGATACGCCATGAGCCCTGTTCACATTGCCTCTAAAATCGCCATCGATCGTCGCCGTTTCCTCCGGGGACTTGGCGTGGGGGTTTCCCTGCCGTTGCTCGACGCGATGACTCCCGCCTTTGCCCGGGCCGAATCGATTCAGAAAACACCCCGCCGCATGGTTGCCATGTGTGCCGGTCTCGGATTCCACACTCCCTTTCTCGTTCCGGAAAAAGCGGGGCGGGACTACGAACTCACGCCTTATCTCGACCTTCTCAAGGATCATCGAGATGATTTCACCGTGCTCTCCGGACTGTCGCATCCTGAGCAGAATGGCAACAACGGTCACGCCTCGGAACTGACCTGGCTGACCTCGGCGAAGCGTCCGGGATTGGCGGGATTCAAGAATACCATTTCCCTCGACCAATTGATCGCCAGCCAGATCGGCATGGAGACGCGCTATCCTTATCTGGCATTGAGCAACAGTGGCAGCAGTTCCCTCGCCTGGAGTGACAGCGGAGTGGAAATCCCGGCGGAAGATTCGCCAGCGCGACTCTTCAAGCAGCTCTTCATCGAAGGCACCGAGGCGGAAAAGGCCCAGCAGATGAAGGAACTAAAGCGGGGAAAGAGCATTCTCGACACCGTCAGAGGACAAGCCCAACGTCTCCACCAAGAACTGGGCCATCGCGATCAGGAGAAACTGGACGAGTATCTATCGTCGGTTCGTGATCTGGAATCTCGGTTGCAGGTTTCCGAGGGATGGGTGGAGAAACCGAAGCCAATTGTGGACGCCCCCGTTCCCAAAGACATTGAGGATAAGAACGATGCGATCGGCAAGCAGCGACTCATGTTCGATCTCATTGCTCTGGCTCTGCAGACCGATTCGACCCGCACCGTCACCTACCGGCTCGGCGGACTTAATTCCGTGCCGACCATCAAGGGAGTCACTCAGGACTGGCACAATCTTTCTCACCATGGGCGCGATGATAAGAAAATCGAAGAACTGAAGCTCATCGAATCCGAGGAATTCAAAGCCCTCAACGACTTTCTTGCGCGACTGAAAAATCAGCAAGAGGCCGGCAGTTCGCTTCTCGACAATACCATGGTGCTCTACGGAT
>JAGROX010000125.1 GCA_020440025.1 Verrucomicrobiia bacterium
TGTGCCGCTGTGCCGCTGTGCCGCTCATCACTTTTCACTTCTCCCCCCCTCTTCTCCCTTGCCCTCAGCATCTCGATTACCTATGAATCAACTCCATGGATCAGGAATACGCGCGACCTCCCTCTCTCGACTACGCCCCTGAACCGGGCCAGCGGAATTCATCTTGGCCGATCACCTTCGGGATCATCGCGATTGTCTTTGGATTGTTCGCTCTCGTGATCAATGCCATCAGCATCGTCACCTCGACGATGATGGGAAATGTCTATCGAACCGCAGCCACTCAGGGTTCATCCTCTGGTGACACGGATGAGATGATGTCAAAGATCGCCGACCACTACGAGCAATGGAGTTCCGCCAGTCTGATCATTGGCGTTGGTCTGACTCTGCTGGCCGCGTTGTTGATCACCGCCGGAATTCTGCTCCTGATGCGAAAGCCACTGGGAGCGACACTCTATACGGTCTGGGCCTATGCAAAGATCGTGCTGGGTATCGGAAGCTCCCTGGTCGCCTACCAACTGCAGTCGGGACAGATGCAGGCCATGATGGCATCCGCCGGATCGGCAGGCAGCGGCCCCGGGATGCCCGCGTCGGCCAGCAGCGCGATCAACATCTTCACCGGAGTGTTTGTCTTCATCTCCATCCTCTGGTTGATCGCCCTGCCGATCACGGTTTTGATTTGGTTGAACCGAGAACCGGTCAAGACTGACATCGCCAGTTGGCGGACGACACGCAGTTCCGATGGAGCCTAGAGTTGACGAAGCGCCGAAAGGCTGAAAATTTGTGGAGTCTCATTCGTCTACCCCCAGTTCTCTCCCGGCCCCATGAATTTCTTTTTCCGTTTTTCTCTGCTCACCCTCTCCACCGTCGCTCCGTCGGCACTGGCTGTGGACTTCGCCACTGAAGTCCAGCCCATCATGAAGGAGAAATGCTTCAAGTGTCACAGCGGCCCGAAATCGAAAAAGGGTATTCGCTACGATGATGCCGAGACCCTCGCGAATTTCATTGGCGATGAGGACGATGACGTCATCAAGCCGGGCAAGCCCGACGAAAGCCTTTTGATCAAACTCGCCAGCCTGCCTCGCGACGATTCCCATGCCATGCCTCCTCCACAACGAGGCGAGGGACTGAGCATTCCTGAGCTATCGACGATCAAGCAATGGATCGCCGAAGGTGCCAAACTCGAAGGCGGTGAGCCGACGACTCCAGCACCAACGCCGACCACGGAAGCCCCCAAGATGCTGACTTGGACCAACACCGAGGGAAAATCGCTGGAGGCATTCTTTGTCAAACTCGACGGCAACAGCGTGGTCCTCCGCAAGGAAGACGGGAGCGAATTCGCCTACCCGATGAGTCAACTCTCCATCGACAGCCGAAAGCTCGCCAACGATCAAGCCAAGGGCACTCCTTGATCAGAATCAGATCACTTCGCGAATCACACGTCCTTCACCGACGAGATACTGAGGGCGACCGGAGGAATCGGTGACCTGAGCCGTCGCGGGATCAATCCCGAGGTTGTGATAGAGCGTCGCAAAGACGTCCTGATAACTTACGGGCCTTTCCGTCGCTTCCCCCGCATGACGATCGGTGGCACCGATGACTTGGCCGGTTTTCATGCCGCCGCCCGCCAGCAATCCCATCCCGACGCGGGGCCAGTGATCGCGACCGCCGACATGGTTCACTTTCGGCGTGCGACCAAACTCCCCCCACACCACCACGCTGACATCATTCAGCATGCCCCGCTGCTCGAGGTCGGTGATGAGCGCCCAGAGCGCATGATCCAGGATCGGCCCCAGTTGCCGCATCCGGGGAAAGTTGTCCCGATGGGTGTCGAAATCGCTGATCGAAACGCTGACCACCCGAACTCCGGCCTCGACCAGACGCCGCGCCACGAGGAGCTTTTTCGCCGCCTCCGGACCTTCCGATGTCGATTGAGCCAGAGCGTCCACCCGCATTTCCGGGGTGTAGTGCGCTAACACCTTGGGATCCTCTTTGTCGAGATTCAGCGCTTCGGCGAGTCTACCGGACGAAACAATGGTCAGCGCCTGTTGATTGAAGGCATCCTGGGCCGCGATCTGATCGCTGCTCTCTTCGAGCCGACGGCGAATCGTGTCGAGATCTTCCAACAAGCCAACGCGATCATCAAGACGATCGAGCGTCAGTCCATCGGCCAACTCCAGGCGAACTCCCTGAGCCCGACTGCCAAGTCGACCGAGTTCTGACTTCATCCCGGACTCCAATTCGCGAT
>JAGROX010000480.1 GCA_020440025.1 Verrucomicrobiia bacterium
CCAAATAGCCCCCGTTTCGCGAGCTTGTTCGACGACCTCGGGATCGTCCATCTGGATCTCGCAATATTGCTCGTAGTTTTCCGCCGTCAGGCGCGGACTCCAAAACTGATCGATCACGGTTCGGGTAAAGTTCTGAAAGGCTTCGAAGGCGATGCGTCGCCGTTCTTTTTCCGTCAGTTCATCGCCATAAACCACGCGAAGATTCTCCAAGGCAGTGGACCGTCCCCGGAAATCCGCCAAGTAGGCCACCGCACCGAGACCCGAGCCGAGGGCGTGCGCCCCCCGCCGCGGCAGCAGCGGAATCAGGCCAGCCAACAACCGGAGTGCCAGCCATTCGAGTCGATAGCGGATGGATTTGAAAAAATTCCCCATGGACGATGACCGGGAACATGGTTCATACCAAGGGACAGTTCCAAGCCCAATTTCCCCCAATCCCTTCATGCATCACCAGAAACTTGTCTCTCTCCTTCGTCGCGTGATGGAAACCCCTACCGCGCCTTTTCACGAATATCACATGGCCGCGACCATCCGCGAACTACTGGCGCCCTTGACGCATGTGACCATCACCGAGGATGCTTTCGGAAATCTCATCGCCTGTTACCGCCGAGGAAGGAAGAGACCTCGACTCGCCTTTGCGGCCCATCTCGATCATCCCGGCTGGGTGAAAAAACCCGGCGACGCGGCGGACACGCCCGAGTTTCTCGGCGGCGTTCCGGCGGATCGATTGGAAAAATGCCCGGTGAAGTGGTTCGGCGAGTTCGGGATGTGGGATCTCCCCGCCTTTGAACTGACCAAGGACGGCTTGATCCGCTCGCGAGCCTGCGATGATCTCATCGGCTGCGTCGAGATCGTGGCCCTGTTTCACGAATTGGAACGACTCAATGCCGAAGCGACCTGCTACGGCCTTTTCACCCGGGCCGAGGAGGTGGGTTTCGTCGGCGCCGTTCATCTGGCCAAAACCTGGCCGCTTCCTGACGGCGTTCGTTTTGTCTCACTCGAAACCAGCGCGCCCCGAGGCGGTGCCGAACTGGGCAAGGGCCCCGTGATCAGGGTCGGCGATCGCATGAGTGTGTTCGATGACGAGATCACCGCCGAGCTGCTCGATGCCGCCGCCGCAGAAAAAATCACGGTGCAGCGCGCCCTGCTCGATGGCGGGAGCTGCGAAGCCACGGCGATGCAACTCTACGGCATCCGCTCCGCCGCGATGTCGGTGATCCTGGGGAACTACCACAACTGCACGCCCGAGGGCGGTCTCGACGTCGAATACGTTTCGCTCGCCGACGTGAAAGGACTGATCAAGCTGATCACCACCACCGTCATCCAAATGGCAAGTGGAGGAAAAGGCAAGACATCGGCAAAAGCGGCCATGAAACGACGTCTCGAGGAACGCGTCCGGGCACATCGCGTCCACGACCGAGCCGCCAAAGCAGCGTGGAAGAGATCAATCGGGTGACCCCGCCTGACCCGACCTAATCTACTTCGCTTCAGCACGCCACAGCCAACGCAGCGATTCCGGCAGGATGGCACCGCCGTGATTGCCGCTATGAGCGCCTTCGCCGAAGACGAACTCGTAGTCGTAGTTCATGAATTTCAGCGCTGCCGCCATCTCCTGATTCGCCAGCGGCCAGTTGCCGTGTTCGTTGTCGAGATCGTTGGCACCATCCTGAAGAAAAACCCGAAGCGGTTT
>JAGROX010000126.1:0-2517 GCA_020440025.1 Verrucomicrobiia bacterium
AGTAGACGTTGTCACCCGTTCCCACAAAAAAGTCGGGGGCTTCTTCGAGGATGGAGGCCAGAGCGGGATAGCCGAGGTGCTTGTCCGGACCTGAATAGGGCTGGGGGAGGTCGGTGTTGTTCTCGATCAAGTGTTGGGCGCGATCGATGCGATCGTCGCCGTGGAACTTGGCGTAGTTCATTCCGGTGACGACGACGAAACGGACCGGATCGGTTTTCGCGGCACCGGGCAGGGTCTTGAATTCCGCCACGGGACCGTCGCGGAGGGAACTGGCGTCGGTGCCGATCCGGGTGGCGCAACGATAGCGGCTGCCGGGTTCCAGTTCGCCAAAGTCCGCCCGGGCGATGAAATCGTTGTCAGCTGAAGTGGTGACACCTGACTCGGCGACGAGATTGCCATCCTTCTCGAGACGGAATTCGACGATGCCTGCTGCTCCCGGCAAATCGCGACCAACCAGTTCATCCCCCTGAGTCAGGCGGACTTGAACCAAGGCCGAGTGATCCGTCAACTCGCCGACCATGATGCCTTGGCCTGCGGAAATGGAAACTTCGGATGAAGGCGAAGTCATCGTGTCGGTGGCATGGCGATCGCAAGCGACCACGAACAGGGCGGTGGTGCCAAGCAGGGTGAGAGTGAGGGAAGTCTTTGTCATGTTGGGCCTTTCTTTGGTAATGGGGTTTTGACGCGCGGGCATTGGAAGCCCATGCTGCTTGGCTTGGCTCATTTTTTCTCTCGCTCCTGTTCCCAGTAGGCGATCTCTGTTGAGACCATCAGTGCCATCGCGCCGCCTCGGTCATCGCGGCCGAGGATGGCGGTGCGGTCAAAATAGTCGCGCAATGATTTCATCTTTCCGGTGCCGGTGCAGACATCGACGAGATGACCATCGGGACCGATCCGGCTCTTGATGGCACGCCAGGATTTGTCGACTACGGGTTGCCATTCGGCCTTCTCCAGCCAGCCGCGACGCAAGCCGCGCACGATGGCGAAGGTGATCATGCAGGTGCTGGTGAACTCGCGATAGCTCTCTTCGTGATCGATCACCTGATGCCAGGCGCCGGTCGGGTCCTGATGTTTTTTCAAGGCGTTGAGATGATTGCGATAGCTTTCAAGAAATGCCGCGTGTTCCTCGGAATCCTCCGGCAGCGAACTGAGTGACAGTGACAAGCCAAGGGCAGGAAATCCATTGCCACGTCCCCAGGCTGCTTCGTCCAGCGGGGAGTGGCGATAGATGCCGTCCTCACGCAGACAGAGCTTTTGCATGAAACGCAGATGTCTCAGGCATTGCTCGAAGTATTTTTTCTCTCCGGTGAGCGCCCCGGTTTCCGCAAGAATGGCGCAGCCCATGAAGACTGAATCGCTCATCTCGCTGTGAAACGGCATCGATTCCTTCGGCTTCCCGTTCTCGTCGAATCCGTAGTCGGCGGCCTTTTTCGCCAGAGCAGTCCAACCTTCATCGCCCGTCCGGCGAGCCAGTTCCGAGAAGACAAGATGCCCCGAGATCGTGCTGCCGTTACCTTTCGGCCCCATCGATTCCTTTTCGCCAGTGCGATAGGGGCCGCAAATCTTCTCTGCGTCACGCAGTGCCTCGGGGTCATCGGTCAACTCGCCGAGCCGCATCCGACCGACGATCGCCAGCGAGGGGATGTACATGACCGGATCGAGATGGTGCCCATAGACTTTGGCGAGTTCCTCGGCGACCTCGATGGGCGAGCGGGCGATTCGGCGCTGAATGTTGCTGCGATGTTTTTTTGGCTGCGGGTACTGGCTTTCGAGCCGTTCCCACAAATTACTTCCGTCGTTGGCAGTGGCGATCTGAAATCGATAGGCGCGAGTACCGCTTACCGACCCGGCGATCAAAGCATCGATATCATCGCCATTGAGGGGAGTAGCGCCTTTAATGGAAGTAGAGAGCAGCCCGCAGTTGATCGCTTCAGCAAAAAACGACTCAGATTCAACGAAATTCAGGGTCGCATTTTGATGAAAAAGACGATAGGCACCCGGCAGTTCTCCGAGAAGCGGCACCTTGTCCTGAACATCCGAAACGTCGTTCCTAGGATACTCGAGATTGCAATCGCCAGTCGTCCAAAATACCACCACCACATCCGGCGCGTGCATGCCCGTCCATCGCCAGAGGTAGTGGGCCACATCGTTTTCAGGTTGGTTGTAGGCATTGCCCGTCGGCGGAAAAGAGTAGGCCACGAAATTCTCTTTGCCGATATCGTCTGGTAGAGCGCACGGAACGAATGAGATGGCGAAGTTGTCGTCTTTCCCTGGGAGTGGTCGGTAGGACTTTAGAGCTTCCATCACGGCTCGCGTCGATTCGATGTTTCCGTCCAAACCGCCGATCAGCAGAACCCGTATTTTTTTCGATTCCGGATCGAGATCGTCTTCCGAAATGAAACAGGGAATCGGCGTGTCCTTTCGCGTGACCCCGATGGCCGAGCGAATCATCTCTGGGAGAGGATAGCGGGCGATCTCCGCTTCGAGTTGATCGCGGGAATCGGGTTCCCCGATGGC
>JAGROX010000126.1:2658-12662 GCA_020440025.1 Verrucomicrobiia bacterium
ATGGCTCGCAGGTTTTTCCACGGCGTCTCTTGGCCCGGATCTGCCGGAGAGACGGAGGAAAACACGACCGGTTGATCGCCGTGCTTCCAGACGAAGATCTCCAGATTCAGGGTTTGCTCCTTTTGGGTCGCGAAAGGTTCCACCCAGTTCAAGGTGCCCGTAAAAGCCGTGACGTCTTTGGCGGAAGTCGGAGCGTTTTTTGCGTCGGCGATTACCTCCAAGGCGATGGTGAAACCTTCCGTCTCGACGCTTTGACCTTTGCCGCCCATGACGGCATTCGACAAGCCTCGGTAATAGGTCAGCAACTCGCGTTCCAGAGTCGGCTTGTCGGTTTTCGCTTCCTTGCTGAGCAAAAAAACGAGTACGTAGGAAAAGAAGTCCTCCTCTCCTGCGGTGAACATTCCCGGGGCAAACCGGATTTGCTCAACGCCTTTCCAACCCAAGTCTGGTGCGAATCCCGGTGGCAATTCGATCCTTTCTCCTCGCCAAGGCGGGTTGCCGGTATCGAAGACGAAGGTCGGCTCCGCCGCGGACTCCTGCGACCGCGCGGTCAGCAGCGTTGCGAACACGCAAAGGGAAACCATCCAAAGAGGTCGTCGGATCAAAGAATTCGCCATGCCGTCCTTCTATCGGCGGAGAGGGAGCGAGTCAAGTTGCGCTCGGGTCGCGAATCCGTCATCCTGCGGCATGCGAGGTCTCCTACTTTTGACATTTCTCTGGCTGGGCATCCCTTTGGCAGGGACATCCGACGATGGCAACTGGCCCTCGTTTCGCGGTCCGTTCGCTTCCGGTGTCGCTGAGGGCCCTCCATTGCCTGAGTCATGGAATGTCGAAACCGGGGAGGGGATTCTTTTTCGCGTCGCCATTCCCGGGCTCGCCCATTCCAGCCCCATCATCTGGGGCGATCGGATCTTTCTGACCACGGCAGTCAGCAGCGATGCCTCGGTCGATTTCAAACCGGGGCTCTATGGTTCGGGAGAGGCGTCGCCGGATCGATCTGAGCACGAGTGGCAGATCCTCTGTCTCGACAAGCTCAGCGGAAACCTCCTCTGGCAGAAGACCGCGAAGCGGGGAAGGCCTCAGGACAAACGCCATGTCAAAGCCACTTACGCCAACTCGACGCCCGCGACCGATGGCAAACACGTCGTCGCCTTTTTCGGATCGGAAGGATTGTTTTGTTTTTCGACCGACGGTGAACCGCTCTGGCAGAGAGATCTCGGTCGTCTCGACGTGGGAGCCTACGACCTCCCGAGTTACGAGTGGGGCTCTGCCAGTTCACCCATCATTCATGACGGACGTGTCTTCGTTCAATGCGACACCCAAGCCGATTCGTTTCTCGTCGCACTCGAAGCGTCGACTGGTGAGGTCCTTTGGCGAACACCCCGGGACGAACTTCCCTCCTGGGGGACGCCGACCCTTTTTCCCGGTGACGAAAAGAACGCGCCGGAACTGATCACCAACGGATCCCATTTCATTCGCGCCTATGATCCTGTGAACGGTCAAGAACTCTGGCGCTTGGGCGGCAGTTCCAAGATCACGGCACCGACACCTGTTTTTGCCGATGGAATCATCATCGTCGCCAGTGGGCGTGCGCCGGAGCGGCCCATTTTCGCGATTCGTCCCGGGGGCAAGGGAGACATCAGTCACGAAGACCACCTTGCCTGGAGCCTCACCCGACGCGGTCCCTACATGCCGACGCCGCTGATTTACCAAGGAAATGTCTACGTGCTGAACAATGACGGACCTTTCGCCTGCTACGATCTGAAAACTGGTGCCGAGCACTATTACCTGCGCCTGCCGCATCGTGGCGACGGCTTCAGTGCCTCGCCCGTGGCATCGAATGGCAAGCTCTACCTGTCGAGCGAGAACGGCGAGATTCTGGTCGTGAAAGCTGGCGAGACCTTTGCGGAGCCGAGTTCCTTTTCCCTCGGCGAACCCCTCATGGCGACCCCCGCGATTTCAAATGGCGTGCTCTACGTGCGTGGTTCCCGGCACCTGATTGCGGTTGGGAAGCGCGGCTCTTGAAGGGGCGATGAGTAACTCTTTTGGAGATCAGAATCATGGAGCTCCTGCCTCGATGATTAGTTCGCCGCTTTCCCGAGTACTGGTCCTGAAGGCGCCGCCAAGGATTTCTTGCTTCTGAAACACGACCCCTTCCAGTCTCGCATTGAACCCGTTCGCTCCCTCAATGGCTCTCCCTCGGAATAGTCCGGTTCTGGAATTCACGCGTCCGATGATACGTCTTGAGCCGGTGGAAATCAGCCGGTCATTGACCTTCCAATCGATGGGCCACAACTGGGGCGTTCCGCCATCAGGAAAGGTCAGTTGGCCTGTCGCTACTCCGTTGAATTCGGTAACGCTGGAGAGAGAGCGTTGGTTTCTCGCCGGCTGAAAGGCGGAGCCGATGACCTCGAAGACGGTTGGCAGGGGATTCCCGGTCAGGGTCAGAGTTCCCCCGAAATCACGAAGGTCGTTCGCCGTGCTATCGAAGCTAAGTTCTCCTCCGAGGAGCGCGAGACTGGGACGACGCCGCAAGGTGGAGAATAGCGACCAGGTGTTGGATGCATCCAAAGACCCCGTGTGCGAAAACCGCCGACCATCCCCGAGTGCTCCGGTCGTTCTGACGATCCCTGCCGGAGCGATTCGGTGAAGGGCGTAGCCGATGGGGCCTCCATCGATTGCTTCCGGAAACAGCGAGGTATAGGCACCGGCGAGATCCGTGGGGTTTTGGCTTGAGTAGGCGGCGCGTTGGGCGCGGAGTTGATGTTCCGATCCGTGCTCATCGACAAAGCTTCCCGTCATCGCCTCGTGTCCTCCATCCATGATCAACTGGAGGTTCAGGCTGCGCCCTTGGGACAGTGATGCCTGGTAGTTCCCCGATTCCGCGAATCGTCCTCTCAATGACAAAGGACGGCCTTCGATGATGAGTTTACCACTGAACTGTCGACTTCGAGTCAGGCGAAGTTTCTGGAGATGTCCGCTGAGGATTGACTCAAGACTGGGGTCGGTGGGAGTTTGATGAGCCAAGCCGCTGAAATTGCCGGCAAGCTCGGTGGAGAAGGGGATTTGCGCTTCCGGGGTGGGCAGTCCCAGCGATCGATCGAAGGGTGGGCTGAACGCTGCCTGCCGGGGAGCAAAACCCGCGAGCGTTTCGATGGTTTGCGTCCCTCCGGTGGCTCCCGAGGGATCGGATCGGCTCAGACTAGGGGCGAGAGCAGCCTCGGGTGGTGCTTCCTGGGTTCGCAGCAGGTAGAGGTCATCTGCCGTCAACTCGCTCCCTAATCCGCACCAGATCCAGGCTGAGAAAGAGGTGGTCCCGGGAGGCGTTGTCGCGAGAATCTCAAATCCGGTATAGCTACCGGATGCGGTGAGTTCGGTCAGGGTATCGCCCAACCATTCTCCAGTGGGTCCCCAGAATGAGAAGCCGGCGGAGAAGATGTTTCCGGCTCCGGTTTGATAGAAGCCTCCGAATGTATAGTCTTCGCCCGCTTGGGCTGATTGATTGTGAACGATGAACGATTCGGAACTCAGGCGAATGGCTCCGCTTCCGGTCCTCGCGTTGGCACTCAAGGTGACGGGACCCCCAGCGTCCCATGGCGGAATGGTTCCACTCTCGAAATCTCCGTTGGTCAGCAGATTTGCGGGAGAGGGGACATCCGGTTCGGTCAGCAGGAGATTGTCGACCGTGATTTTTCCTCCGGCACCACACCAGACCCAAACCGTCATGGAGGCGGTATTGGCGGGCGCGGTGGCATCCACGACAAAGTCCTGATAGAGGTTCGATCCCCCGAGAACGATGGTGCGGTCCTCAATTCCTTCGCCGTTTGCGGTCCAGAAGGTAAAGCCGACCTCAAGTCGCTCCGAGTTTCCTTCCGAAAAATACGAACCACTCAACTTGAGGGATTGGCCGGGTGAAGAGGCGAGCGTTTGAACGATGAAAGAGAGTCCTCCAAGTTCCGCGGCCTGGGTGTCGCCATTGCCAGACGGGGAGACTGAAACCTGATTTCCCGCATCCCAAACTGCCAATCCATCGTCGAAGTCACCATTGGCGAGCAGGTTGAGGTCACCATTGCCACCGGTATCTCCGTTGCCTCCGGGCTT
The DNA here is from genome assembly GCA_020440025.1 of Verrucomicrobiia bacterium. Classification (GTDB taxonomy): domain Bacteria; phylum Verrucomicrobiota; class Verrucomicrobiia; order Verrucomicrobiales; family DEV007; genus JAEUHH01. The sequence goes on from JAGROX010000126.1 coordinate 6,760, forward strand.
GAGCGTCAGGCCGTCAACGGTGACGCCTCCGCCGTTTCCGGTAAGGATCCAAACCGAAACGGAAGCCGCGTTGGCGGGAGCCGTGAATTCCAACACGAATTCGCCGTATTCGTTGATCTGCGGAAGGGAAATGATCCGATCGATGATCGGTTGTCCATTGGCGTCCCAGAACGTCAATCCCGCTTGAAGATTGTCGGAATTTCCCTGAGAGAAGTACCACCCCGAATAGATGAAATTCTCCGAGCCAGTGATGGGAATCGTCTGCACCAGATAGGAAGAAGCACCGACCTGAATGGCCTGAGCCCCCGTCTTGGCGGAAGTGGAGACCGTCAGCGCTCCCCCGAAATCCCAGTTGGAGAGTCCATTCTCGAAGTCGCCGTTGGTCAGACGGTTGTCGGGATCGCTGATCAGTTGGAAATCCCAAGTCAGGGGCGAAGCAAGCGTCAGATTGGCGTTGCCATTGAGATCGGTTACCCGATCCGCCGGAATGGTGATCGAACCTAGTCCCGTGGAGGAGGGCAAGACAGTGAAGGACCAGTTCGTGCCGGAGCCTGATAGATTCGATACGCTTCCTTGAGTGGTGACAAAGTCGGTGATCGCGAGTCCTTCGATCGATTCGGAGGCCGTGAGATCCACCACGAAAGGACCACTCACGACGGGGCTGCCACCGCGCATGGAAAGAGTCAGTGCGGGCGGGGTGTGATCATTGGGGGCAGGACCCGTTACGGGGCCGGAAGGCGCCACCGCTGGGTCGAGACTGGCAATCCAGTCAGCGAGAAGTTGGAGGCCGGCCGAGTCGATGACATTCTTCGCCAAAGGAGGCATCCTTTTCCCTTCTTCGAGCGAACCGACTCGGTGATGGACGAGAGAGAGCAGGGGATCGCCGGGAGTAACGAGTTTCGAACCGGTCAGTCCAAAGTCATTGTTCGGGATCACGTTGACCAGATTCTGAAACCAAGGAGGAGTCTCCATCCGAGCGTCGAAAGCTGCCTGAGTGGGAGCGGCAGGTTGATGACACTGGGAGCAGTTGATATCCAGATAAGATCGCGCTCGCCGTTCGAGAGAGGCGGATTCATCGGCCATGTTCTTCGAGGTGAGCAGGTTGGGTAGAGAGGATTCGTTCACGGCTGGAGAGAAGAAGCCGAGTCGATTCAGTGTGACGATCTGGTTGGCGGTGCGACCGGTCTCCTCATAGGTCAGATCGCTGTTGAGGTGTCGCGTTTTGACCCCGAGCACCGATTTGGCGGCGTCGGTATGGCAGGTCGAGCACTCATTGCGTCCCGGAAAGTGCCAGGTCCAGCTTTGTCCGTTCACGTCGAATGTCTCCTCAACCGGAGGACCGGGGAGCAGGTCGGCATCGGAACCGTCCTCATTCCATCGATAGGTGAAGCCGAACCATTTTTGATCTTCGCCAAGGAGGAAAAAACGGGTCTCCAGGCGACGACCGGGAATCTCGAAATGCTTGATCAGGACCGTGCCAACAGGGAACTGCCAATGACCGCTTTCCGACCAATTGATTTTTTCCGCGGCCGTGTTGGGATTTCCGTCATTGGGAATCGCAATCCAGCGCTTCTTTTCCGCTCCGTCCGACCAGAGTGGTTGGATGACTTCATACGGAATGACTCCCGGCGAGGGGTTCAAGGTGGCGAGATCTGTAAAGGCCGTCGTCTGGGAGAGAAGCTTGGGTGGTTCGGGAATTCCGGTGGAGGATTTTTCCAGCCGATAGATACGACCACCGTCGAGATCCGTGCCTGCGAGGCTCAGGATGTAGATCTCACCGGAAGCGTCGATCCCGAAAGACGACATTCCATTTTTCGGCCCCGGTCCGTGGCGAGACAGCGTCACCAGGGTGTTGATCTGGAGAGTGCCTCCCGCCTTTTCCTCCATGGACCAGATGCGACTGCTGCCGTGATCGCCGAAAATGTATTTCCCCTGAAGTTCCGGGTGGAGCGCTCCGCGATAGACATAGCCTCCGATCACACAGGTGCCGACAGATCGAGAATAGGAGTGCAAGGGCGGCTGATCGATTCCGAGCAGAGGAGATGGCTTTGCTTTCGGTCCCGCCACTCCTCCCTCACGGTAGGGCCACTGCAAGTTGCCTCCTTTGATGACATTGCTGATCTCCTCCTGGGTGTTTTGCCCGATATCTCCCAGCCAGATCCGACCTGTCTCGGAGTCCTGAGTCATCCGATGCGGGCTTCTCAGTCCGATCGCATAGAATTCCTCCAGCTGGCTTCCATCCGGACTCAACCACGGATTGTCATTGGGAATGGTATAGCCCTGAGAAAAGGTGTTCGGCCAGCCGGCGGGAGGCGTCGCGGGATTCTTCGGCTGGCGACGAACCGCATGGCTGCGAGACAGGTCCTGATCGACATCGATCCTCAACACCCCCGAGAAAAGTCCGAGATCGCGGCGTTGGGCGTCGTTGAACTGATCGTTGGAGCCCCCCTCATCACCGATCGAGAGATAAAGGAATCCGTCGGCGCCAAAAAACATGCCGCCTCCGTTGTGCCAATTGTGGCGGTCATACTGTTGGATCATCACGTACTCCGACGAGAGAGCAATGGAGGTCGTGGCCGGATCCCAAACGAAACGCGAGAGCCGGAGGTAGCCTTTGTTGACCTCGGATTTCTGCGGGGTGTAGCGATAGTACACATAGAGAAAGTGGCGGTTGGGAGACCCTTCTTTGCCAAAGTCAGGGTGAAATGCCATTCCCAGCATGCCGGAGTCTTGTTGTGACTCCACCCGTCCCCGGATGTCGAACAGAACCGTCTTGGAAGTCGCTGCGGGATCGTCGTCAAAAACCACTAGCCGCCCTGCTTTCTCGATCACCATCAGGCGATTCGAGAACGGGACCGGAAGCATCTGGACCGGATCGATGAAAGTCAGCGACGGGAAGGCATTGACCAGCGTCCAACTTCCCGTGGAAGGTCGTGACGTTTCCGAGGGAAGGGCTCCATTCAGGAACTTGCCAATCGGCTGGGCGGCATCGAGGCCGCCGGACTGCGCAGACGCAGAGCCTGAGATCGCCGCCCACACGGCCAAAATAAAAATCGAACTTCGGACCATGCGGCCACATTATGCATAATTTTCACAAATTAAACACATTTTTGACAAAATTATCTCCATTGATAGGGAAAAGTGTTTTTCGGGGGAAACAATCAGAGTCAGAGACCGTGGGCGTCACCTTTCAGAACGTTTGACCATCCCCAAACCAGATTTCGAACTCGCCCTCGGCAACCTGAGTTTCGGGGAGGCCGACGGTCTCGATTTTGAACTCGGGGCTGATGAATCTCAGGATTCGCTGTGCCGTGTCGGGGATCGTTTCACTGGTTCCATTTTTCCGATAACGAAGCTCGGGGACGGTGGGAATGGTGGCCCCGGCTTCTCGGCCGTTCTCGATGACGAATCGAAAATTCTGGCTCCCTCTCTTGGTGGAAAACAGGCTGGCGAGTTTTTCGGCAAGTTCCTTTGCCGGAGCCTCCTGATCGGGGTGATTGATGGCAATCACCAATCGAATGCCACTGTCGAATATTTTGTCCCGTTTCTCGGCCGAGAGAACTTCTCGAGAGATGCGAAACAGCTGGTTCTCCGATTTGGCATCCTCCTGATTTCGATTCTCTGCCTTCACAAATTTTTGTAACTCCTCGCCGATCAGATCGCTGTCCTTGCTGTTGCTTTTCTCCAGGACCTGCAGCGTTTCCTTGATCGTCTCCACTTGAGTTCCCTGAGGGGAGTCTTCGTTTCCCACTTTCTCGAGAATGCTCTGCACCCCTTTTCGTTTCGCCTCCTCGTTTCCAGAGGTCATCACTGCCGCGAGTTCTCCTGGGAAAAATCGGCTGAGAACTTCCACCACCCGGTGATAAAGTTTCGACTGACGGTCGTCGCCTTGTACGCCCTCGGCACCTTTTTCGGCCTCGTCCTTTAGATTGAGTAGGGCGTATTTCAGATCTTCGCGAAATTCGGCATCTTCCATCCCTGCCTGGACCAGGACAGGCACGATGCCATCACTCAGCTGATTCTGGCTGGCGAAAGCGAGTGAGAGCAAAATGGACAACTTTCTTTCGTAGCCTTTGTCGCTGGATAAATACTTCAGCAACTCAACCGCGCGATCTGCTCGTTGCATTGCCTGTTCTCCCTCCAGCTGCTGAGCCAGCCAGACTTCGTTCTTTCTGGCTTCCTCCTGGCGGGTTTCCTTGTCATCGTACCATTTTACCACGGTGAAAGTTCCCCCGAAAAAGGCAATCAGGAGCGGAGTGAGACCCGGTGAGATTCGGCCGACCTTTTCCAGAAAGGTTTCACTCTTTGATTTGATAGGGTCCCCGCAATTTGGACATGTGGTGGCGTTAGGGGAAATGTCCTTCTGACAGACCTCGCATTTGATCAGTTCCATGGCGTTTGCTCCTCAGTTGTGTCCAGTGAAAGGGGCTGAGCCATGGTTTGTAAAGGCAATTGCGCAGAGATTTCCCACCTAACAGGGTAGAGTGCGCGACTTGACCCTGTTGAATCGAGTGATGTTTTCAGGCTCTCGAGCCCAAAAGATCGACCATGGTCTCCGGTGTCAGGTCGAGGGATCGCGTTGCGCCGGAGAGGAGATCGGAGGCGAGGTCGTCCTTCTTTCCCTGCATCTGTTGAATGCGTTCTTCGACGGTGTCTTTGCAGATGAGTTTGTGAACAAACACGGGCTTGTCCTGCCCGATGCGATAGGCGCGGTCGGTGGCCTGGTTCTCGGCGGCAGGATTCCACCACGGATCGTAGTGAATGACGATGTCGGCGCCGGTCAGCGTCAGGCCGGTGCCACCTGCTTTCAAGGAAATGAGAAAGACTTCGCCTTCGCCGCCCTGGAATCGTTCGACCAATTCCTGACGATTCTTGGTTTCGCCGGTGAGTTTGAGATATTCGAATTTCTCGGCAACAAGGTGGTTCTCGATCACGGATAACATCGAGGTAAACTGGGAAAACAACAGTACCCGGTTTCCTTCGCGACGGAAGGTGTCGAGAAGTTCGATGAGGTAGTCAAACTTGGCCGAGTCGGCTTCGGCGCCCTGGCCTTCGAGCAGGCTGGGATGACAACAGATCTGGCGTAGTTTCAACAAGGCGGCGAGAAAGACGATCTGGGACTCGGTGCCGTGAATGGCGAGAGCCTGACGAACCTGTTTGTCCATGGTGGAGCGGACCGTTTCGTAGAGATCCTTCTGGGCATCGCTCATTTCGATGGGATGCAGGATCTCGGTCTTGGGGGGGAGTTCCTTGGCGACGTCGTGTTTGGTACGACGGAGGATCAGTGGGCCAACGCGTCGGGCCAGCGAGGCGCGTTTCTCTTCGCTGCCGTTCTTCTCGATCGGGGTGCGATAGGTCTCGGTAAAGGATTCACGAGTGCCGAGGAGTCCCGGCATCAGGAAATTCATCAGGCTCCAGAGTTCGCCGAGATGATTTTCCACCGGGGTGCCGGAGAGACAGAGGCGATGTTCACTCCGCAACTGACTGACGGCCTGGGTGACTTGGGCTCCGGGGTTCTTGATGTGTTGGGCTTCATCGAGGGCGATGAGGTGAAACTCGTGCTCGAGAAAGGTCTCGAGGTCGCGGGCGATCAGCGCGTAGGAAGTCAGGACGAGATCAGCGTTCGGAATCCGGCGGAAGCGTTGCTGGCGGTCTGCTCCCTGGAGAATGAGAACCTCCAACTCCGGCGCGAATTTCGCGGCCTCGCGCTGCCAGTTTTCCACCACGCTGGTGGGCGCGATCACGAGCGACGGGCGCCCCTGATCCCGTCCTCTTTCTTTCTCCATCAGCAAATGGGCCAGGGTTTGCAGGGTTTTTCCCAGGCCCATGTCGTCGGCGAGAATGCCGTTGAGGCCGTATTGGGCAAGAAACTGCAGCCAGTGGTAGCCATCGAGTTGATACTC
>JAGROX010000126.1:12722-22498 GCA_020440025.1 Verrucomicrobiia bacterium
GCGAATTCTCGCCGCGAGTTCGGCGATTTCCTCAGTCGGCTGAACGGGTAGGGGAGTCTCGGCGGACTCGGATTCGGAGTCGGTCGCGATGGCGCTGGCGAGCAGGGCGGCATCGAGTTTGCCGAGTTTGAGCGAACCGCCGGGCGGAAACTTGAACTCCATCAACTCTCCGAGCGTTTTCAGGATCTTGCGGAAACGTCCCACCGGCAGCGCCAGTCCGCGACCGTCGGGCAGAAAGATCATGAATTCCTGACCACCGGGTAGGCCTTCGGTGACTTCGAGAAATCGATTGGCCACCAGGGCGGCGAGAATGGGCTGGAGTTCGAAGGGCTCGCCATCAATCTCGAATCCGGCAGAGAGGTGAAACCAGCCGCGCCCTTCCTCCACGATCTCGGCGCGCCAGGTATCCGTTTTGAAAACGAGGGGAGTGAGGCCGAAGTTCGGCGCGAATCGCACGGCCCAGCCGCGTCTTTCCAGCGCCGGCACGCCCTCGTGATGGAATCGCTGCCAGAAAAACTCGGGATGGGGCCACTCCTTTTCGTCAACCGCCCAGAGGGTGCCGTTTTTCTCGACGAAAGGACGTTCCACCTTGCGGAGCGATTGCGGAGGGTTCTCGGCGCCCGGCAGAAAGTTCAGCGCGTAAAGCACATTCAACGCTTCGGTTTCCCCGGCGCGGTCACGGTGAATCTTTCCCTTGGGAGTGACGATGGGAGGCAGTTGGCCGGAAGGAGAAAGGGGAACGCGATGTTCGCCATAGATGGCCACGGCCTGACCATAGCGTTCCGGGAGCCAGGCGAGCCGTTCGTTGCCGGAGGGGCGACGTTCGAGACGAAAAAGGAATCGTGGTGATTCGGATTTCGGTTGCTCGGTTTCCGGTTGCTCGGTTCTCGGTTGGGCAGGTTTCGGATCGAGCGCCAGGATCTTCCCTTGGGTCATGGTCTCGGCGTGAGGCGTGCCTCCGAGGGCGGTGTCGAGGCGTTCCCCGGTTTTCCCTTTGGCGAGGTATTCGAGCAGGGCGGCGGCATGTTCGCAGTTCACCGAGACGGCGCAGGAACAACTGGCATCGAAAACGAGGGCGCTCCCTTCGCGCCAGAGGGCGACGACAGGTTCCTGAAGATCGCCGCTTCCCTCGACCACGGTTCCGGTGATCTCGGCGTCGCCGGTATCCAGAAGTTCGGCGGAAACTCCGTTGACTTGTCGCCCGCGAACGAGCTTCTGGCCGCGAGTCAGCGCGCCTCCGCCGAATCGCTGACGCCAATCGCCGCGATCGAGAAACTCCTGCACATCCATCTGACTGATTGCCTCACTCACCGGCGCTCACTCTGGCGCGAGTCGGGTGGATTGGCAAACAAACGGGGCGCCTCATCATGGGACGGGCCGGAGACCATCCCACCATTTGATTTTCGCCACCCAGATGCGGTTGTCGGCACCACGGGCGATCAGGGGAGCCGGGTCGGTGTAATTCGGGCCGGGGCCCTGCATCCACTCGGTGACGGTGATCCAGGTTTCGGCATCGCTGACCTGGGTGACGCCGAAGTTGCCCATGCGGGCGCCTTTCTCGGGAACCAAGATTTTCTCGGTGCGGCGAATGATCTGCAATTTCTCGCGATCGACTTGAGCGATGAAGAGTGGCGCGCGATGCCGAAAGACGTGATCGTTGTCGGCGCCGCGTCGGGTGTAGACGAGAAAGAGAGCGTCGCCATGGGTGACCCAATGCTGCTGGGTATTGTAGTTCCCCAGATCGGAACCGTCGTCGAAGGTCCATTTTTTCGGCTCGCTGTAGGTCAGGCCATCGTCACTCACGGCGACGTAGCCGTGATCATCATTGCGCAGGGTGAGGAAAAAGCGGTCGCCTGATTTTGCCAAGGACGGTTCGTAGAGGCCTCGCTTGATGGGGACACTGAGTTCGGTGCCATGCTCGGCGTAACTCAGGGTGTCACCGTCGAACCTGCATCGCACCACGGCGACGGAATACTGGGCGGCATCGAGGGCTTTGAAATAGACCGGCAGAAGGATGTCGCCATTTTCCAAATCAACTCGCTGCACGCAACCGGCTCCCGCGTTGACGAATTTGGGATCGTCGGGCATGGCGATGGTTTTCCACGGAGACCAAGATTGCGAGGTGGGTTCGTAGACCGCGTAGGCCGTTCCGCGCGGACGGACCTTGGCGACGTGATTGTTCTCGTAGACCACGGTGTGGCCGGTGCCGAGGAGTTTGCCGGTTTTCGCGTGCCACTTGGGCCAGAAGTCGCAGACGGTGATCTCGAGATCATCTTTCCCGCCATAGGAAAAAGGTTGGCGGGCAAACGAGGCGTGTTCCTTCGGATCGGTCCAGGTATTGCCCAAGTCAGTGCTGCGCATTTCGTTGAGCGCATAGAAAATATCGGAACCGGAGAGCTGGAGTTTTTGCAAGGTCATCACCACCAGCGGAAGCGATCCGGGGTTGGCCTCGGTCAGTGGCGGAATGGCTCCAGCGCGGGCGTGAACCCAGCACATCTCTCGATCAAAACCCTGACGTGCGATGGTGAGATCGATCTCGTATCGCGGATCGTCAGCCAAGGAACTTGAGATCGGGAAAGCCGATGCCAGTGAGATGGCAAGGGCGATGAATCGGAAAGGAAAAGAGGGCATCACAAGCGCGAGTCTAACAAGCGTTCCGGAAAGGAGACAATCTTTGTCGACACCTTTTTGAGGGCGAGATTCGCACGGAAGGAACCTTTGATCGCCTCAATCATCCGCGATCTGGCCCAGCGAACTCAGACTCAGGACCGCTTCGCCTGCAGCGTCACTTTTTTCCAGGTCGACATTGAAGACGGCGCTCCAGTCGTTGAGTTCCTCCTGATCGACCAGGACCTGTTCGACCCGCCATGACTTCGTTTCGGGAAGTTCTCGAATCGAACAGTGCTTGGCGTTCCGCGCCTCGGGATCGAGTCGGATCCGGCCATGCTCGGCAGGATAGTCGGCCATGATTTCGCTCAGCCGAGCCAGGTGCCATTCCTCGGTCGCTCCCGCCAGATCGACCGCCGCTTCCAGATTTCCGCGAGACAGTTCTCTCACGAAATCGAAAACGCGGCCGCGCACCGATCGGGTAAAAGAGGTCCGATTTCGCGTGATGGGAATCGCTTTTCTTTCAGCGACCGGTTTTTCCTCCTCGGGCACGTAGCCGGGATTGCGGAGCCGCTCCCACTCGTCCAGCAGGCTCGAATCCACCCCGCGAACGATGTCTTCGAAAAATGTCTCGGCTTCCTCCAGTTCCTCCGTCTTCAGAGCGGGGGGCACTGTTTGCGCTAGGACTTTGTAAACCTCGGATAGGTGGCGCAGCAGCACCGCCTCGCTTCGTTCCAGACCGTAGGTTTTGATGTAGCCTTCGAACGATTGCCACTCGAGATACATTTCCCGGGCGATGGATTTTGGCCTCACTGAGACTTCCTTTGCCCATGGATACTCGGCCACGAAGGCATTGTAAGTGTTGTAGATGAAATCCTTGCCCGGCTTGGGATGCTCGACTTCGGCAAGGCGTTCCATCCGCTCCTCATACTCGATGCCCTCGGCCTTCATCTGGCCCATCAGTTCGGACTTCAGCTTGTCGGTCTGCTTTTGAATGACCGCCGAAGGATCTTCCAGGATCGCCTCCACCAGAGAAATCACGTTGAGCGGGTAATCCGGTTCCTCGCGATCGAGTTGGGGGATGGCCTCCAGCAGATAGACGCCGAGAGCCTGATTCAGGGAAAAGTCGTCCTGCAGCTCGATGTTGAGCATTACCTTCGCCGGTCCCTTTCGCTCCGCCTTGGGAATGATGGTGAGGATTTTCCCCTCCACCAAACCCCGGAAAAGGGAAAAGGCGCGCCGCCGCAGGGCCTGCTTTTTCACCGGCGTCTCGTGGCAGTCGTTGATCAGGCTGCGAAGTTCCGCGCAGCCGTCCTCGTCCTGTCGGCTGAGCACATTGAGCAACATGCCGTGGCGCATTGAGAAACTGGAACTCAGCTTTTCCGATGGCGCCTCGATCAGCTTTCGGAAAGTGCCCTCGTCCCACATCACGAAGCCCTTCTCCGGAGGCTTCTTTTTCATCGCACGACTTTTCTTGCCCTTGTCGGCCGCTTTCTGCTCCGCCTTGATGTTGTCGATGACATGCTCGGGTGCCTGGGCGACCACGTAGCCGACATCATCGAATCCGCGTCGTCCCGCCCGTCCGCTGATCTGTCGAAAATCGCGCACCGTCAGGGTCTTGGTCGATTGCCCGCCGTATTTGAAAAGCTGAGTGAAGAGCACGGTCCGAATCGGCACATTGACTCCCACGCCGAGGGTGTCGGTCCCGCAGATCACTTTCAACAAGCCGCGCTGCGCCAGTTTCTCCACCGTCACCCGATACTTCGGGAGCAGGCCCGCGTGATGAATGCCGAGCCCGTGGCGGAGCAGCTTTTTCATCTCCTTTCCGTAGGGACTCCGGAAATCGGCTCCGATCAGCGCCTCGGCGATCTCTGCTTTCTCCTCCTTGCTGCAGAAATTTCGGCTCATCAGATTCTGCGCCGTCTGCGCGCAGGATCGCTGGGTGAAGTGAACCAGATAGATCGGCGCGCGTCCGGCGGCAACCATCTCTTCGATCGCTTCCTCCAGCGGTGTGGTGCTGTAATCGAACTCCAGCGGCACCGGACGGTCGTCCGATTGCACCAGCGCCGTCGGAGCGCCGGTCAGTTCGGTGATCGATTTCTCAAAAAACGCGGTCTCTCCGAGCGTTGCCGACATCAGCAAAAATCGCGCCCTCGGCAGCGTTAGCAGCGGCACCTGCCACGCCACCCCGCGCTCGTGATCGGAGTAGTAGTGGAACTCGTCCATGATCACATCATCGACCTCCGCCTTCGCCCCTTCGCGAAGCGCTAGGTTCGCCAAAATCTCCGCCGTGCAACAGATCACGGGCGCGTGGGGGTTCACCGTCGCGTCCCCGGTGATCATTCCCACCTGTTCTGGCCCGAACGTCTGGCAGAGCGAGAGAAATTTCTCATTCGCCAGGGCCTTCACCGGAACCGTGTAAAAGCAGCGTCGTCCCTGACAGATGGCCCGAAACTGCAGCGCCAGCGCCACCAGCGACTTCCCCGAACCCGTCGGCGTATTCAGGATCACATTGTTGCCCGCGAACAGTTCCAGGATCGCTTCCTCCTGATGATCATAGGGTTCGATCCCCGCCTCGATGAGATGATTCAGAAACGCATCCAGCACCTCATCGTTCGAAGATCGATCAGAGAGCGTGGAGGGATCAAGGACAGGCATGGGAATGGTTCGGAGACCCTACGACAGGTTCGCGGGCTTGGCTTCAGGAACCGGCCAAGGGAGCGAATTTCCTTTACCAATCGTTAACGATATCAAGAATTGGCCGTTCAATTTCTGGACATCTTTCGAATTTCAAATGATGAAAAATTCCACCCACAAGAAATTTGAAGTTCTGCCGCCGAATCACCCGGTGCTTCGAGCGTGTCGCGAGGGCGATGAAGCGGCGGTCAGGGACTACTTGGAAGAGGGCGGGAATCCTTGGGCCATTTCCGATAAAGATGATATGAATCTTGTGTCGCTGGCTTCTTTGTTCCAACAGATCGGACTCCTCAAACAATTTCTGGAATTTGGGATCGATCCAAACCAGCCTGTCGGGACTGCTGATCGGCGTCTCCTTCATGCAGCCGCAACTTACGCCAGAATCGATCAAGTGAAACTTCTGCTCCAACACGGTGCCGATCCCAATCTGGGAGACACCTGGGGGTTCACGCCTCTCCACGAGTGCGTGGAGCAACCTGCGGTGGTCAAGATCCTCCTGGAAGGGGGTGCTGATCCGCTGGTGCAGCAGAGGCAGGGAATCAACCCCCTGCACAATGCGGCCGCTCGCGGATCGGTCGAATCCATGGCCCTGTTGGTGGAGGCCGGAGTTCCCATCAATATTCCCTTGAAGAACGGCACCACTCCCCTTCACAAAGCCGCCGCCGCCGGAAGGCGAGATACCTGTGCCTGGCTGTTGGAACACGGAGCCGATCCGACCATCGTGAATCGAAACGGTAGGACGCCTGCCGAGGCTGCCCGAAGCTGCGAACATTTTGAAGTGGGCGACTTCATCGACGAATTTGCGAGTCGAAAATGATGAAAAATTCCACCCACAAGAAATTTGAAGTTCTGCCACCGACTCACCCGGTGATCCGAGCGTGTCGCGAGGGCGATGAAGCGGCGGTCAGGGACTACTTGGAGAAAGGCGGGAATCCGTGGGCGATTTCTGCCAGGGATGATGTGAGTCTGGTGTCGCTTGCCTGTGGCCGTGGGCACACCAATCTCCTCGAGTTGTTCCTCGAATTTGGGATTGACCCCAATCAGCCCATCGGAACGGCTGATCGGCATCTCATCCACAATGCGGCCGCGAATGGGAATATCGATCAAGTCAGCCTGTTGTTGGGCCGTGGTGCCGATCCCAATCTGGGAGACACCTGGGGATTCACCGCCCTTCATGACTGTGGCGAACATCCTAATATCGTCAGAGTCCTCTTGGAAGGAGGGGCGGATCCGCTGGTGCGGCAGAGGCAGGGAGTCAACCCCCTTCACTATGCGGCTGCTCGCGGATCGGCGGAATCCATGGCCCTGCTGGTGGAGGCCGGAGTTCCCATCAATATTCCCTTGAAGAACGGCACCACTCCCCTTCACAAAGCCGCCGCCGCCGGAAGGCGAGACGCCTGTGCCTGGCTGTTGGAACACGGAGCCGATCCGACCATCGTGAATGACTTCCGTCGAACTGCGGCAGAGGACGCGCGAATCTGCAATCATTTGGAAGTGGCGGAGTTGATCGAGGCGTTTGCGAGTCGAAAATGACCTGAGCCTCACACGTCAGGCTTTTGACTTGTCACCAAAGGGTTGGATTCACTATTTCATCAGTTGCCATGACACCTCGTTTCGCGCCGCATCAACTTTATACCACAGAACCCTTGAATCTGCCGGTGGCGGGAGGTGGAGTGCTGTCCATCGCGCCCGGTGCCTTTGTTCCCTACCGGGTTTCCTTCTCCAAGGCTCCGGGTGAGGAGATCGACACCATCGTTTCGCAGACTCAGCTGATCGATTCCGAAGGAAACACCTATGTCGGCACCGGATATTTGACGCTTCACGACGTGATCTCTCAGATGGGATCGCTGACCGCCTTCGACCCGGTCGTGACCCTGTCGCCCGAGGAAATCGAGATGATCCGGCAGGACGGCAATCTCTTTTTCGAAGACGCCCGTGGTCTTTTTGATGACCGGATGTATCACCAGGTGGCGATCGAGGACCAGATCTGGGGCATTCCCTTTCACTATCAGGGGCCTCGGCTCACCCTGTTCTACGAGGCTGACGAGGAGATGGGAACCCTCTGGCTGCACGCCGAGGTGTCGGGATTCGAGGGCATGCGCCTGCTCGATCTCCCCAAAGAGGGTGCTGATGATGAGGAGGCCGCCGAAGAGGAGTGGGACGATGAGGGTGACGGCGAAAATGAGTGGGACGAAGACGATGATGAAGAAGAAGACATCGACGACGAGGAGGAACCTGAACGAATTCCCCTCCCCACGGTGCGTTTCCCCGTGGATTTGTCGCGACACCGTTTCTTGTCCTACTACTCAGGGCCAGGCATCACTCAGGAACTCATTGTGCCGCGTCCGATCGTGTTCGAAAAGGTCGACGGTCCCGCCGCCGAGCCCAATCCGTTGATCACCTTTCAGCCCCATGCCTGAAGAGGCTGTCGGAAAATGGGTCTCAATCACGCCAGAGGGCGGGCGATGCCAGTTCAACGCGCAACGGCCTGGAAAATATCGTTACCCTGAGCAAAGTGGCACCGAGATGACCCCAACGGATTCATTTCCAGAAGGTTGAGGCCGCCCCGTTGGGGCTCAAATGCTTTTCTCGCATCAAGCCCAGGGCGTTGCCCTGGGCTGTCTTGAGGCTGCCCCTTTGGGGCGGTTTTGCGGTCTCCGGACAGCCTCTGAAGAGGCGGTTCTCGCCTTTCGTCATCGATCCATCCGGACACGAAAAAGACGGCCAAGATTTGGCCGTCTGTTTCGAAAAAATTGCGTTCGTCGAAAGGGGCGATCAGGCGTTGGCCTTGGCCACTTTCGCGGGGCGTTTGAGGAGGTCGAGGACCTCGCGGCGGTTCAGCTTTTTGACGGCGCTTTCGTCCATGCCGAGGGCGACGAGACGCTTTTTCTGCTCACTCTGGCGACGCGTTCTGGCGGCTCCGCCCTTTTTTGGACGAGTCAGATTCTTGTTCCGTTCTGCGGTGGTACCCATGGTCGTAGCTGGTTTCGGTGTCTGAAATGGAAATGAGGGAAGTTTTCCCAAGCATCAAGCCGAGCGGGAAAGCGGTTTCTGTAGGCCATTTGACCCTCTGGGTCAACCTTGGAGTTCCTGCCACCCTCACTGAGCGACTGGGACCGTTCTCAGTCAATGAACGAGCAAATGTACTCGCAGATGCCTCCGCTGACGGTGATGTCGAAGCCGCTGTTGGCCGGAACCTCGAAAAACTGGCCACCGGTATAGGCGGTTTCACTGTCGCTGCCGTCGAGTTTCACCACGCAATCTCCGGCCACGATTTCCATGCGCTCGGCCTTTTCGGTGCCGAAGTGAAAATCGCCCGGATAGATGAGGCCCAGGGTCTTTTTGCTGCCGTCGGCAAAGACGATGCTGTGGCTGACCACCTTGCCGTCGAAATAGACGTTCGCTTTGGCGAAGGCGGTGACACCGGAAAATTCAGAGGGGATGGCTGACATAGTGGAGGGGAATGTGGCGAGATTTTTCCTGTCGGCAAGTGGGCTTCATCTCGAAATCAGGACGGGGAACCACAACGGCTCGCATTCATCGGAGCGGTCTGTCACACTTCCTCGCCTATTCGACAAGAAGGGAGCCTGGGCTTGAACTTTTTCTTCAGAACAGGCACAATCCGCCCCCCAATCAGTGACTTGCCTCAAAATCAGGCAGCGAAACTGAAGCCTTCCTCCCTCCATTTTGACCGTTTTGAGATTTCTTTTTCCAAAACTCGCCATCCTCTTCGGCCTGATCAGCATCGCTGCTGAAGTCGTGGTCCATGCCCAAGCTCCGGAGGTTCCGGGATCACTGCCCACCGTCCTATCGTCGATTCCGCGGCAGGAAGTGGATGACAACGGGCTCGTGGTGGATCTCACGCCATTCTTCGGTTTGCCCGGCGTGACAGGTTCGATCTACCAGGTCTCCACGACCCTCGGGGAATTCAACATCGAGATGCTGGCCACCGATGCTCCGGCCACCGTGGCGAACTTCATCAACTACGTGAACGTCGGGGCCTACACCAATGCGCTGATTCATCGGTCCATGCCCAATTTTGTCATTCAGACCGGAGGCTTCACCGCGACCCTGCCGACGCAGAACATTGCCAAATTTGCCGCCGTGGTCAACGAATTCGGGGTTCCCAACACGCGGGGCACCCTTGCCATGGCCAAGGTGGGAGGCGATCCCAACAGCGCCACCAACCAATGGTTCGTCAACCTGGCTGACAACCGTTCCAATCTGGACAATCAGAATGGCGGATTCACCGTGTTTGCCCGGGTGCTGGGAACAGGGATGGAAGTCCTCGATGCCATTGCAGCCGTGCAGGTCTACAACGCGGGCTCTCCCTATGACAATCTGCCGTTGCGGAACATGTTGGCCGGTCAGGCGAATGTGGAGTTGCAGAATCTGCTTGCCGTAAACTCGGTTCGCGCCGCCTCCGTGGTTCCCTCCGGTGCGGCGCCCACCTCGGTGATCAGCTTCACCGC
>JAGROX010000127.1 GCA_020440025.1 Verrucomicrobiia bacterium
CCGCCATCCTTCCGGAATCTTTCCCCCTTGGAAAGGCAAAACCGCAAGCATGCCATCCGTCAAATTTGTTGCCTGATCCCTTGGCGGAGCCCATTCGGAGTGACTTGAGGCGGCCGGATCTGCCGTGCTACCGCCAAGCGGAGCGAGACAGTTGCCTGACGGGCACCGCGAAGCGGCAAGAGAGGAACGTCCGTAGTAAAACCGTATGGCCGGTGGTGCAGGGGGAGCGGGTTTAATCCCCGTTCCTACCCGATTCTCTCAGTTTTCCGGTGACGGTCAAAGAAATTCCCGGGTGAAGATTCGAGTCCTCACAGCTACTCTCCTACCAGTTGCTGTTCCTTCCATTGTGCCAATCGCGTTATATGCATGCGAAAGAGGCTCGAGTTCAGCAGGAATTTCAATGTAGACCTCTGCGCTGGTCGTTCCAAAATCGAATCCGCGCATTGGAGAGATATGGGCTACGCGAAAGTAGGCGTACGATCCTAAAAGAAGAATTGCAGTCAATGCAGCAAATCCGACCGGAATCCATTTGAGGAACTTGCTCATTTTTTAGAGAGATCAATACGTTTACCCGCGATTCTGCCCATTCATAGCCTTTATGGCTAGGGATTTCTTGGGTTCTGCCGAAACGGATACTGCATCGAAGTTTGACCTACCGCCCGATTCATTCCGGATTCTTTTCGTCCGCCATCCTTCCGGAATCTTTCCTCCTTGGAAAGGCAAAACCGCAGGCATGCCATCCGTCGAACTTCGTTGCCGGACCACTGGCGGAGCCCCTTATTTTGGATCTGCGGAATTCGCCTGGGCTGGAAAACCTGCTTCCTTAATCAGGCGATCAGCGATCCGATCGTAAATTTTGAAATCCTTCGTGGAAAGATGCGGGTGATCTTCCAGAAATAGAACTCCTACGGATGGGGAGTGAGGATCAATCATTTCGTAACCCTCTTCAGTTCTTCTCTCAAATATGTAGGGTATCCTGTCCTTTACCGAGTCCATCACTGCTTTCTCGAGATTGGTAAATTTGATCCAGAGCTGTTCACGAGAAAACAGGCTGACCAAAGGTCCGGAAAGGCTCTCGTCCAGAATTCGAGTTTCGTCGTGCACGATCTCGACCGGATCGTGAGCGTAATTGCACCTAAGTTGAATCGCACGCATTTCGTAGCGTCCTCCCTTCTTTGAAATCCTAATCGACATACGGTCCGAAAAAGTTGGGAGAATCGTAAGGCGATAAATGCATTCTACGCCATCTGGAAGTTGTCGAGAGATCGACGGCTCTTTCATCGCTGCCAAATAGCGCGTGTAGGAAGGCGTGTCATAGGATTCCCGATCTTTCGGGAAATATGGGTGTCCCTCCGGGTCTGCGAGAACCTTGAGAATTGAATCAGCCTGAGAATCTTTTTCGGCCTTTCCATCCGCGTTTCGCTGTTCTTGCGTCAGCGCGGGTAGGGCGGTCAAAAGAATTGCGAAGAGAATCTCGTATTTCATACAGGATTGTCAGGGTTTCTGCCGAAACGGCGCAGGCAACGAAGTTTGACCTGCCGCCCGATTCGTTCCGGATTCTTTTCGCTCGTCATCTTTCTTGAATCTTTCCCCCTTGGAAAGGCAAAATCGCAAGCATGCCATCCGTCAAACTCCGTTGCCTGCCCCTTGGCGGAGGCCCGTAGCGCCTCAGTCCCCGTTCCTACCCGATTCAGCGGGCGCCGTATCTTGTTCCCTGAGTTTGAGGCGCCGCAATTCCACTGAAACCTGATCACCGTCGGGAATAGTATCGCTGTAGGCCATCACAATCTGATCCCGAAACACGCACAACGCGACAGACGTATTCCAGGTTACCTCCTCATCAACAACTCTATGCTTTACGTTCGAGGTGCCCAGATCCCATTGGGAAATCACTGTCGATCTCGTCACCTCACCGTCCTGTCGCTTTGATTCCTTTATCCATCCGACGTAGACCGATCCTCCGTGGACGACAGGTGCTGAACTGGATGGAGTCAGGCCAACGACACGTGATGGTGTGCCCAGAGAGACACGCGCCATCTCCGATCGAGTCTCCCTAGAGAACATCACAACGATCAAATCACCCAATGTTTCCAATCCGCCAGCTTCTTTGGGATTTCCAAATGGATCAAAAAAAACGGACTGTTCGTTCGCTGCCACGATGATCTGATTCTCGGTAACGAAGAGGCCAGTCGAAATCCCTAGCGAGCCGCGACCAGCCACCGTGAACTGATTGCTGTGCCCGTCTGCACCATAGGTGCTGATCAAATAGCGGCCGAATTCGGCATTGGGGTCGCCATTCAGTTCATCATGGAGGAAATACCAATCCCCGTTGTTGAACGCGCACAATGACCGTTCTGCTAGATCCTCTTTTTCCTCTACTGGCGAATCTGAAACGACCTTGAACTCCTGATCAAGCACTCGGAGATGCCGCACCGCTTTGTCATCCTCAGTGAGGAATCGTGGATTCTTCGTGTAAAAAAGGTGCAACTGATCACCTCGGACCAACAAGGCCGGATGGATCTCACCCTCTGGATCGGTGTGAGCGAGGAGGCTGCTTCCAATCAGCAGGCTGACGATTAATCCTATGACGGAAACACGGATCATGAATTTTGAAGCTGAACAATACGTTTACCCGCGATTCTGCCCACTCATAGCCTCGATGGCTAGGGATTTTGCAGGTTTTCCAACCGGTTTTGCCGAAACGGGTCAGGCAGCGAGGTATGACCTGCCGCCCGATTCGTTCCGGAATCTTTCCCCTTGGAAAGGCAAGATCACAAGCATGCCATCCGTCAAAGTTCGCTGCCAGCCCCCTAGCGAGCCACTATTGGTAGAAGCCCTATTTTGTTTTTACGCTCGTTTTGTCCTTCGGGCAGGGATATGCCCTGCTATCAATGGTGGCGACCTTGGTTGGAGCGTAAACGAGGAAAAAGAGTCGGCAGTAGGTTTCTCCACCGTTATCGTCAAGCGTCTCGGGCTTCCGGCGATAGTCAACGATGGAAAACGGGCCCTTCCCGAAGTCTTCTAAGATAGAACTCATAACCTTCGGGGGAAACCACGTTTCAATGGCTCCCTCTAACATAATCTTTCGAAATCTGATCTCGCCGATTTCGAATATTTCAGGATTCTAAGAACCCGCTTCGAATGCCTTCTTCGCTGCTGCCTTCAGCGCTTGATCGTCAGGGTTATCATTTTCGGACTGAGCGCCAATTACTCCCACGCTCAAGGCCAAAAATATCGTTGTGAGGATTTTCATTTCTGCGGAGTGCTGCCTAGACGGGGCAGGGGACGAAGTTTGACCTGCCCCCCCCCAATTCGTTCCGGATTCTTTTCGCCCGTCATCCTTCCGGATTCTTTCCCCCTTGGAAAGGCAAAACCGCAAGCATACCATCCGTCACCTGGCCGCCAACGGAGCCCTAAGGATCAACTTTGGCGAATCCATCGAGGTAATCTTTAAGCTTTAACCTGTAAAAAAGACGAGTTGGATCACCGAGATAAATCTCTAAATGGAATTCGCTTTTTTCTTTGAAACTAAATTTCGCCTCAATATCTCCGTTTTCTTTGGCAGTAAAAACTGATCTGACGATTGGTTCATGATCTTTCGGATCATCAGAAGTCGATTTCGGATAGACCACCACAGTAATCACTCGATCAGTGACATTTGGAAAATAATCTTGGTGAGGAGTCCACTTTATCGTGTAAAACCGATCAACAGGTCCGTTGATCGTTCCATCGATAACTTTTTCCTCCGCGTGAATCTGAATTTTCGCGGATTTCAAATCACGCTCGGAAGAAATGCTCCAAATCGTTGGGCTGGCTTTCGCGATATCGCAAAATGCGAGGCCAGCCAAAGTTATCATTGTGAATGCCCTCATCGATCAACCGAACAATACGTTTACCCGCGATTTTGCCCACTCATTGTCTTAATGGCGAGGGATTTCTCGGGCCCGGCCGAAACGAGGTAGGGGATGAAGTTTGTCCTGTCCCCAGGCGGAGCCCCCTCGTGGTGCACAAAAATCATTTCGACTCGGGAAGTTCAGGGCTTGAGTGACTCGTCTTGTGCTGCCCGTGCTTTCGTGGCGTGTTGAGGTCGTTCCAAGTGATCGCCCAGCAAGATAAGGCTGCTCCGATGCTGATCGGCCAGATCAGGAGTGAAAAGGCCAAGATGTAAAATATCGCGCCGATCACCAACCAAACATCAATTTGTGGAAAGCGGTTGAGTGCCCAATAGATCAGTCCGACGAGCGCAGCGCCGATGATCGGAGAGAAAAGCGCAGCTGAAAGGTAATTGCCTCGGTGCTGTCGGAACTCTCTGATGGTGAATCCAATCCAAATCAGGTTGCTAGCCACAACGACCGGAAGAATGATCCCAGGTGAGAGAAGCATCGCCCACCGGCTCTCGCCTCCCCAATAAGTTCCGACGCCGATCGCATCAAAGACTGCAACACCAATGAGCGCCCAAACCGTTGCGGCTAATGCGACTTTTAGTATGATTGCCTTGTTTGGCATATTTAAGGGTTCTACCGAAACGGATCAGGAAACGAAGTTTGATCAGCCGCCCGATTCGTTCCGGATTCTTTTCGCCCGTCATCCTTCCGGAATCTTTCTCCCTTGGAAAGGCAAAATCGCAGGGATGCCATCCGTCAAACTCGGTTGCCGGCCCCCTGGCGGAGCCCATTCGGAGTGACTGGAGACGGCCGGATCCGCCGTGCTACCGCCAAGCGGAGCGAGACAGATGCCCAACGGGCACCGCAGAGCGGCAAGGGAGCAACGACCACCGTCAAACCCGTATGGCCGGTGGTGTGGGGGGAGCGGGTTTAATCCCCGTTCCTGCCCGATTCGGCAATTGGCTCCATGGGGATTCCTCGCCTCCGGAATCTCTTGGTGATAGCGCGAAGCGCGAATGCAATGCCGCACCAAATCGAGGAGTAAAATACGGCGAAGGGTGTGCCGAAAAAAATGGGTTCGAAAACCGCATCCGTATCCGAGGTAGCTTCCGCCCTCTCGGCATCGGTCACCGCGAGTGCTTCTATTGTTCTCCAGCTAGTGTCGGACCAGCCGTAGTATGAGAACCAGGTTGCTACAACGGCGATCAGCGCCAGACCGCTGATTGCAGCCCAATGCCATCGCCGTAGCACAGGAACTAGCACCAAGAGAGGTGCGGCAAGGAGAAGAGGAATTAGCCACGGGTTCAAACGCGCTGTCAAACGCGCTGCCTCGACGGCCTCAAGGTATTCCGGTCGAATTGTTCCAATCATTGTCTGATCCATGACGACAACCGTTACCTGCCAGTGTGAAATGATTGTGAAGATAAAATGAAATCTTGATGAATTTTTCTGCCGAACCATACGGTTACCCGCGATTCTTCCCACTCATTACCTTGATGGCTAGGGACTTTGCGGGCTTTCCCTTTGCATCGGAAACCCCGCAATTTTGCCTGCAAAACGCCGCTGGGCCACGGAAACTGACCACGAAGCCGTTGAACTGTGGTAGTGGGAGCAGAAAGAAGGGGGAGGGGGCTCAACCCGAGGAGATCGGCGACGGCGAAGTGAGGAAGTCACGCCGATCTCAGATGGGAATGGACTATTGCTTTTTCTGTCGGGATTTCCGGATGGCTTGGCCGATGCCAAAGGGAATCATCCATCCAAGGAAAAAGGGCACCACATAGAGCCAGCCAAAAAAGAGAGCGAAGACGTTTCTGCCGCCGTCATTGGCAAAAGCCTCCATCAGATCCTCGGGAATCGGCTCGCCCGCGGCTTCCAGTTCATTCATTTGCCGGGTGATGTCGGCATTGTGGAGCCAGACCATTCCGTTGATACAAATCCAACTGATCACCGGAAGACTCAAGCCGATCAGCCACCAACTCGGCGACTTCTTCCAGAACCGGAGCGCCAGAAGAATCGGAGGGAGGCTAAGGAAAATGGCTTGAAGAAGGGACGAAAGGATCTGTTGGGTCATCGGAGTTCTGCCGAAACAGATCAGGCAACGAAGTTTGACCTACGGCCCGATTCGTTCCGGATTCTTTTCGCCAGCCATCCTTCCGGAATCTTTCCTCCTTGGAAAGGCAAAACCGCAAGGATGACATCTGTCAGACTCCGTTTTCTGAACGCCAGCGGAGCCCCTATCCTCTGGAGAAAATCGTTGACTCACCCTGCCAAATCCGGAATTCTCACCCACGATGGGCCTGAACGCACCCGCCTCCCATCGAACCACTAGGCCCCAGTGCCTTCGGGGTGGAGGCTGACCAAAGGCAGAAGGCCTGTCGAAGGGCAGAAGAGGCGCGTCAGAGACGAACGGGCGAAAAATTTCCAGGCTATGCGAAACGACCGGTCCGCCTGTGGGCTACTCGTGAGCGGATTGCAAAGGAAGTAAATGACTGCAAGAAAATGCATCGAATCATAATTCACTTTAAATGTGTGGCGTTGTCATTGGTTTCCGCATTCGCTTTTCCAAGCGGAGGCCACTGCCAGAATTCGCAGATCCCGGAGGTAGCCGCGCTTAATTTGCAGTTGGAAATTCATCAGGAGAAGGTGAAACAGCCGTTGCTGGATCTCCAGGCAAAGTATGATGGAGCGTTGGAGAAACTGGGGAAGGACGCGCAACGCCGAGGAGATCTTGACGCAGTTCTGGAGATTGAACGGGAGCGAGATCAGTTTCGGAAGCGAGATGCTTTGGAAAAAAAAGCCAACGACTCGGCGCTCGCCCGGATGCAGGAGATCTACCAAACGGAAGCTCGCTTGCTGTCGGTGAAGATTGCCGCGGGCCAATTGAAAGTATTGAATTGGTACGCAGATGAATTGGAGTCGGTGGTCGAAGATTTTACGAAAAAAGGTGAGATAGATAAAGCCGTGGAAATTCGGAAGTTGGTCGATCTTCAAAGGGAGCGGATCGCTAAAGCGGATGCCGGTGAAAAGGTTCCGGACCAAGGAAAGACCGATTCGCCGCAAGGCACCGGAGGTCGTGAGATATTGGTTCTGGGATCCAGAGGGAAGTATGAGACGGCCGGAATGCTACCCATCAAAGTTGACCGAGCCGGTAGACTTTTCACTCTATCGAGCCAAGGCAATGCAACCAGCGTCAGGAGTAATGAAGACTTGGTGACCCCGTTCAGGGTGTTGGCTAGGGCGAAGACAGATTCTACTGAAATTCGACTCTATTTTGGCAACAAGGGAGCCGTTATCTTCAATCGCGCTGAGGGAAATCGAAAATCTCATTTTGCTGATCCGGAGACTGGAAAATGGCAAGAATTTCAATCGGGAGCCATGGGTCAATTGACGGTCGATCAGATGTATGACCTTGAGATTCGGGTATCGGAAAACGTGATCCGGGTCTTCATTGATGGTGAGCTGCTCGGCGAGGTTTCAGGAGACTTCAGGAGTGTTTCAGGACGAATTGGAATTGGCCCTGCATTGGGAAGCACGGTCACCGTTGAATACCTCAAAGGAATCCAGGAATTGGTTCAATAACTGGACAGACGACGTGAGGCTGATCCGGGGAGCGGGTTCTGCCGAAACGGATCAGGCGACGAAGTTTGACCTGCCGCCCGATTAATTACGGATTCTTTTCGCCCGCCATCCTTCCGGAATCTTTCCCCCTCGGAAAGGCAAAACCGCAAGGATGACATCCGTCGCCTGACCGCTAGCGGAGCCCTAGGCGAGGATTTCCTTGGCCACTTTGCCTTCGGTGTCGGTCAGTCGGAACTTTCGGCCGGCGTAGCGATAGGTGAGCAGCTTGTGATCCAATCCGAGCAGGTGAAGGATGGTCGCGTGGAGGTCGTGGAAATCCATGACGCCATCGACGGCCTCGGCCCCGAGTTCGTCGGTCGCGCCATGGACGTGACCGCCTTTGACGCCGCCTCCGGCCATCCAGAAGGTGAATCCGGATCCGTTGTGGCCGCGCCCGCCGGTGTTGTCTTCGTGGGCACCGCGCCCGAATTCTCCGCCCCAGACGACGAGGGTGTCTTTGAGCATGTCCCGCTGCTTGAGGTCGGCCAGCAGTCCCGCGATGGGTTTGTCGACCGAGGCACCGCGATCGAGAACTCCGGTTCCGACATTGCCGTGGTGATCCCAGCCGTTGGCGGTGAGTTGGATGAAACGGACGCCTTTCTCCGCCAATCGACGGGCCATGAGGCACTGGGTACCGAAGCCGGACGAGACGCCGTCATTGATGCCGTAGAGGTCCCTGATGTGATCCGGCTCGGCGTCGAGCGCGAAGGTCTCGGGGATGGAGCTCTGCATCTTGTAGGCCATCTCGTAGCTCTGGATGACTCCCTCGAATTCCGGCACGCCCGGAATGCGGCCCTTCAGCCGTCGATTGGACGCATTGACGAAATCCAGCTGTTTTCGCTGATCGGCATCGGTCAGGCGACCGTTGTTGAGGTTGGGGACATTTCCCGAGCTGCCGCTGATGCGGGTGCCCTGGAAGCTGGCCGGGAGAAAGGCCGAGCCGTAGTTGCCGGCACCGCCGAGATCGGAGATCGGATTGATGGTGATGAATCCCGGCAAGTCGTCGGCCTCGGAACCCAGTCCGTAGACGATCCAACTGCCCATGGAGGGACGAACAAACATCTCGTTCCCTGTGTGCAGCCTGACCACGGCCTGATGGTGACCGTTGTTGTCGATTCTCATCCCGTTGAGCAGGCAGAGTTCGTCCGCCTGTTTGGCCAGTTCGGGAAAGGCCTCGGAAATCATGAGTCCGCTCTGACCCGAGGGAGAAAACTTCAAGGCCGGAGGCAGGAGACGGGGCGTGTTTTCCGCTGCTCGGATCAGTTCCGGCTTGTAGTCGAAGGTTTCATGATGACTGGGGCCGCCATTCATGAACAGAAAGATGACCCGCTTCGCCGTCGCCGGATGGTGCGTTTCCCGAGGGGCCAGGGGATTGCCTCCGCTGGAAATCTCGGTCGCGGCAGGAGCCCAACGGGGCAGCAGGGCGCTCAGCGCCAACGATCCAAAGGCGGGGCCGGTGGCATTGAGGAAATGGCGGCGGGTGAACATGGCGGGCAAGGAGGGATCGATTCAGAGCACGTAGCGAAACTCGGCCGAGGCGAACAGGCCCTGGATAAATACGGACCAGCGATAGGCTTCGGGATCGTTGAGACCTTCGGTGTCGAGGTCGCTCATGAGGGCTTTGGCACTGGCCACTTCTTCCGGGTCGGGGGCGCGACTGAGGATCAGGCGATAGGCGGTGGTGATGCGATCTTCATTGGAACCGGCCAACTCAAAGAGACGGTCGACGGTAGCTGCCGCAGTTCGTTCGATGAACCGACTGTTCATGAAAAACAGGGCCTGGGGAGGCGCGGTCGTGACGTGACGAAGGCCATTGATCGAGCTGGGATCGGGAAAATCGAATACGCCGTATTCGTCGGGAAGCAGGTCTCGCAGCACCGGCAGATAAAGGGTGCGATAGGCCGAATCGAAACCGATGTCGCCACGCACCTGGCTTCGTCCCCGGCTGCCGTTGCCGGCGAGATAACCGGGTTCCGGTGCCCCTGAAATCAGGGTGCCGGAGACCGCCAGCAGGGTGTCCCGGAGAGGTTCCATCTCGAGGCGCTTCGGGGTGGATCGCCAGTAGAGGGTGTTGTCGGGATCTTTCTCGGCGGCGAGATCCTGACTGGTGCTGTCCAGTTGATAGGTCCGGCTCAGCATGATCGCACGGATCGTGCTCTTGATTGACCATCCGTCTTCGACAAAGCGGATGGCGAGATGATCCAGCAACTCGGGGTGAGAAGGTTCACGACCCGTCATTCCGAAGTTGTCGACCGTTTCCACGAGGCCTTTGCCGAAGAGGTGCTGCCAGATGCGATTCACCATGACCCGGGCTGTCAGGGGATGGGTGGGCGACGCAATCCATTTGGCCAGCTCGACGCGACCGCTGGCATCTTCGGGGATCTGGGGAAAGGGAGGGAGGACCGGAATCCGAAGATCGCCGCGCGCCGGAGCCGGGCCCAGGTCCCAGGCCATGCCGCCCTCGCGGAGGGCGCAGTCGACCGGCTTTCCATCGCGCATGCCCATGGCCCAGTCGGGCTGAATATCGAAAGGCGGGGGAGCCTTGCCGCCAAACTGGCGGAGATCGCTCATGGAATGAATGCCACTCGGCACGGAGCGCACCCGATCCACCGGTGAGGTGAGATCGGCGGGCAGGCTCACCAGCATTTCCGGATCGATGTAGCCATAGCCGGAGTGATCGCTGACATGAGCCTGACCGGGATAGGTCCAGGAGCTGTAGAAAATCCCGGCCAGCGCGTAGTAGTCCATCTGGGCAACGGGATCATACTTGTGATCGTGGCAACGGGCGCAGGAGACGCTGAGCGCCAGGAATCCCCGGGTGGTGACATCGATCTGATCATCGACTTGGTCGAGCACGAAGGGTTCGGAAGTGCCCATGTTGATGGACAGGGAACCGAGGGTCAGGAAACCGGTGGCGATGACCTGCTCGCGTCGTTGGGCCACCGTGTCGGCCGGCAGGAGATCGCCCGCGATCTGTTCGGCGATGAATCGATGATATCGCTTGTCGCTGTTGAAGGCATTGATGACCCAGTCACGATAGCGCCAGGCGTAGGGAAAGGGGGCGTTCCACGTCCGTCCCACGCTGTCGGCATAGCGGGCCACGTCGAGCCAATGCCGGGCCCAGCGTTCGCCAAAATGTTCGCTGGCGAGATAGCCGTCGACGACCTTGGCAAAGGCGATCTCATCCGGGGCCGGATCGGAGAGAAAGCGGTCGAGTTCCTCCAGAGTCGGCGGCAGGCCCGTCAGATCAAAGGCCGCGCGACGAATCAAAGTCGGGCGGTCGGCGCTTTCATTGGGGCGGAGCCCCTCTGCTTCGAGTCTGGCGGCAATGAATCGATCCAGGTCATCCAAGGCCCATGCCTGATACTGGGAGGGATCGACCGCAGGTCGTTTCAGCGGCTGAAACGACCAAGGAATCTCGGAATCATCCGGAGTTTCCGCTCCGAAGCCGATGAAGGTCGGCCATGCCAATAGGGTAGCGACCAGCAGAGATCGAATCATGACGGGCGGAGTGATGGTGAGAATCTTGGCAGGGCAAACGTGTGGTTTGCCCCGCCGGATCCCGGTTGTCGTTTGATTGACTACTGGCTCGATTTCCAATCGATCCACTCGCCAATGGTCACTTTCTTGTCGCCATTGGCATCGGCTTGATCATACCAGCCCTTCTCGCGTTTCTCCTGATCGGAGCTCAACGTGTAGTTTTTCATGGCGACCCATTCTGCGAAGGTCACGCCACCGCTGCCGTCCTTGTCGTAGGTCTTGAAGATTCGGCTCAACTGGGCAAGCTGGCGATCATCCATGGCGGGAGATTCTCCATCGCGAGCGCCTTCACGAGGTTTGTCTCCATCACGGGCTCCTTCGCGAGCCCCTTCACGAGAGGCGCCGCCTTCGCCTTCACGAGAACCCTCGCGGCGCATTTCGCCGTCACGAGCGCCTTCTCGAGGTTTGTCTCCATCACGGGCTCCTTCGCGAGGCCTGTCACCATCGCGGGCACCTTCGCG
>JAGROX010000017.1 GCA_020440025.1 Verrucomicrobiia bacterium
GATCTCGCCAGCGCCTGTCTGCGGCTGCTGGAAGTCGAGAACCCGCCCGATTGGGTCAACGTGGGAAGTGGCGAGGAAATTTCGATCAAAAGACTCGCCGAGTTGGTGGCGGACATTGTCGGGTATGCGGGAGCCATTCGGACCGATCCCTCCAAGCCCGACGGCACGCTGCGGAAAGCGCTCGATAGCTCGCAGATGCGATCGCTGGGCTGGCAGGGGCTTCACTCCCTCCGCGACGGCCTCGCCGAAACCTATCGGGCGTATCTGCGGGAGCGGGGTGATCGCGGTTGATCGCACTCCCGCTTCCCGCTAGGATCGAGGCATGACGATCCGGCAAACTCTTGTTTTCTGCCTCGCGATGTTCGGACTGGCTTTGCCCCTGTCGGCGAAACCGAACATCGTTTTCATCCTCGCGGACGATCTCGGGTATGCGGATGTCGGTTGCTACGGATGTCCCGATGCGAAGACGCCAAATATTGACAGCCTCGCCACTCACGGACTGAAGTTTGCCAATTTCTACGCGATGGGGCCGCAGTGCACGCCGTCGCGCACCTCCATCCTGACGGGCCGCTATCCGCAGCGGGCCGGCGGGATGGAATGCGCCATCGGGACGGGAAATATCGGTCGCTACGACGAGGCCATTGCTCTGGCGGAAAAAGGCGAACTGGGGCTGCCTCCCAATCTCGCGATGCTGGCACCGGCGCTGAAATCGGTGGGATACATCAACGGGGTGTTCGGGAAATGGCATCTCGGCTACGACCCAAGATTCAATCCGCTCGATCAGGGTTTCGATGCCTTCACCGGGTTTCTCGGCGGCAATGTCGAGTATTTCAAACACGACGAACTCTCCGATCTCGACGTGTATCTGAAGGGACGCGATCCCATCGAGCGCGAGGGTTATCTCACCGATCTCATCACGGCGGATGCCGTCGAATTTCTCGATGAACGAGCCAAGGAACCGGAGAAACCGTTCTTTCTCTATGTTCCGCACGGGGCGCCGCATTTTCCCTTTCAGGGACCGAATGATCGCGAGCCCGAGCGGACCGCGGAAAACTGGATGGAAGGGACACGGCTCACCTATGCCAGCATGTTGGAATCGCTCGATGCTTCCGTCGGTCGTGTCCTGGAGGCATTGGAGGCCAATGGTCAGGCGGAAAACACTCTCGTGATTTTTGCCAGTGATCACGGGGCGATGAAGCCGGGTCTGAACACGCCGTGGCGTGACTACAAGTCCACTCTCTTCGAGGGCGGGATTCGGGTGCCCTGTCTGGTTCGCTGGCCGGGAGTGATCGAGTCCGGCACGATGTCGCGCCAGGTCGGCACGCTGATGGATCTGACAACGAGTTTTCTCCGCATTGCCGGAGCCGAAACCCCCGATGGCAAGGGGCT
The DNA here is from genome assembly GCA_020440025.1 of Verrucomicrobiia bacterium. Classification (GTDB taxonomy): domain Bacteria; phylum Verrucomicrobiota; class Verrucomicrobiia; order Verrucomicrobiales; family DEV007; genus JAEUHH01. Next base: position 1,390 of record JAGROX010000017.1, read on the forward strand.
GGATGGAATCGACATCCTGAAGCACGTGACCGATGGCAAACCCGATGAGCCGCGCACTCTTTTCTGGCGTTATCGTCGGGGCGATCTGACCTGGTGGGCCGCCCGTGATGCCAATGTGAAGCTCGTGCGTAAGCTGGAGGCGGGCAAAGTGGAAGAATGGCTGTTCGATCTGGTGACTGATCCCACCGAGACCAAGAGCGTTGCCGCGGAGCATCCCGAAGATTATTCGAGACTTCAGAAGGCATTGATGCGGTGGGAGCAGGAAGTGCGACCGATGAGGTAGCCTGGACCGATTGGTCCAATCCCCGGTTGCAGTCTCGTCGCTTGGGGCTTTTTTCTTCCCTCCCCATTTACGAACCATGACGACCCAGCTTTCTCCCCGCGAACAACTCGAACTGCTTACCCGTGGCACCGCCACCGTGATCAGCGAAAAAGAACTGCTCGCCAAGCTCGAACGTGGCAAACCGCTGCGCGCCAAGCTCGGGGTCGATCCGACCTCACCCGATCTGCATCTCGGCCACAGCGTGGTGTTGGAGAAACTGCGTCAGTTCCAGGAGTTGGGTCATCAGGCGGTGCTCATCATCGGCGATTTCACGGCCCAGATCGGTGATCCGACCGGGCGCTCGAAAACGCGCCCGCCGCTTTCCCGAGAAGAAATTTTATCCAACGCCGAAACCTATCAGGAACAGGCCTTCCACATTCTGGACCGGGACAAAACCGAAATCGTTTTCAATGGAGAATGGTTCAACAAGATGACCTTCTCCGACGTGATTCAGCTCAATGCGCGAGTCACCATGCAGCAGATGTTGCAGCGCGAAGATTTCAAAAACCGCATCGCCAACGATCAGGAAGTGCGACTTCACGAGATTCAGTATCCCATCGTGCAGGGTTGGGATTCCGTGGAGGTGCGAGCTGATGTGGAACTGGGCGGGACCGATCAGCTTTTCAATATTCTCGTCGGTCGCGACATGCAGAAAACCGAGGGAATGGAGCCGCAGATCGTGATGACCCTGCCGATTCTCGAAGGCTTGGACGGCGTTCAGAAGATGAGCAAGAGCCTGAACAACTACGTCGGTATCGCGGAACCGGCGGGTGAGATGTTTGGGAAGATCATGAGCATCTCGGATGAACTGATGGCCCGCTACTCGGTGCTGTTGATCGGCGAGGAAATCGACCCGACTGCTCACCCTCTCGAATCCAAAAAAGCACTCGCGGCGAAAATCGTGGCGCGTTACCACTCCCGCGAAGCGGCCGATCAGGCTCTGGAAAACTGGAACAAACGTGGGAACTTGGAAGAAGTGGAACTGCCGGCCTTCACCCCGCCCGGAGATCGTGGCGATTTGCTTGGCATCGTTCAGGCGGCCTTTGATTCGATTGGTGAGCCGAAGACGGGATCGGACGTTCGGCGTCTCATTCAACAGGGCAGCATCCAGATCGATGGAGAAAAGCAGAGCGATCCCAAGAGCGAGCCGGGTCTGGCTTCGGGCCAAGTGCTGAAACTGAACAAAAAGCGCTCCGTCCGAATTGCCTGAAAGAAGGGCAAGGGTCTTGGCGTAGTTTTCCAAGACCATGAAAACGCCTCCTCATTCTTTTCCGCCCGGTCGCTGGAACTACCTGTTTGCGACTGCGGTCATCTCCCTGGCACTTTGGGGATACTGGCTCCGTTTTTGTCAGGCTCAGGCGAACCTGACGGAAAGCGAGATCGCGGCGCTCGCCGACAAGACGGACTTTGCCAGTCGACTCGCCACTGCCGCGCTGGAGCGGACGAAACATCGGGTCCGATACGATCCCGCCTATGTGGTACTCGACTATCCCGGCGGTGATGTTCCGGCCGACACCGGGGTCTGCACTGATGTGGTGATTCGCAGCTATCGGGCGCTCGATCTCGATCTTCAAAAACTCGTTCACGAGGACATGAAGGCCGAGTTTTCCCGTTATCCTCAACTCTGGGGGCTGAATCGGGCGGACAAAAATATCGATCATCGTCGCGTGCCCAACTTGCAGACCTACTTCACCCGACACGGCGAAGCGCTCGAAGTCACTGACAAGGCTGTCGACTATCTCCCCGGCGATCTGGTGGCCTGGGATCTGAACAACAAGAGCCTCTGGCACATCGGCATCGTGGTGGGGGACGACACCTTTGTTCACAACATCGGCGCCGGGCCGGTGCTGGATCGCGGACTGTTTCAGTGGAAGATCATCGGCCACTACCGCTTCCAGCCCGAGGCCGAGGCGGCACCGTGAACCGTGAGGCGAAGATCAGGCTTCGACCAACTCCGCCGCCAGCGCCGCGCTGCCGATGATGCCGGCGGTATTTCCGAAGCGGGCATGCACGATGTTGAGAGTCTCAAAAAATTCCGAGCTGAGCATGGAACTCATGTGCTCCTTCAAGGGATCGAACAACACATTGCCCGCGTGGGCCACGCCGCCGCCGATGACGATGGCATCGGGATTGAGCAGATAGACCACGCTGGTCATGGCAGTGGCGAGATACTTGGCCACCAGGTGCCAGACCTGATGAGCGATCTCATCCCCGGCGTAGGCGGCCTGGGCCAGGGATTCCGGTGAGCAGTTTTCGGCGGTGACTTCCCGTCCGGCCTCGAGGAATCGTTTCACGCCGATCTCAGTGATCTGCTGATTTCCGATGTAACGTTCCAGGGCACCCCAGTTGCCGTAGGGACCTTCGACGCCGTCAAAGTCGACGCTCATCTGGCCGATCTCGCCGGCGGCATACTGGCTGCCACGATACAACTCGCCATTGAGAATGAGTCCGCCGCCGACCCCGGTGCCGAGGGTGACCACGACCACATTGCGAAAACCCTGACCGGCACCGCGTTTGAACTCCGCGTAGGCGGCGCAGTTGGCGTCGTTTTCCAACACCGTGGGCAGGCCGCTTTTCTCCGCCATGATGTCGCGCAGCGGCATGTTCGACCAACCGGGCACGTTGGTCAGATTATACGTCATTCCTTTTTCGAAATCGACTGCGCCAGGAACGCCAATCCCGATCGCGGAAATGGCGGGATGGCTCTCTTTCAGCGAGTGGACCGTGGCGACGATGGCATCGGTCAGGGCTTCCGCGCCATCGTATTTCTGAGTCGGGATGCGTTCGATTTCGCTGATCACATCTGCACCGCGGACGACGCCGACTTTCACCGAGGTCCCTCCAAAGTCGATGCCAATGGTGGTGGGAGAAGGGAGGGATTCAGGATTCGTGTCGCTCATGGATTTCAAAAAGTGTTCAGGGTGCCGATCGCGGCCAGACCGCGCAGAGTCAGGAGGGGATCGACGAGATCTATCTCGGGCAGACCGGCGGCAATCAAGTCAGCATATCCTCCCGTGGCAATAATTTTTGGTGAGGTTTTTGCGTTCATTTCCTCGCGGACCTGCGCGAGAATTTCGCGGACCAGACCACGATAGCCGTGCACCGCTCCGGAGAGCATGGCGTCGACCGTGGATTTCCCGATGGCAGCCGGAGGCTCGCGCAGATCGATGCGGGGCAGCAAGGCAGTGCGCTGATGGAGGTAGTCCCGCATCACGTCGAGACCGGGCGCGATGACTCCGCCGACGTAAGCGGGAGTGTCGCCATCCGCGACGATGTCGAAAGTGACCGCCGTGCCGAAGTCCACCACGATGGCCGGCGCCGAATGAAACGCGGTGACCGCTGCCGCATTGGCCAGTCGATCGGCGCCGACCGTGCCGGGATCGGGAAAATCGACCGCGATGCCGAGTTCGATGTGGTGCGATACTTCCACCATGGGATGCGAGCGGCCCAGGCTGTCGCGCAAAATCTCGGCGGCATCGGGAACCACGGAGGCGAGCACGATTTTGTCAAAGGTCCAGCCGTCCAGCGTCGCGGCGATGGCGGTCGGGTTCAGCCCCTTGGTATCGATGACCCGATGGGTCGAGTCGTCCAGCGTCCGTCCGTTGGCGAGGGCGAACTTGGTTCGTGAGTTGTTGTTGTTGACCAGGAGAAACTCGGCGTGCATCGCGGGAGAGAATGAAAAATCGACCATGGCAGTCTCACTGCTGCCAGTCGAGGCCGTTTACCGCGACTTCGAGTCCTTCGGGAAATTTTTCCACAAATGCCGCCGACTCGCTCGGAGCCAGGGCTTCCTTGACGGAGAGTTTCTCCCCATCGATCACCAACCAGAGCGCACTGGTGGCTTGAGACACCGGCAGGTAGTAGCGGAGTTCGGCACTCGCACCCACTTCGGGATCGAGAACAGCGGGAGGCGCGAAGGGAAGATAAAATGGCGCCACCGTTGTGCCGTCCTCCGCGACCAGTTTCACTGTCGAGTCGTTCAGCGGCAGCGGCTCGGTCAGATGGGAAGCCTCGTCATTGGCGACTTTCAGCCTCAGGATGAAATGATCTTCCTCCCGGGCGACGCGGCGTTCATCGATGACGAAACGACTCTTCGCAGTCATCTCTGTCTGCGCGGTTTCCTCTTTCGTCGGACCTTCCTCTCTCACCCGGTCGTTGGCACCATCCGACCACAGCACCCAGGCGATGCCGACCGCACTGAGCAGCAGCAACACCCAAACTTCCGGTCGTTTGAAAAAAGCCATGGCGGTGAACTTGCTGCCGCCCGCCGGTTTTGCAAATCCCATGGACCAAAACCAACCCTGTTGACTCAGCGACCCAACCCTGTTGAATCAGGTCAGGTTGAAACGGTCATCGGCTTCCGGAGCAGCAGCACCCGGCTGGTGTGTTCATGGGCGTATTCCCGAAATCCGGGATGGGCTTCCTCCTCCCAGTGTCGGATCTCGTTGCGCTGTACCTCAAAGCCGCAGCTTTTCACCAAGCTGAGCGCCTCGGTTTCTTCGTAGAATCGATAGAAATAGGTGCCTTGATAGAGATAGGAGGCCGCCGCTTCGTTGGCACCGACGGGCTGCATCGCGACTTCGGCAATGTTGTCTTCCTTTCCCGGGATGTTGCAGAGCAGGAGACCGCCGGGCTTGAGGATGCGATGCATCTCGTCAAGGCTGACATCGGGATTTGGCAAGGTCTCGATGGTATCGATCAACGAGATGAAATCGAAGAAGTCGTCAGCAAAAGGTGTCTCGGCGAGATCGCATTGATGGCGCTGAACACTGCCGTTGAACTGGGCGATTTTTTCCAGGGCGTGAGATGACGCGTCGCAGGCGAAGACGATACCCGGCGACCGAAGCAGAACAGGCACATGCCGTCCCTCTCCAGCGGCGGCATCGAGGAGTCGCGATTCGGAGGAGAGATCCGACTCGATGTCCGCGAGAAATTCCGCCACGAAGGGAATGGGCTGGGATCCCCAGACCGAGCCGGGGGTATCCCGATAGAGCTCGTCCCAGGCACGTTTGTTCGCGTTCGTATCCCCGGTAGATTCCGTCATATGGCTTTTTCTTCGTCGGTGTTCAGACGACAAGATATTCGGCAAACTTCCCTCGCATGCAGTGGTTCGAACTCATTGAGGTTCCATAACCGCCAGCGTTGAGAAAAGCGAGGAAATCTCCTTCGGCAACCGGGGGTAGCGCGATGTCTTCGGCGAACACGTCGAGCGCCTCATTGATGTTGCCGACCACGGTCGCCTTGGGCAGCGCTTGACTGCCAGGGTCGTCCGAGAGACAGCAGGGCAGCATGTGCAGCGGGAGATGATAGAAGGCGGGTTCCAGATGAAGATTGAAACCGCCGGTGACGCCGACAAAGGTCCGGCCGCCTTTTTCCTCGATGGTGTTGATTTCCAGCACCATGACGCCGGTGTCCTTGACGAGATAGTCGCCCGGTTCCATCCAGATGGCGACCGCCAGACTGCCGAGCGTTTCGCCGATGACCTCGCTCCACGCGGAGAGATTCAGGGGAGCATCGCCCTCTGCCAAGGGAATGCCCAGACCGCCGCCGAGGTTGATGTGTTCCAGATGAGGAACCAGCCGCAGAAAGGGAAGCGCTTCCTCCAACACGCGTCGAAAATTCGCCAACTGATCATCGAGGTAGCCGCAACCGGTGTGAAAGTGGATGCCGGTCACCGACAGGCCGACCTGATCCGCGAGGGCCAGGGCCTCCTCCATACGGTCGGCGTAGATGCCAAATTTGGTGGCGGTGTCCCCGGCATAGCGCAGTTGTTCGTTCTGGCGATAGCCGACGCCGACTCGAGGATTGATTCGGAGGCCGATCTTTCTCCCGGGAGAGCGTTCGGCCAATCGGCGGATGGTGCTGAGCGAATCGCAATTCACCCACACGCCCGGATGGGCGGCGAGGCAGTCGAGATCGGCATTGGAAACCGAATTGCCGGTGAACGAGATCTGATCCTCGCGAAATCCGACCTGACGGGCGAGATGGATTTCCTCGGGAGAACAGACATCGATGCCGTCGATTCCCGCGGTTTTCAGATGGCTGAGCACGGGAAGAAACCGATTCGCCTTCATGGCGTAGAGAATTCGCGAGGAGTGGGGGATCGATCTGAGAGCCTGGCGAAGGCGATCGAGATTCTCACTGAGTCGTCGGGCCGAATAGGCGAAAACCGGCTGGCCGGCCGATTGGGCGAGATGGGCCAGATCCTGACCCGCGAGACGTAGCCTGCCGCCTGTGTCGTAGGCGAGGTCATCGCGCTGCCACCAATTCGGCGTTGCCGCCGAATGAGTCACAGAGTCGGAGATGGTGGTGGGTTGCCGACGATCGTCGCTAATCATTTCTTGCTTTCGCCTACGCTTCCAGGATCCAGGCTTTCATGAGGCCCTTGCCCTTGATGTCGATCTCGCCCCGCTCGCGGAGTTGAAATTTGCCCTTCAGTTTTTCCCAAGTGTGTTCGCTGACCTGAATTTCATTGGGCAGGCCGTGTGATTCCATGCGGCTGGCGATGTTCACGGTGTCGCCCCAGAGATCGTAGATGAACTTGTTGCGGCCAATGATCCCGGCGATCACTGGACCGGTGTCGATTCCGACGCGGACGGCCAGGGGGTTGCCAAATGAGTCGTTGAACCGGCTGATTTCAGCAGTCAGATCCAAAGCGAAACGGGCCACGGCTTCGGCGTGGTCCTCGCGGGTGGTGGGCAGTCCGCACACGGCCATGTAGGCATCCCCGATCGTTTTGATCTTTTCCAAGCCGTGCTTCTGGGCGATGAGATCCAATCGGGAGAAAATCTGGTTCAACATTCCCACGATCATCTCCGGCTCTCTCTGAGAAGTCAGCTCGGTAAAGTTGACCAGATCGGCAAAGATCACGGTCACCTCGGGAAAGTAATCTGCGATGATGCTCTCGCCTGCCTTCAGCCGGTTGGCGACCGGTTCCGGAAGAATGTTCAGGAGCAGGCGTTCCGATTTCAGCTTTTCCTCTTCCAATCGGGCGAGGTGATTGATTTCCACCTGTCGCAATCGGCGCTTTTCCAGACAGGTGCTGATCCGCGCTTTCAACACGGCGGGATTGAAAGGAGTAGAGAGATAGTCTTCGGCCCCCAGTCCGATGCAGCGGGCGATCTCGGCCTGATCGTCGAGCGCGGAAATCACAATGATGGGGATTTCCGATACGTTGCTGATTTGTTTCATCGCCGCGAGTACCTCCCGACCGGTCAGGCCCGGCATCAGCATGTCGAGCAGGACGAGATCTGGAGTGTATTTGGTGATCCATTCCAGCGCGGCTTCGCCGGATTCGAGACAATCGACCAGATGTCCCTGCTGCCGCAATCGGCGGTAGAGGATGTCCCGATTCTGAGGATCATCGTCTACCACGAGGATGTGGCCGGTGTGCTCCGTCTTGACGCTGGCCCCTTCCAAGTCAGCGAGAAACCACCCCGGGGAACCGCTTTTGGCGTTTCCGGGCAGTTCGGTCATCGGATCGGGACTGGGCGAGGGTAACTCGGGGGCTCCGGTGTAGCGTTCCACCAGAACCAGCCAGCGTTTCACGTTTTCGGTGATTTTTTGGAGATCGGGGATCAGCTTGCTCTCCGGGTTCGAGTCGTTCAGATCCTCGAGGATGATTTCGGTGTAACCAATGATGTGATTTACCGGTGTTCGCAAATCGTGGAGGAGAGGATAGACGTCGTTGTTTCCGCGCTGGGGGAGTTCGACGAAAAAGCTCTCGAGCATTGACTCCAGATTTCTGGCGCTGTGATCGATTTTGGTCAGATCTTCCTTGTTTGCCGGGAGCAGGTCTTTACTGTCCAACATCAGCTCGGCATAACCGATGACATGGCGAACCACGGTTCGGAGTTCATGCTTCAGACCGGCTCGGTCTCGAAAGTTGGTGAGGTTCTCAGTCACAATGGCTTGCTTTCTTATTTGGTTTTCTCCAAGAGGACTGAAATCTTTTCCAGTAGCCGCTTCAAGTCGACCGGCTTGGTATCGAAGTCATCACATCCGGCAGCGATGGCTTTTCCCTCATCATCGGAGAGGGCATGAGCCGTGAGCGCGATAACAGGAGTGTTAGCCGTTTTGGGATTTTGCTTCAAGAGGCGCGTCGCCTCCCATCCATCGATGCCGGGAAGACTCAGATCCATGAGGATGAGATCGGGCGATTCGGACTCGGCCATCGCGACGCCGGTTTCGCCATCCACAGCCATGATGACCGTGTAGCCTCGGCGCTCTAGACGTCGAGAGAGCATGTCCCGATTCATTTCGTTGTCTTCTACTAGCAGGATCGTTGGCATGGTAAAAATGAGTTAACGTTCCGATAGAGTTTCCATCGCCTGATTGATCAAGCCCCTGATCTCTGTCATCAGCTCGCCGGAAGAGTGATCTCCTTTTTTGAGGATCTCCATGACGTCACCGTTCAGGATGGCCCTTTCTTCCTCCGTGATTTCTTTTCCCGTCACCACAATTGTTGGGATGCCGCGGTGGTCTGGATTCTTTCTGAGTTCTTCGACGAATTGAATGCCGTTCATGACGGGCATCATCAGATCCAGGAGAATGAGCGCCGGTTTTCCGTGTTTCTCGACGACCTCCAACGCTTCCTTTCCGTTGGCGGCACTTTGGCATTCCCATTTTTCCTTCTCCAACTGGCGGCAGAGCAGCTGGCGGGAATCGTCGTCGTCCTCCACCACGAGGGCGTAGGGTCCATCTGCTTTGTTGTACTTGCCGATGATGCTCGCGAGTACCCGGGCGTCGATAGGTTTGGTGAGAAAATCGGAAGCGCCCAATGAGAATCCCAAATGCTTGTCATCGAGCATGGTCATCATGATGACGGGAATGTCCCGGAGGTCAGGATCGATTTTCAGCTGAGATAACACGGCCCAGCCGTCCATTCCGGGCATCATCACATCGAGGGTGATTACGGAGGGACGAAGTTTCTTGGCCATTTCCAATCCCACGGTTCCGTTCCCGGCGGTCTCCACGTGGAAACCAGCCTTGGACAGAGATCGTGACATCAGATCGCGAATGGCCTCATCGTCGTCGATCACCAAAACCGACCGCCGAGAATCGCCCGAGGTCGCGGCGGTGACGGCTTGGATGGCGTCGTTCCCATTGGTGACGGTGACCGTTTCTTCCTCGTAGACTGCCGGGAGGGTGATGGTGAAGACCGAGCCTTCTCCCTCTTTGCTCTCAACGGTGACATTTCCACCCATGAACTGGCAGAATTGCTGGGTGATCGCCAGTCCCAGTCCGGTGCCGCCATAGTTGCGAGTGGTCGAACTGTCGGCCTGAGTGAAAGCGGTGAAAAGGCGGCTCATCTGCTCCTCGCTCATTCCAATGCCGCTGTCACTGATCTGCATCAGGATTCGGTCGGCAGATCCTGCCGAGTGCTTGGCGGGCTCGCGCCACACCTTCAACTTGAGCACGCCGTCCTTGGTGAATTTTGCGGAATTGCTCAGCAGGTTAAACAACGCCTGGCGGACTTTGGTGATGTCGGCAAACATTCGACCGACATCGGGTGAGCAATCGACTTCCAGGCGATTCCTCGATTTCTCGACCAGCGGTTGAATGGTCCCGACCACTTCTTCGATCAGATCGTCCACGTCGATCCATTCGTTGAAAAGAGTCATCTTTCCGGCTTCGATTTTGGACAGATCGAGGACGCTGTTGATCAGGCTGAGCAGGTGTTTTCCGGCGGCATTGATCTTTTTCAGGTCCGGGATGAAGTCGTCCAGACCCGCGTCTTCAGCCTCTTCCTCCAGCATCTCGCTGTAGCCGATCACCGCATTCAACGGAGTTCTCAGTTCGTGGCTCATGTTGGCGAGGAAGGTGCTCTTGGCGTTGTTGGCTTTTTGAGCCGCATCCGTCGCAGCTTCCAAATCGCGATTTAGTTCCACCAACTCGGCGGTGCGATCGGCCACGTCGGATTCCAGGCGGGCCCGGTGCCGTTCCAGTTTCTGATCGCGGGACTGAATCTCACCCAGCATGTCGTTGAACCCGTCGACCAGTTCACCAAACTCGTCGTTTGTCAGCTTTTGGGCGCGCAAACTATAGTCCTGATTCTCCGAGACCGTTCGGGCGGTGGTCAGCAGGCTGACGATCGGTCTGGAGATGCTCGTCACGATGAAGAACGCCGCGGCGAGGAAGAGGAGGAGAAATCCGATGGCGGCGATCAGACAGGTCTGCAGGGTCTCGCGCTGTTTCTGTTTGATGTAGGAAAACTCAACATCAGCGCCGATCACGTAGACTTTTCCACTATCTGTCTTCATCGGAATGAAGGCCGAGAGCAGGTGCCCGTATTCGGGATCGTCATAGAGGCTGTAGATTGGCTTGCCGATTTCCGCGCCCTCGAAGAGATCCATCAACTCCTCCGACGGTTCCTCGTACTCGTAGAAAAACGCGGTGTTGTCCCCGGCCTTCATTTCCTCTTCGGTGAAGCTGGAGGAAGTCGTGTAAATCTTCCCGTCGAACTTCATGTAGGAATACACATACTCCAGCCCGAGGCTCCAAGCGTAGCGGTTGAAGATGCCCACATACTTCTCGTACTCCTCCGCTGAAATGGAGTCGGCATTCTCGATCCGCTCATGGTAGTCCGCCGGGAGCATGCCATCCACGGCATGAGCTGCCGCCACCAGTTCGCTCTCCAGACCCGACATGAAGGCGTCTTTTTCCCGCTTGTAGGTAAACAGGGTGGTCAGGATGACCAGGATCAGACTGATGGTCGAGAAGACGCAAAAAATCTTCGCCTTTAGTCCAAAGCGAAACCGCGGGTTAGCTGTTTTCATATTCCTCCCTGTCAGTAGCTCCTGCTAGGTGTGCTCGCGATCTGATCGACCTTCGGCAACTTGCTCATCATACAAAGCAATACTGAGGCTTTGTCGAACGATAATATCTCAGATGTCGCCGTCATCGCGGTAAGCCGATCCCGGTCTGCCGCTTTCAAAATACCCAGGTTCAGGAAAATATCACATCCCCAGCCGCGTTTGGCGATGTCTTTGAGAATGGCTTCATGGAGACCGGTGATTCCGCCGGTGGGAAAGGCGGAAAGCGGTGGCATGGCATGGTAGTGCGAAGCCGGACGGTCGTCGTCATAGATGGAATCGTCGTCGCCCCAGGGAGGATCACCAAAAACGATGTCGGGGACCAGTTCCGTGGGTAGGCCGGAAAAGAGGTCGCTTTCCATCAGCCAGATATCGGCATGATGATGGTTGGCGTTGTCCCTGGCCACGACGATGGCATCGCCGTCGAGATCCAGGCCGATCACGCGAGCTTTGGGCACCTCTTTCTTTACCGAAATGGCCAAGCTGCCGCAGCCGACGCCGAACTCCACGATGACTGGCGGACGTTTTTCTGTTTCCAGAATCTCGCGCGCTCTCGCCGTGACGGCATCGACCAAGTGGGTCAATTCGGGATCGGTGATGTAGACCCGCTTGTCGACCGCGAACCGCCGACCGCGGAACTGTTGGAAACCGACGACGTACTCTCGGGGTTCGCCCAGTTGCCGCCGCCGCAGGAGTCGGCGCAAACGATGAAGATCGGGATGGTCACCGTTGGCCGCAACGATGAAATCGAAATCCTCCGTCGACAGGCCGTTCTCGACGGTGACGAACTCCTGTCTCAGTTGCTGGATTCCTTCCGAGTCCGTCATTGGATTCCCAGTAAATTGTTCAGGGTGTCCTCGATCAATCGCGGCATAAATGGCAGCTTCGTCAGCATCGGTAGGGCGAAAAGCGCGGTGTTGCCCCAAGTGAAGCGATGACGAATCCGGGAATCGACCGGCCAGATGGGAGCGGCGTCCAGTTGCTGAAAACGGCTCTCCAGTTGTTGCCGTCGGATCGCCAGTTTCTCGATGGATTCTCCATCGGTCGGCTCGGCGAGTTCTTCGTCGATCTGCAGAATTGCCTCGCCGATCTCATCTGCCTCGCGATCGAAAAGCTGGCGGCTCTCGAACATTTTCCGATGGAAAAAGATCATCGGAGCCACAAAGGCGAGCGTTTCGATCCCGATGAGAATCAGGAAGAACAGCGCGAAAAGATTTCGCCACTCCAGGAAATCAAAGGGGCCGACGGAAACGTCGACCGGCCAGGCAGGGGCAATCGCCCACCAGAAGGCGAAAAAAATCGCCGGGAGCAGGACCAGTGTCGCCTGATAGAGAAAGAAATCTCCCACCACCTTGAGTCCCCCGGTTCCGTCGGGATGCCCCAGTTTCACCTGAATCGGAAGGTTTCGCTGCCGCAGCCACTGGCCCAGAAAGCCATAGGTCACCACCCGGCCGCCGATTCCGCCGACCAGCGCCCCCGCCGCGATTTCGAGGGCGATCTTGAGCCAGAAATGGTCGCCGGTCCGTTCCCGAGAAAAATAGACGCAGACATAGGCAAAGATGATCGCGAGGGGAAATACCACCGCGCCGATGCGGGCGTTCGTTCTGGCACGAGCGGCGATGGTGGAGAGGAGTGCCCCCACTTCGGAGGTTTCCGCCGAGATGACTCGGCGCTGGTAAAGTCGACCCACCATGGCGTTGAAGCGGAGATCCAGATCCCGTGACCACCAGAATCCGAAAGTCAGCAATCCCCAGGCGGCAATCTCAGCCCATGACGAGATCTCGCCGGCGGCGAGGAGATCGCGTCGGATGATCGCCATCGACACCAATCCCAAGGACGCGAAGAGGACGCGGTGCCATGGTCGGATCGGAGAGAGCGCATTCATCCTGTGGTTTTGTTAGCCCACGAGGCTGGTCATGGCAAGGGAATGGAATGGAATGGAAAGACGTTGGTGATCGGAAAACCGCGCCAGCTTGGCGTTGACTCGGCGACTTAACCCTCTTTGATTGGCGACTTGACCCTGTTGGGTCGATTCCAGAATTTCACATCATGCGCATTCTCTCAGGCATTCAGCCCAGCGGGCGGCTTCACATCGGCAATTATCTCGGGATGATGGAGCCGGCGATCCGGCTTCAGAACGAGGGCGAGGCTTTCTATTTCATCGCCGATTACCACGCTCTGACCTCGACTCACGATCCGGCGGTGTTGCGCGAAAATGTGCGCGGGCTGGCGATTGATTTCCTGGCCTGCGGGCTGGATCCGGAAAAGGCGACCTTCTGGCGACAATCCGATGTGCCGGAGGTGACGGAGCTCACTTGGATCCTCAGTTGTGTGACGCCGATGGGATTGCTGGAGCGATGCGTGTCTTTCAAGGACAAGATTGCGCAGGGAGTTTCACCCTCTCACGGACTGTTTGCCTATCCGGTGCTCCAAGCGGCCGACATCTTGATTTTTGATTCGGACATCGTTCCGGTGGGAAAGGATCAGAAGCAGCACTTGGAGGTGACCCGCGACATTGCCCAGAAATTCAATGATCGCTATGGTGACGAATTACTGCGGATTCCTGAGCCGCAGATTCGCGAGGAAACGGCCACAGTGCCGGGGCTGGACGGGCGAAAGATGAGCAAGAGCTACGACAACTCGATCGAGATCTTTGAAGAAACGGAGAAAAAGCTTCGCAAGAAGGTCATGAAAATCGTGACCGACTCGACTCCGGTGGAGGACGCGAAAGACCCAGAGGGCAGCTACTTGATCCAGCTCTACGAATTGTTCGCCAGCAAAGCGGAAGTCGAGGAAATGAAAGCCAGCTATCGTGCTGGTGGAACGGGATACGGCCACTACAAGCAGCAGCTTTTCGAAAAGATCTGGGGAGCATTCGAGCCCATGCGTGAGAAACGCGAAGCGCTGATTGCGGACCCGGACTATGTCGAGGATGTTCTCCAAAACGGGGCCAAACGCGCTCAGGAAAAGGCCCGCGAGGTGCTGGATCGGGTGCGAAAGGCGACGGGTCTGGGCCGCTGATCGTTCACGGGAAAAGTCGCAGCCTCAACGCTTCGGGAAAGGGGCCTTCGTCGTTCCAGTCTACCGGGTCGATCGGGATGTCCGGCAGGGACAGGCGGAGCGCCTCGAGATTGGTCCGTCGGGCAACGTCTGCCGGGTCGGGCGGTGAAATCTCGTTCAGCAGCACGCCGACGCAGGGCAGTCCATCGCGCCGCACGGCATCGACGGTGAGCCGGGTGTGATTCAGCACGCCGAGGCGATTGGCGGCGACCACGACTACGGGCGCGGCGAAACTTCTGGCGAGCTGGGCGAAAGTTTCCGTCTCGGTCAGCGGCACCTCCCAACCGCCGGCGCCCTCGATGATGACGGCGTCAAAGCGAGTCATGAGAGCTTCGTAGGTGTCGATGATGAGGCAGCGATCCACTTTGGCGGCAGCACTTTCTCCGGCGATTCGGGCGGAGAGGGGAGCGGCGGGAGTATTCAACCAGACAGGATTGATCTCGTCGAGATCCAGTTCTCCCGAAGCTTGGGCCAACGCTTCGGCGTCGCTCCGATCTTCGCCACAGAGAATGGGTTTGAATCCCACGGCGCGCAGTCCGCTGGCTCGCAAGGTTTCGACCAGTCTCACGGCGACACGCGTCTTGCCGACTCCGGTATCGGTGCCGGTCACGAAAAGGCTGAGAGCGGGGCGATTCGCCATGAGAGGGGTCGATTGGCTACCAGAGGGTGGGGCGATGCCCACCGACGCGCTCAAAGATGTTCTCGATGTGGTGATCGGCCATGTGGAAAGGAGCGGCGAATACTTTGAGCGCGGTCTTTCTCTCGGTGGCGGAAAGGGATTTGTCCTGGGCGAGGCGACGCGCGGCGTTTTCGATCACGGGCATGAGAGGAGAGGTCGGGGACAATTCCCGATGATAGCGCCAGCCCTGAGCCTCGCGTTCGGTGGGGGCGTTTTCGATGAGAAGGTCGTAGACTTTGTCGGCGGTAGCGGCGGAAAGGGGCGATCCCTGAACCTCGCGAAATTGGGGTTCCGGGTGAAATTTGGCTTCGCAGAGGGCGTAGTGGAGGCAGCGGAGTTCTTCGTAGTTCTCGAAAATTAGTTCCATGAGAGAGGTGAAACGAAAGGGGAGGGAAAAGTGCGGACGGTAAACCTCGCGGATGGCACCGCAGGCTGCATCGGAAATCTTTCCGGAAATCAGGCGCAGAGGTGTGCCTCGAAGGCGTCGCGAAGTGAATCTGCGAGGGACTCGATCTGGCTGCTGTCGGCGCCTTCCACGAGAATGCGAACCAGCGGTTCCGTGCCCGAGTAGCGGACCAGCACCCGACCGGCACCGGTCTTGGCGAGGGTTGTCTCGACGTCCTCGACGGCTTTGCGAAGCCCCGGAACGCTTTCAACCGGAGGTTTCTGAGACACGCGAAGGTTTCGTTGAGCCTGGGGAAACTTGGTCAGGACTTTCCGCAATTCGCTGAGGGGTTTGCCGGTGCGGACCATGACGCTGAGCAACTGCACTGCGGCGACGATGCCATCGCCGGTGGTATTCAGGTCGCGATAGATGAGGTGGCCGCTCTGTTCACCGCCGAAATTGAAATCGCCCTTCCGCATTTCCTCCATGACGTAGCGGTCGCCCACGCTGGCGCGGACGACTTTGCCGCCGCGCTCGGCCATCGCGGCGTCGAGCCCGGCGTTGCTCATCAC
>JAGROX010000481.1 GCA_020440025.1 Verrucomicrobiia bacterium
CTCGATCCCGCCTTTCCGGCCGATACCTTTGAGCTGAACTGGCTGCTCTGCGAGACACTCGCTTATCTCCAGGCCCCGAACACGGCCGCCAAGGGCATGGCGCTGATCGCCGCCGCCGAGAGTCAGGAACCCCAGATGGAATACGCCCGCAGCCTCCGTTTCCTCAAGACCGGCTGGACGCCGGAACTGCGCAAGCAGCAGCTGGAGTGGTTCCTCAAGGCGGCCAACTATCGTGGTGGCGCCAGCTTCTCGACCTTCATCGAGTTCATCAAAAAGGACTCGCTCGCGACTTTCACCGATGCGGAAAAAACCGAGCACGCGGAACTCATCGCGAAGAAGCCCGAGACCAAATCCGCCATCGAAAACCTCGGGGCCATTTTCGCCGGTCGGACCCCGACGATGTGGACGCTTGAGGAACTCAGCGAGGCCGCCGAGACGGGCATGACCGGACGCGATTTCGAAAACGGTCGCAAGATGTTCTCCGGAGCCGCCTGTTTCGCCTGTCATCGATTCGGCAACGCCGGAGGCATGACCGGTCCCGATCTCACGGGTGCGGGCGGTCGCTACAGCCCGCATGATTTCCTCGATCAGGTCATCAACCCGAGCAAGGTGATCAGCGATCAATTTGCCCCCATCATCGTGACGAAAAACAACGGGGAAAGTCTGTCGGGCGTGGTGGTGAATCTGAGCGGGGACAACGTGACCCTGAATACCGATCTTTCGGATCCGAATCAGCGCACCAATGTTGATCGCAAGGAAGTGAAGAGCATCGAAGTCAGCGAAGTTTCCCCGATGCCCCCCATGCTCTTCGCGATGCTGAAAAAGGAAGAGATTCTCGATCTCCTCGCCTACGTCCTCAGCGGCGGTGACAAGGAGAATGCGATGTTTCAGAAGTGAGGAGCATCGCCCTTCAGAGGGTGTCTCGTTATGGTATTGACGGGATGCCCTGAGGTGGCTCTTTGTTTTTCATGAGGAATCTCCGGAAGCTGCTCCGGGTCGGATGCGTTTCGATCTGCGGAATGCTCGCGGCCAGCGTTGGAGGTGCTGAGGAATCGCGCCCCGCCGTTTTCGCCCACTACATGCCGTGGTATGCCTCGAAACCGGTCAGTGGTCACTGGGGCTGGCACTGGACGATGGGGCATTTCGATCCCGAGGTGATTCGAAAGGATGGGAGTCGGGAGGCGGCGACCCACGACGAGCCCTTGATCGGTCTCTACGATTCCTCTGATCCTGATGCGCTGGCATGTCAGGTGCTTCTGATGAAACTCGTCGGGATCGAGGGCGTGATCATCGACTGGTATGGCATCCGGGAAGTGAACGACTACGCCGAGATCCACCGCAACACCCTCGCGTTGATTCCGTTTCTGAAAAAGGCGGGGCTGAAATTCGCCATCTGTTACGAAGATCAGTCGATCGGCAATCAGGTCAAAGCGGGAAAGCTGTCCGCAGAAGAGGCGTTGACACAGGGCCGGGAGGTGATGGCGTGGCTGGAGGCGAACTGGTTTGGCGACGAGGCGTACTTCAAAGTGGATGAACGGCCCGTGATGTTGATGTTCGGGCCGCAGTACTTTGAGAGGGAGTCGTGGGATGTGGTTCAGTCCGTCCTGACGACGAAACCTTTGGTGTTTGCCCTGCCGCATCTTTCCAAAAATATCGGAGCGACAGGCTCCTTTGCCTGGCCTCCGGTGACGGGAGGAAAGACGGTATCGTCGGCGGAATGGCGAACCGAATTGGACCGACTTTATGCGAGTGATCGGCCAGTGATTCCGGTCGCGTTTCCCGGTTTCCACGATATCTACGAGCGGGCCGAATTGCACGAGAGCTACGGCCACATCGATGACCGGGAGGGAAAGACCTTTGCCGAGACGCTGGATCTCGCGCTGAAGAGTGAGTCAGCTTTTCTTCAGATTGCGACGTGGAATGACTATGGCGAAGGAACGGTGATCGAGCCGACCCGCCAGAAGGGCTATCGCAATCTGGAAACGCTGCAGGAGCGAGTCGGGTCAAAGGAATCTTCGGTCGAGGATCTTCGCCTGCCGGTTCGATGGTATCGATTGAAGAAAGGGCTTTCCAACAACGGCGAGGCGATGGAAGCATTGGAGAAAACGTCTGACCTACTGTTCGATTCCCAGTGGGAGGCCGCGCGAAAGGAATTGAATCGATGGCAGGAGGAAATCAAAGAAGACCAATGAGAACGCAAAATTGGAGATCCGTCATGGCAGGGTTGCTGCTCGCGGGGGTGACACTTTCCGCCATTGACGCGGAAGACCGACCGCTCAATGTCTCCGGCGTCTATCCGCATCTCAGAATGTGGAACAGTGAGGGCGAGTGCGGCACGGGAGCTGTCGTCCTCTGGCAGGGCGATCTGTGGGCGATCACTTATGGTCCGCACCTGCCAAACGGGTCGTCGGACAAGCTTTATCAAATCACGCCCGAGCTGAAGCAGATCATTTTCGAAGGTAGTGTCGGAGGGACGCCGGCGAACCGGATGATCCATCGGGAATCGAATCAACTGCTCATCGGCCCTTATCTCATCAATGCCGAGAAGGCGATTCGGGTGATTCCGCCAAGTGCCATGTATGGTCGGCTCACGG
>JAGROX010000128.1:0-770 GCA_020440025.1 Verrucomicrobiia bacterium
TCGATTGGCGATGACGGTGCTGAACCGAGGATTCTGCTTGGAGGTCATCCATGCCGCGTAGGCATCCAGATTGGGTGCGGCCTCGTCTCCGAACATCGTTTTCGGTTCCACCACCTGCTTGGGCGCGGCGTTGTCGTATTGATAATCATCCGGCAGACGCAGTGCCTTTTCCTCGCGCTGAATCGAGGTGTAGCGAAGCGGACGCATCACCTCCTGAAACGCCTCACGCATGGCGGCCTGTTCCTCACGAGTGCCAGGAGCCATGTTCTTTTTCCGCTCCCGGCCTTTGAAGACGCCCTTCAGTTTGTCGCCGATGGGCGAGCGGTAGTTCGACTGCATTTCATTGCTGAAGGCCGCCATCTGGAAGTAGTCGAGCTGCGACCATTTGTCGAAAGGGTGATCGTGACACTGGGCGCACTCCAATCGGGTGCCGAGAAAAATGCGAACCGTGTTCGACATGTTGTCGAGGGGCATGCCGCGGTCGCGGAGGTAATAGCCGATCGCCCCGGAATCCCAGGCTGCGCCATCGGTGGTGAGCAGCTCGCGAACGAATTGATCGTAGGGACGATTCTCCCGCAGGGCATCCTTGATGAACCCGGCATAGTGCGGCGCCACAAACCCGCTGTTGTTGGCGTTGCGATTCAGCCGCAGGACATCCGCCCAGTAGTTGAACCAGTGATTCACATAACCTTCGCTGGACAGCAGCTCGCCGACTAATTTACTGGCCTTGTCGGAGTCCTGAGACGCGATGTAGGCCTCGGCTTCGGCTT
>JAGROX010000128.1:852-6888 GCA_020440025.1 Verrucomicrobiia bacterium
TTCACCTCGTGAGCTGCGTATCCTTTTTCAATCAGCGCATCGATCTGCTGAGACGGCGTCAGCGTATCGGTCGCGGCAGTGGCGACGGAGAATTCACCGGCAAGAATGGCGGAAAAAAGAGCCAGGAAGGTTTTCATGGATGAGGAGGAGGTAGGGAAAAGAAATCGAGTCCCTGACATCGGCGGGACAGACATGAAACCCCGTCCCCGACTCGAGGTAGCGGCGAGAATTGACGCAATCGTGGGGAATCTTCGGAATTTTCTGCTACCGATGAGATTCTACATCGAAAAACACCGGCGCGGAAAACTCGGCGTGGTCGCTGCTGCGAAACTCCGGTTCCAGTTCGGGATGATCGGCCGCCGATTCCAAGGTCAGGGTGGCGGTGTGTCCCGGCTTCAGTTTCGCCGCCGACGGTAGGGGCTGGCCGTCCATCACCACCCACTGACTGACCACCACACGCGAGGCTTTTTCGGGAAAGGTGCCGCTGACGACTTGGGTGACTTCGTAGACATTCTCCACCAAGGCGCGCCGATAGGTGCCCATCGCTTCGGCGGTGGGAATCGCGGTCGCCTCCACCAACTTTGCCTCGACCACCACGCGCGGCACGGGCTTGCGATCCCGGAGCAAGGTCGCTGCCAGTTGGTGATGTCCCGCTGCTTCCTTCGGACTCAAAAACCGGTCAAAGATCGCCACGGAATCGAGGCTTCCTCGCCAGTTTCGCCCGCCGCCGATTTCGTCACCGAAGGTCAAGGGCATCGCGGTCCAACTTTTCAGATCGCCGAACTGAGTGCCTCGAAACACCTCCTCACCGTCGCGATAACAAACCGTTTCTCCGTCCCGGGAAGTCAGCAACACATGGACCGTTTCCCCCGGAATGAGTTGGCAGAGCCTGACTTCATGCCGGGTGCCATTGGGGTCTTTGGTATCTGATCGAAGTCGCATCACCAGCCACTCGCCTTCCTGGCCGAGGGTGAGATTGCGTTCGCTGGAATTTTTCGACAATGACAAGATCCTCGCGGGCCCCTTCTGGTTGGCAGCAAAAGTCGTCACCAAGGCTTCCACAGTGAAGGCACCAGTTGATTGCAGCGCTCCTGAGATTCGCTCACCGGCATCGTTGCCTGCGGTGAAGGCACCGCCATCGAGCAACATCTCGTAGTGTCGTCCAAACCGAGCGCGACCGTGCAGTTCCCCCTGGCAGGCGAAAGGGTTCGCCTCCCCCGACCGTGCTGGAGCTTCGTTCTGGGAATTGGCATTTCTCCAGATCCAGACCAATCCCTCGTCCGTGCCCGGCCATTCCGAACTCAATTCTTCGGCAGAAACCTTGGGCATTGTTTTCACCGGCTCTGCCGGACGATCCATGATCGCTTCCTTCGGCGGGCCAGCGGCGGGATTGATCCAGGCATCACCAAAAATATCGGCCCGACTGTTGTTCGTCACCTGAACCCAGTTGTCGATGGATTCGAATCCTTTGTCGAATTTCCCCAGAAACAATTCCGCCTTGGGATCGCTCTCGGGGGATGAGACGGTGAGAAATCTAACGTCATTACTCCATCGCGGAAAATAAACCTTCTTCCCTTTTCGACCGGGAACCCCGGAAACGTTCACCTTGCGCTGATTCTTGGCCCCATCCTCAAAAAGATAGATCTCGGTGTGGCTGCCAGAGAAAACGAAGGCCCGGTAGCTGTTGTCCGGAGCCATCCCCGGCCAACAGCCGCGGGTGTATTGCTTCCACACGCCCTTCTCCACATTCGCGACCCCGCAACTGCTCCACGGGAAAGCGTCAGAAAACCGCTCTCCATCGGCAGAGAGTTGCAGCCAAGGCACGCCGTCATGACCGTTCTCGGTGCGTGACCAAACAACTTCCTCAATCTCCGGCTTGTCGAGTCGACGACGAATGAGGGGATCGCTCTTTCGCCCCTTCCCCTGTCGAAGATAGACCCAGACCTGGTTGTTGCCGGGATCCTGCCAGACATCCGAGGCAAACCCCTTGCCGAGATCCCGGTGACCGGAACCATCCCATTTTACAAAAAAGACTCGCTCGCGAGATCGATCACTGAACACGACGCCCTTACCATCTGGGGTGAATACTGGCTTGGAATAGGAGGCTTCCTCGGGAAGGATTTTCCGCTCGCCCTGTCCATCATCGGTATCGAATCCCATCAAAGTCAGCCGATTTCCTGACGCCGTGTAATGGTAGGCTTTGTCCGCCTGGAGCCAGACGATTCGAGTCTGCGCCCCGGTCGCCTTTCGGATTTCTGCCGCCGTTCCTGCGATCGGTGCCTTCGTCGCCGCAGTACCCGGCACGATCGGTTTCGCCACCAGCGTGGGCTTGCCGACGACAGGAATCGACATCACCTGATTCTTGGAGAAAATCTCGATGCCCGCTTCGAATACATCGGAACCGGAATCCTCGCGGCACTCGATCACCAGCGGCTGACCGGCTTTGACGGTGGTGTCGGCTTCGATGATGTGAACCCGCTTCACGCCGCCAGTGACGGAGCGGATGTTGAGATCATTGATGACCAGCTTTCCATTGAGCCGGTAATCCATGGCTCGATCATCGGTGTCGACGCCGTCGGTGAAATGAAATCGCACCCGATATTCGCCCGCCGGGAGTCCGTCGATCCGGTAGTCGTGATCCTGATGACGCACCGTCTCATAAATCTCCGATGGTCCCGGAGAACTGACATTACGGACATCGTGACCGGGACCGAAACGATACGATTGGCCGCCTTTGACGAACCCCTTGTCAGAGACCCAGTGATCGCGATCGCCCGGTTTCCCGATGGTCGAGCCTCCGGCGTTGATCCGCAGGGGAAGTTCGATGGCTGTCGCAATCGTGGAGGCGATCAGCAGGGCGAGCAGAACGCTGATTGGCAAACGGACTCTTAATCTAATTTTCGGGACCAACATGAGCAAAAAGGAAAACACTTCACTGAAGATACTAACAGGAAACCACAGGGACGAAACCCTGGGCCTGATTTCCGAGCTTCCTTGGGCTCCTTTTCACCCCACTCAAACCGGCCCCTTTTCGGCAGACGCATGCTTCCACAAATTGGCAAAAGCGCCGCCGCTGGCCAAAAGTTCATCCGGAGTGCCTTGCTCGATGACTTCACCGTGAGCCATCACGATCACCTGATCCGCATGACGCAGGGTGCTGAGCCGATGCGCCAGCACGAAACTGGTGCGACCTTCCATCAGCACCCGCATCGCCCTCTGGGTACGGGCCTCTGTCAGGGGATCGATGGCGCTGGTGGCTTCATCCAGAATCAGAATTCTCGGATCGGCGATGAGCGCGCGGGCAAAGCAAACCAGCTGCCGCTGGCCGAGTGAAAGTCCAGATCCCCGCTCGCCGACCTCGGCATCTAGTCCGTTGGGAATGGCATCGATCGTCTCGAGGCAGTCCAACGTCGCCAGCGCCTCCCGCACTTCTTCGCGACTGGCGCCCGGTTTGACCACGCGAATGTTCTCCAGGATGGAACCGCCGAAGAGATGATTCTGCTGAGGCACGATGCCGAGATGGCAATGCAGCCAAGGACTCGACAACTCGCGCGTGTCGACGCCATCAATGAGAACCGCGCCGAACTCAGGCAGGTAAAATTTGGCGATCAATCCCGCCACGGTGCTCTTCCCGCTTCCGGTGGCTCCAACGATGGCGACGCATTGCCCGGCTTGAGCAGTAAAACTGACGCCTTTCAAAACCGGTCGCTCCGGTTGATAGGAAAACTGCACGTCGCGAAGCTCGACCCGGCCCTCGAGATGCCCGGGGACCTTCGCCTTTTCCGAATCCTGCCAATCGGGTTGAGTATCGAGAATGGAAAACACTCGCTCCGCTCCCGCCATTGCCGTGAGGGCTTCGTTGAACATGTTTCCCAACACGGTGATCGGACTGAAAAAGAGACCGGCGAGAAAGAAGAACTGGATCATGCTACCCAGCGGCATGGGATTTGCCGGATCCAACACGTGACCGCCACCGATGATGACGAGCAATGCCATGAACAGTTGCCCGTTCAATTCAAGCAGCGGCAGAAAGGTGCCCGTGGTTCTCGCCGCCACGAAGTTGTATCCGGCATGATCTTCCACCAAGGCACGAAAGTGATCCGCATTGAGCCGCTCACGACTGAAACTCTGGGTCACGCGAATGCCGCTGACGCTCTCCGCCATGGTCGCGGTGATGCGACTGAAGCTGTCGCTCTGTCGTCGATAGGCGTCGCTGAGTCGCTTGCGGAAATACAGATTCATCCCCCACACCACCGGGGCAATTCCCAAAACCATAAGAAACAGTCGCCAGTCCTCGATCGCCATGAGCACCGCGCAGCCAAGCATCTGCCCTGCCTGCACCAGACTGACGAACAACACGTTCTGCACACCCACGCGGACGTTCTCCGCGTCACCGGTCAAACGACTGATCAATCGCCCCACCGAATGACGATTGAAGTATCCCATCGTCAAGCCCAGCCAGTGCCGAAAAAGCGCGGCTCTGAGATCGTGAATCACGGATTCGCCGATCTCCAGTGCCCATTTGATCCGATAGCGAAAGGTCAGTTCGGTGAAAATGGCAAAGGCGACAAAACCCGCCACCGACCAGAAGAGTTGATCGACATCGCCACGCGCGATCGGGCCGTTGATGATGGCCCCCGTTGCCCAGGCGAGAATCGGCATCTGAATGGCCCGCGCTCCCACGGTGATGAAAAGCCCGATCATCTTTCGACGATAGGGCCCGGTGAATCCGAAGAGCCGACGGATCAGTCGAAACGATAGTGGCACCTGATCGCGATCTTCCTCCTCGCCGCGTTGCCGACGGATGCGCTCGAGCACCTCGCGGTCCACGATACCGGCCACCTTTGCCTCGGGTTTCCTGTTGGGCTCGTCACTCATGCCGCCACCTCCCCTCCATCGCCACCACGCTCGGCGAGAATGGCGTCCCGATAGTAGCCCGGCTGCCCGGCGAGTTCCTCGTGCGTTCCCATGGCAACGATGCTGCCACCATCCAGGACCACGATGCGATCCGCCCGACGGACGGTGCTGAACCGATGCGCCACGATGAAGGTCGTACGTCCCTCCATCACCTGATCCATCGCCGAGAGAATCTCCTGCTCCGTTCCCGCATCCACCGCCGCTGTCGGATCGTCGAGAATGAGAATTGCCGGATCGAGCAGAATCGCCCGCGCCAGGGCCAGACGCTGACGTTGCCCGCCGGAAAGATTGGCACCGTTCTCGTGGAGCAGGGTGTCGTAGCCCTGAGGAAGCGTTTCAATGAATTCGTGGGCGGCGGCCAGCTTCGCGGCGCGTTCGATCAACTCGCGCGATGCGTCGGGATTTCCAAAGGCAATGTTTGCCGCGACGCTGGCACTGAAGAGAAAACTCTCCTGAAAAACCAGGCCCACCTGCTTTCTGACATCGTCCAGTTGCCAGTCGCGCAGGTCATGTCCGTCGAGAATCAATCGACCGGCGTCGGGATCATAGAAACGCGGCAGCAACTGAATGAGCGCCGTTTTTCCCGACCCTGTCGGTCCCACGATGGCAATTTTTTCGCCCGGCTTCACGGACATCGAAACCTCGTGCAGCACCGTATTTTCCGGCTTGTATCGAAACGACACCTTTTCGAAAACAATCTTTCCGCGCGCTCGATCGAGAGCTTGCGCCTCGGGTCGGTCGATGATCCCGGGTTCCGCATCGAGAATCTCGTATACGCGATCCGCCCCCGTCAGGGTCTGTTGCAGACTGTCGGCGACCGTGCTGACGACGTTCACCTGCGCCGCGAGCTGCTGGAGAATGCCGGCAAAAAGAATCAGGCCCGTGCCCACGGGAATCTCGCCCCGCATCGCCAGCCAACCTCCGTAGCCGAGCAGGATGGCCATGCTGAGCTGATTGAGCAGCGACACCAGCGGAAAGAGAATCGTCAGCTTTCGAAACACCGAATGTTTTTTATTTCGTACCGCCGCGTTCGTTTCGAGAAAGCGTCCCTCCGCCCAGGCCTCGAGACCAAAGCTTTTCACCACCCCCATTCCCCGGGCCAGCTCCTCGAAGGTCAGC
>JAGROX010000129.1 GCA_020440025.1 Verrucomicrobiia bacterium
GCCCGCCGCTCACGCATGCGCGGAAGCTTTGGGGGAATCTTGGAGCCGCTCATCCTGCGAAAAAGAAATCGTCCCCGGCAGATTGCTCTACCGGGGACGATACGTCTCTATCTCTCAAATGCCCACCAGCCAAGCGGGCACCACATCATCATCAAAAAAGGAATCCACTCACGACGCAAAGAGCTTGATGGCCGGCTTGCCGTCACTGGCCACGGTGAAGGGGCGCTTGGTCGGACTGAAAAGGATCTGATCGAGAGGCAGGCCGAGGGCGTAGCCGATGGTGGCGTTGAAATCGAAAACGCTTACCGGATCCTCGATCACTTTCGCGCCCGTCTCATCGGATTTGCCGAAGCGCCGCCCGCCGACGATGCCACCGCCAGCCATGACGCCGGAAAATGCCTGGGGGTAGTGGTCGCGACCGACGTTCTGATTGATCTTGGGCGTACGACCAAACTCACTGGTCAGAACGACCAAGGTGTCCTCAAGCAGTCCGCGATGTTCCAAATCATCGAGTAGCGCGGCGAATCCCTGATCCAAGGTCTCGCACAGTTGCGGGGTGCGAACGAAGTTGCTGGTGTGGGTGTCCCAACTACCGAGGGTGACTTCGACAAAGCGGACATCGTTCTCGATCAGGCGACGCGCCAGCAGGCACCCCTGTCCAAAGGTGGTGCGACCGTAGGCATCACGCACCTTGTTGTCCTCCTTGGTGAGGTCGAATGCCTCCAAGTCGGCGCTCTTCATCAGGGTGACCGCGTCGTCATACATCTCGGTGTAAGCGCGGACGCCCTTGACCTGCTGATAGCGCTGGCGGAAATCTCCGGCGAGCTCCTGTGCGAGGTCATAGCGGAAATTGAAATCCTGATCCTTGAAGGCGGACTTCACATTCTGGAGGCCCTTTTCCGGATTGTTCACCAGCAGCGGTTGGAATTTGCCTTCGAAGAATCCGCCGCCCGGATGACGACTGCCTCCGCCGATGACGACATTTCCCGGCAGGGTGGGATTGAGGCGATCCTGATACTTCAGCAACCAGGCGCCCATGGCCGGATGCTTGATCGTGCCGCGAAGGGCATAGCTGGTGTGCATCAGGTAGTTGGCCTGCTCATGAGCGCCAGAGGCCGAAAGCATGGAGTTGATGATGGCCAAGTGGTGCGCCTTTTTGGCCAGCTTGGGCAGATACTCGGAAATCTGAACGCCGTCGGCGCTGGTGTTGATCGCCTTCGTTGGTCCCATGGTTTCCGCGCCCGGCTTGACATCGAAGGTATCCAAGTGACTCATGCCTCCGCTCATGTACAGGTAGATGACCCGCTTCGCCGTGGCGACTTGCTTCAGGTGGCTGCCTTCTCGGGCAGCAAAAGCGGAGCGAGTCAGAGCGGGGGCCATTCCGACGCCGAGCAGAGCGCTGGCTGTTTTCGCCGCGAAACTGCGACGGGTCATTTCAGAGGCTTGATGGAGTGGAGTTCTCATGTTTGGAAGCGGTGAGGATTCGAGAGAGGGGAGTAAGGGGCGTTGGGTGATTACTGGACGAACCAGAACTCCTGTCCGTTGAGAAGGGCGAAAGTGGTGTCCGTGTAGAGGTTGTTGCCTCGATCCTTCGCGTGGGCGAGAACGAGTTGTTTCTCTTTGTCCGATGGTTTGCGGGTGAGAATACTGAGGAAAATCGCGTCGAGTTTTTCCTCGGGCGTCTTGGCCTCGGCGAGGTGTCGACTGAGGACGGACTGGGGATGCACCACCTGATTGAAAGTGCTGCCGTTCAGTAGCGACAGGGCCTGGGGCACCGAGGCATCCTGATTGGCGTTTTCAATGGTATCGCGGTCCGATTGCCCGAACTCGCGCAGGAAGTGACCGAGAGGCGCGGGCGATGAGATGTGAGCGGCGCGGAGCATGGTGCTCATGGAACTTTTCCGGAAGCTGGCATATTGGCTTTTCAGTTTGGGATCTTCCATGCCCATGCTTTTCATCTCCTCTTCGATCATGGCCTTTTCGGCTTCGGCCTGGAGTTTGCGCAATTCGGCGGAGCTGTTGCCGTCGCCGTCCATCATCATGGGACTGATCTCGATGGCTTCCCCGTTGGGCAGACTCATCGCCACTTCCTCCACCTTGGTTTTGCTCATCGCGGGGTGGTAGACGGCGTCCATCACCACTTCACGCAGCTTCGTACGCATCAGGTTCACCTCGCGACGAAGTTCAGCGGTCTTTGCCTTGTCTCCCGCCTTTTCGGCAGCGGCGATCTGATCGCGGAGTGTCTCTTCTTCCTTTTGCAGCTCCTTCTGCTTCTGGGCGACCAGGCGGGCGGCCTCGACCAAGTCCTTCTCATCGCTTGCGACGAGGACTTTCTGCATTGCTTCCTGCTCAGCCATCCGCAGTTGGAATTGTTGATCGCGCTTCCAGTCGTCCATCTCAGGCGTCGGATTCACCAGAGCGACCATGGAATCCCAGATCTGCTCGGCTGACATGCGCCTAAGAACCGGGCCGACGAAGGTGTAGGGCTCGCCGGCGGCGAGATCGTGGGCGGTGGCTTCCCGCTGGTAGACCTGAGAGTTCAAGATCAGGCGCAGATAGGCCTTCATGTCATACTCGCAGGCGATCATCTGCTGTTGGAGGAAATCCATTAGCTCGGGATGACTCGGCTCGGAGTTCTCGGAAAATTCATCGACCGGTTCATAGAGTCCGGCTCCCATCATCGTTTTCCAGAGTCGATTGGCGATGACGGTGGTGAACAGGGGATTCTCTTCCGAGGTCAACCAATTGGCGTAGACCTTGACCCGTTCCTCCGGTTTGAGGATGGCGGGGTCCTCGCCAAACATCGTCCGCGGTTGAACGATCTCGTTGGGCTTGGCGTTGTCGTATTTGTAATCGTGGGGGAGTTTCGGCAGCGCCTTGCCGTCGCTCACCAAGTAGTTGTTGCGAACGACGCGGGTGATCTCCGTCATCGCCGCGCTGAGATCCTTTTTCTCGGTGTCCGCCATGTCCGCCGCTTTTTTCACCATCTGTTGAGCACCGGAGACCGCGCCGTAGTTTGAGCCATTCGGATTCACGCCATAGGTGAACGCCGCCATGTGAAAGAAATCCATCTGAGTCCAGGTGTCGAAGGGATGGTCGTGGCACTGGGCGCATTCCAATCGAGTGCCGAGAAAGATGCGGACCGTGTTGGCCATGTGATCGAGCGGCATGCCACGGTCGCGGATGTAGTAGCCGACGGCTCCATTCTCCCAAGCCTGACCACGGGCAGTGATCAGCTCATGGGCGAACTTGTCGTAGGGGAGGTTGCTCCGCAGGGCCTCGCGCACCCAGTCGATGTAGAACGGGGTGATGTTCTGTTGGGCGGGTGCGTTGGTATTGATCCGCAGGATATCGGCCCAGAGATGGTAGAAATGATTGACATAGCCTTCGCTGGCGAGGAGTTCGTCGATGAGGCGGGCGCGTCGTTTCGGGTCGTCCGAGTTCAGGAAATGAGTGGCTTCTTCGAGAGTCGGCACCCGCCCGATGACATCGAGATAAACCCGGCGGAGAAAGACCTCGTCACTGGCGGGAGCGTTTGGTTTCAGGCCTGCTTCTTTCCACGCCTTGGCCAGAATCGCATCGATCTGATCCGGGGTACCGACCTGGGGCCGGGGTTTGGCCGGTTTCTCCGGCTGCTTGGCCGCCACGGTTGCTGGCGCGGGTTTGGCGACTTCCTTCTTCGCCGGGGCGGGCTGGGCTTTCGGTGCCGCCTTCTTGGCAGTCTTCGGCTTCTGAGGCTCAACCTTGGCGAGCAGCTTGCCGGCGGGGGCTGGCGTCGGCGCCGCTTTGTCGGCGGCGAGAGCGATCGAGGACGCGGCGAGTCCCGTGAGGAGGAGGGAAGTGAAGAGTCGAGTTTTCATGCGAGGGGATCAGAGGCTGAAACCACTGACCACCCAACGCGACGGTTTGACTGCGCAGATTTTGCCAACTCAAACGCAAGATTCGCATGACGCGATTGCGTTCGGTTCTTCACCCCGTTGTGACAATCTTACTTTGATTGGAAAGTCGACTCGTGACCGGTGGAGGGAATCTTCACCGTGTAGGAAGATCCATCCGGCGCGACTTCGAGCAGGATGGGGTGAGCGGTACAGTTCTCACTTTCGGTGGTGTTGGCGATTCTCTCGACGGTCGTGTTGTTGGTTTCGCCATCGGGACGCAGATTTTTGTGCACCTGAAAGATGGCCTCGATGGATGGCGTCGAAGTCAGGGCCGCAAAGGTAAGTGGCCCGCAACCCTTGGTATGCCCGTTGTTCATCACCGCGACCCGGGGCTTGATACTTTTGATCAGCACGGGGTTGTTGGATTTGTCCAGTCCATGATGATCGGTCTGATAGACATCGACCTCTCCAATGAGATTGCGCGGAACCACCAGTTTCTCCTCCAGATTCCACGTCAGGTCGGCCCCGTTGAAGAAATCGAAGTCGCCGAAATGAAGCAGAGTCGTGATGGAGTTGGCATTGTGGGAGCGGTCCTTGTCCTGATCCGTCGCGTAGTCTGGCCGCGGGTTCTCGGGATGCTGATCAGTTGGTTCGATAAAGTGCTGAAGGGCTGCGAGGACATCGATGCGAAGCTCGGCGGCGCCTTCGGCCTGTTTCAGCGGAATCTGATCTCCGGGAGTCAGGACCAGTCGCCGATCACAGGGAAAGCCGAGGTAATCCTCGCCGACACGCTCGACATCCTGAGGCCGGACGCCGTGATCGTAGACGATGCCGATGGGAATCAACTTGGCCAGGTCGGCAGCACCACCGTAGTGATCGAGATCGAAGTGGGTGATGACGAGATGATCGATCTTGGTGATTCCTGCGATGTCTCGGCAATGGCGATGAATTCGTACTGGGTCGCGCAAGCCGGGCATGCCAGTATCGAAGAGCACCGACTCACCCGATGGTGTGATGATGAGCGTGGCCGCGCCGCCCTCGACATCGATCCAGTGAATGCGGAGCGGTTCGGCGGCCGAAGTCTCGATGGCAACCAGAAGCAGGGAAAGATAAAGAAGATGTTTCATGAGATGAGTGGGATTTCAGCGAGTTTTGGGGTCGGAGTCAACAGGGTTGGGTCGCCGATTTAACAGGGTTGAGTCGGGGCGATTCTCTTCCGAAGTCACTCTGTGGCCTCAAAGGTGAGCGTTGCACCGGGCGATGAGAGCGTTTAGGAACTGTCCCTATCTATGCAGCTTCAGCACGGCATTCATCTCGGATACTGCACCAATATCCATCGCGGCGAGACTTGGGACGAGACCTTTGCGGGTCTGGATCAATACACGCTCCGGGTCAGGTCGCGGGTCTGTCCCTCGGACGAACCCTACGGCATCGGTCTGCGACTCAGCGCCGACGCGGCGGCGGAACTGGCAGCAGATCGCGGAAAACTCGATGCCTTTCGGCGCTGGCTTGACGTGAATGGATGCTATGTGTTCACCATCAACGGGTTTCCCTACGGAAAATTTCACAATACCCGGGTGAAGGAGCAGGTTTATGCGCCGGACTGGACTTCGAGCAAACGCCTTGAATACACGAATCTGCTTTTCGATTTGCTGTGCGAGATCGCACCGGCAGGAATGAGCGGCAGTGTCAGCACCCTGCCGGGTTCCTTCAAAGAATTCATCACTGACGATGCCGCCCAAGGCGCCGCGATCTGTGCGAATCTGCGGGCTTGCTCGGATCATCTGGATCGCTTGCGCGAAAAAACGGGGCGGGATCTCCACCTCGGGCTGGAACCCGAGCCGCTGGGCTGGTTCGAAACGACACCGGAGACGGTCAGTTTTTTTGATCGGCTCACGGACGGACTCGATGGGGACGCGCGCTCGCGAGTGATGCGGAATCTCGGGGTGAACTACGATACCTGTCATCTCGCCATCGAATACGAGGAGCCCGCCGAAGCCATCGGTCGACTTCGAGACGCGGGGATTCGGGTGAGCAAAATTCACCTGAGCAGCGCCCTGAAACTGACGCCGGCGGTAGCGACTCGGGATCGTCTTCGGGCGTTTGAGGATGAGGTTTATTTGCATCAGGTAGTGGTGCGAAACGGGGCGGAAGTGGCGCATCGTTTCCGCGATTTGCCGGATGCGCTCGATTGGGCGGAGAAAAGCGGCGAAGCCGTGGGCGACGAGTGGCGGGTGCATTTCCACGTGCCGATTCATGCTCAGCCCGAGACGGCGTTTTTTGCCGACACCCGGGATCATGTCAGTGGGGTTCTCGATCTCCTCGGGGCGGATCCCGGATGGTGCGATCATTTCGAAATGGAGACCTACACCTGGGAGGTGCTCCCGGCGGAAATGCGTTCGACTGACGTGGTGGAGCAACTGGTGAAGGAATACGCGTGGTGCCTCGACGAATTCGATCGCGTGGGCCTGAAGTGATTTCCCCAAACGGACGCTGATGCTGCGCACACTTCTCATTCTCGGTCGGGTTTCGAATCTGCCAACCGTCTGGACCAACGTTCTCGCGGGCTGGTTTTTCTCCGGCGGCGAATGGTCGTGGGAACTGCTGTGGATCGAGATCGCGGTGAGCCTGCTCTACATTGCGGGGATGACCCTGAACGATGCCTTCGACGCGGGTTGGGATCGCCAACACGCACCGGAGCGACCGATCCCGAGCGGGGCGATTTCGGCGGGCCGCGTGTGGATGATCGGCATTGGCCAGATGGTGGCTGGAGTCGTGCTGCTCCTGTCGACCACGAGTGTGGAGTGGTTCTGGGCGGTGGCGTTGATGGGCGCGATATTGCTCTACGACGCCATTCACAAGAAAACCGCGTTCGCCGTTCTCGCCATGGGAGCGTGTCGCGGGCTCGTCTATTTGCTGGCGGGCAGCGCGGTGAATCCCGAGAAGCTGGGCTGGTGGTGGGCGATCGGATCGATGATCTACGTGGTCGGCATCACCGTGGTGGCCCGGTCGGAGAGAAAGGTCACGGAAGGAAAGGGCAGCGTTTTCTCACCGGTGGAAGCCCTGCTGTTTGTTCCCTTTCTGGCGGTGTGGTTGGCGATGCCGCCGGATCTTTTCACCAAATTTATTGCGCTGGTGAGCATGGTTCCGCTGGGGGCCTGGGTCGCGCGAGCCCTGGTGAAAAAGCGGAAAACGGGCGCCATCGGACCGATGGTGGGGGCGTTGATCGCGGGGATGGTGCTCATGGACGCCTCCTTCCTTTTCCTGACAGATGCCACGGGAGCGGCCCTTCTCGCCATCCTGTTACTTCCGGTCACGCGACTCTTTCAGCGCCACATTCCGGCGACCTGAAGCGGGGAACTTACTCGTTTCCTGCCCGCAATGACGCCCCCTTGCGCTTCCCTTTTCGGGGCAGGATGCTATCAATAGCCCCCATTTCATGATTCAGCGATCCATCCCCCTGACTTTTGAGCATCGCATTGTGTTCACGCACGGTGCCTTCGATGCTGGCAACCTCGCGCTCCGCGATCTCATCGCCGAGGCGGCGGAACTCGACGGACGCGCCCGGGTGCTGGTGCTGGTGGAGAATGGACTGCTCGCAGGAAACCCGAATCTGGAATCGCGCATCTCGGATTATTTTGACGGTCACTGCGATGCAGTGGAGTTGGTGTCTCCGCCCATGGTCATGACCGGGGGGGAGGCCTGCAAGAATGACTGGTCGCTGATCGAGAAAATCTGGCAAGCCATCGAGTTTCACAAAGTCTGTCGGCATTCCTTCGTCATCGCCATCGGTGGCGGAGCCTTCATCGACATGGCCGGTTTTGCTGCGGCGACGGCGCATCGGGGGATTCGCCTGATCCGCATGCCCACGACTACGCTCAGCCAGGGCGACGGTGGCGTCGGGGTGAAGAACGGCGTGAACTACTTTGGAAAAAAGAACTGGGTTGGCACCTTCACCGTTCCGTTTGCGGTGGTGAACGACCTCGATTTTTTGAAATCGCTTCCCGAGCGCGCACGCCGCGATGGCATCATCGAAGCGATCAAAGTTTCCCTGATCCGAGATCGACCGTTTTTCGAGTATCTCGAGGCGAAGTCAGAGGCACTGGGACGATTGGAACTGGAACCAGTCGAGCGTGCCATTCGGCGCAGTGCGGAATTGCACGTCGATCACATCGCCACCTCGGGGGATCCCTTCGAGTATGGCTCTGCTCGTCCCCTCGATTTCGGGCATTGGGTGGCGCACAAACTGGAGCAACTCTCGAGTTTTTCCGTGACCCACGGAGAAGCCGTCGCCATTGGCATGGCGGTAGATCTGCTCTACTCGGTGCGAATCGGTCTGCTCGATCAGCGGACGGGCGACCGCATTCTGAAGCTGATTGAAGCGGTCGGTTTTCAGCTTTGGTCAGATTTTCTCGATCAGGACGATGCCGTCAGCGGCAAGCCGGTGGTATTGGCCGGACTGGAGGAATTTCGCGAGCATCTCGGCGGTCAGTTGACCATTACCCTGATTCCCGAGATTGGGCAGAAGCTAGAAGTTCACGAAATGGACGAATCCCAAGTGCTGGGAGCGTTGAGCGACCTCGAAGCGCGGTATCGGGTGATTCCTCAGCCGGTTGTCATTGCGGACTGAGCGAAGTTTCCCTGCGGAACTTGGTGAGGCGGGCAAAAAAAGAACCCCTGCCACGACCGGGGAGACGTGACAGGGGTGATCGACGGGTCGCTAGAAAATCGAATCAGGGAATGGTCAGCGTCTGACCGAGTCGGATGAGGTCGGAGGTGAGTCCGTTGGCGCTCTTGATGGCGCTGACCGTGGTGCCATAGCGGCGGGAAAGACTGAACAAGGTGTCGCCAGCAACCACCGTGTGGCTGGAACCGCCACCGCCCGAGGCGGCAGGAGCCGCGCCACCACTGTAGCTCGGAGCCGGGGGAGGCGCAGTGTAGCCCGAGTCATAGGAGGGAGCCGGAGGAGCGGTCGGTTGCACGTCCGGATATTCGCCGCCACCGCTGCCGTAGGTGGAACCGGTGCCGCTCGAAGGCCCGTAGTAGGGAGAATCCGATGCGTAAGGATTGACGTTGGCGTCCTTGTTTTTACAAGAAACGGCAAGAAGCGCGACCGCAGGAAGCAGAGCGAACCGGAGGGTCAAAGAAAGCATGTTCATGAGTAGGAGGACCGGCGCAGGCGGTGTGGAATGTTGAGGATTACGGAATATTAAGATCTCTAAAATAATAATGCAAGGTTTTGATTACGATTTTTACGGAGGTTTTTGTTGGAAGAGTTATTCGTGAAAAACCCGAGACTGGAGAAAGCGGGCAGATCCGGTAGACTTTGGGAATGAAGATGATTCCCTCTCGATTTCGCATGGCGGCACTGGTCACCTTGGTCTCAGGCAGTGCCCTTGGCACGGCGATGGTTCCGCTTCAGGCGGAGGTAATCGGCAAGGAGGTGAGCTATTCCGACGGTGAAACCACTTTGAAAGGGTATCTCGCGTTTGATTCAGCCATCGAAGGCAAGCGTCCTGCGGTGCTGGTGGTTCACGAGTGGTGGGGACACAATGACTACGCCCGCAAGCGAGCCGAGATGTTGGCGGAGCTGGGCTACGTGGCCTTGGCAGTGGACATGTATGGCGATGGAAAGACCGCTGATCATCCGAAAGATGCCGGGGCATTTGCCGGAGAGGTGATGAAAAACATTGAGACCGGCGAAGCGCGGTTCGACGCGGCCCTGAAGTTTCTGACGGAGCAGCCTCAAGCGGATGGGAAGAAGACGGCGGCGATTGGCTATTGTTTCGGCGGTGCCATCGCCTTGCACATGGCTCGTGTCGGGAAAGATCTCGATGCGGTGGCCAGCTTTCATGGCACCCTGGCGCCCCAGACCTCAGCGGAGGAGGGCAAGGTCAAGGCGCGGGTTTTGGTCTGTCACGGTGCCGACGATTCCTTCATTCCACAGGAGCAGATCGATGCCTTCCAACGTGAAATGAATGATGCGGGGGTGGATTATCAGTTCGAGTCCTATCCGGGAGCCGTTCACGGTTTCAGCAATCCCGGTGCCACGGCGCTGGGGGAAAAGTTTGGCATCAATCTCGCCTACAACGCCGAGGCTGATGCGAAATCCTGGGAAGCGCTCAAGAAGCTGCTGAAGGATGTTTTCGGCGCGCCTTAATGAACCAGGATAGCCATGCCATCGAGCAGATTTTCGAATCGATCGGAGACGATGAGATTTTCCAGATGCTCGGCATCGGCGAAACCCTGGCCGTGGACGCTGTCTCGTAGAAAGGTCAGCATGGGGTCGTAGTAGCCGTTGATGTTGAGAAGCCCGTTGGGCTTGCTGTGGAGATGCAATTGCGTCCAGGTCAGCATCTCGAAAAGTTCGTCCAGCGTCCCGATACCGCCCGGTAGCGAGACAAAAGCATCGGAGTGTTCGGCCATCCGGGATTTCCTCTCCAGCATGGTGTCGACCAGGATCAGATCGGTGACACCCGCGTGACCGACTTCGCGATTCATCAGGTGACGGGTGATCACTCCGGTGACCTCACCGCCAGCCTCGAGGCAGGCATCGGCGAGGATGCCCATCAGCCCCACGCTGCCGCCTCCATAGACCAGGCGAATGCCGCGCTCCGCGAGAGTTCGCCCCACGTGCATCGCCGCCTCGGCGAAAGCGGGAGATTTTCCCTGACGAGAGCCGCAGAAGACGCAGAGAGAGGTGATGGGGGAGGGGGAGGAGGACGGAGTCATGGGGAGAAATACGACGTGCACGGCACCGGAGGCCACGGTCTCGCCAACCTCGCAGAGGGTCAAAAGAAAACGGCGTCGACAGTTTTTGATCCCTCTCGATTTCGCGCTTCCCGAACCGAATGAGGTTGGCTACCCTGTTGATGGTGAAAAGCGGTAGAACTCACAGCCTTGGCCGATTGATGTCAGTGACGCTCCTGATGGCGGGACTGTTGGCGTCTTTCGCGGGATGCGAAAAAGGGCCAACCGAGTCGACTGAGTTGCGGGAAGAGCAAGGAGACGGGCTGGATGAGTTTGGGTTGCCGGAGCTTCCGAAGAGGGAAGTCGCGAGAGACTCGGGTAAACTTAGTGATAACGAAAAAGAGGAAACGGAAGAGAATCCGAGCGAATTGATCACTCGAATCTTTCCCATTCCTTCTGGTTTGATCACGAGAAAGAGCGCAAGAGAAATCTTGGAGTCCTATGGCATTGAGTTTGGCGAGGGGTCATCGGCTACTTATAACCCTCAATCAAATGAGATCACCGTCAGGCAGACGCGCGAGCAGATGAGCTTGGTCGAGGCCGTACTTTCTGTCAGGTATCCTTCAGGGACCAAGGCCATCAACTCCCGGATCGAGATCTACGAGTTCCCTTCTGCCTCGGCGCTCAAGTTGCAACAAAGTGCCGAAGATCAGTCT
Organism: Verrucomicrobiia bacterium; assembly: GCA_020440025.1. GTDB lineage: Bacteria > Verrucomicrobiota > Verrucomicrobiia > Verrucomicrobiales > DEV007 > JAEUHH01. Next base: position 11,285 of record JAGROX010000129.1, read on the forward strand.
GACAATTCCAGGGAATGGGAGGAGACGCTTCGAAGAGTCAAAGAAGGCACGGCAACCTTCATAACCTCCGCAACGGTCTTGTCACGAAGCGGCCGACGCGCCGGGGTGCAGGATACCTTTGAGGTGATCTATGCTGAGGACTTTGATCAGCAGAACGCCGAGGAGTCGAAAAGCGTCATCCCCGATTTCTCGACCCAAAATGTCGGCACCGCGCTTGAAGTGGAGCCAGTCATTGGGGGAGATGGAGAGACCATCGATATCAATTTGTCCCTCGAATACCACACGTCACCTCCTACGAAGGAAACGGTGAACATGGCGGTTCCCGGAACGGAAAAGGCCTTCGATGTGTTGACTCCTGTCTTTCACGCCAAGAAGATCACGACTCAGCTCACACTGATGGACGGTGAAGTGAAGCTGATCGGTGCCTGGCGACCGACAGGAAAGCTGGAGTTTGAAACTCGCGATGTCATGCAAGTCGCTTTTCTGAAAGTGGACATACAAACCACCAGCAAACCCCATTGATTGATTCCCATGAGACCAAATTTCATCTCGCCCATTCTTCTCTTCATTTTCTGGAGCGGCAGCCTCGTGGGTTCCATCGCTCAGGAAGCGGCGGTGCCGTCGGGGGAGCCCGGGACGAAGGCTTATCGGGTGGCTCCCAGTTTTCTGAGTGGATTGATGAATCCGTCGGACGCGGGTGCCGGTGCCAGCGATCCATTTGCCGCTCCTGATGACAGTGGGAGTCCGCCACCTGCCGGAGATTTTCAGGCCTACATCAGCAAGGAGCTTGGAATCACCTTTCCGGAAGGAACTTACGCCCGCCTGGATTCCAAGACCGGCAAGCTGGAGATTCGGCATCAACCGGGAGTGGCGGAAGCCATCGAGGCCTATCTGACGGCTCTGGAAGGCTATTCTCAGCGCCAGTTGAACATCCGGGCGGAGATCTACCAGATGCCGGCATTGGCGGCGCTGAAAGTCCAGCAACTCTGCGGTCCGCTCGATGATCATGTTTCCATCTGGGAAAGCGTTCAAGGAATGGTGGAAAGGGGGCAGGCGACACTGGTGACGACGGCTTCGGTCGTCGCCCGGAGTGGACAACGCGCGAAGGCCGAGGACATCAGCGAGACGATCTA
>JAGROX010000482.1:0-877 GCA_020440025.1 Verrucomicrobiia bacterium
TCGCCTCCTTGGTGAGGGGTTCAAGCGAATAAACCGGAACCGCATCGGCCCATCTCTCCCCTCCTCACGGCACCAGAAAGGCCAAAAGCTTGGCGTGACGTTCGTCGGCCCAGCGAAGCTTGTATTCGGCCTCCATCCCGAGATCGTAGCGGATCACCCCTTCATCAGCCCGACGGCGAAGATTTTCCATCTGGAGCCAGTTGCCAACTCCAAGTCCGGCAAACTCGGACGCGTAGCTCATTTGTAGGCCTCGATATTCCTCGCCAAAGACGGCCCCGAAAATGTAGGCAACATCCTCCCCGTCTCGAGTGGCGAAGAAAAGCCGCAGGCGTCCGGCGTCGCGAAGATCCTGAAAAATCTGCCGATAAAAATGTCGGTAGCGCTCCACCTGAAAGATGTCGGTCCCGGTGGCCCACTTGTCGGTGAGAGGTTGCAGGGCGAGCAGCCGCTCAAACACGGCGTCATCGGCATCCTTTCCCTCGATGAATTCCATCTCGAGCCCCGCCCCGTGACAACGGCGCTCGGAACTCTGGAGGGATCGACGAAATTTTTTTGATCGTCGGCTCAACCACGGCTCCCACCCATCTCCCAAGTCGATCGAGAGGCAATCGGTCGCGGGATATTCCCGATACTGACGCACGCTTCGACTCTCGGCAGCCTCTCTCAATACCCGATGCAGCTCTCCGTCCGCCGGGATCCCCCCGATGGCGAATCCCGGAGTTCGCTCGGGATCGCTCGCGACCACTTGTCGAAGCCGCTCGAACGATTCCGCCGGATCGGGGCCGATCATCGGACAGGCAAACATCCAAGCTGATTCAAAAGGCTGCCAATACCCCCAAGGCGAGCGCCCGAAAAGAAACCAATGATCTGCCGACTC
>JAGROX010000482.1:969-1731 GCA_020440025.1 Verrucomicrobiia bacterium
TCACCGAGTCCAAGCAAATGAGTCCTCGCCGCCAGAGCCCAAGTCGATGACGAGCAAAACTGCGAGATGCCGGGCGTCTGAATCACGACCCGATCATAGGCATCTCTGGCGGCAACGAACTCGCTCTGGCTGAGGCGTAGCATCATCGTCAGCAGATTCGGCGATTCCTTTTCCTCATCACTCAGTGCGGATAGTGCAAAAGCGATCGCGGCAGAGCGCGCAGGTAGGCATTCATCACTTCCCCGCCGCTGATTGGCTTCAATTCTTCATCACCGGGCACCGTCGTCTGCGGAGCCACCCGACTACCGTCAATGTAATGACCGTTCGGCATGGAGTGCGAGCCATAAGCCCGGACAATCCACTCGGGTAGCACCACCTCATCTGGCAACACCGTTGCGGCCGTCTCCACCAATCCGTCGGCAGGACTATAGTAGGGCGAGTTGCACGCAATCCGCCAGCGGATGAAAGGTGACCAGAGTTTCTCGGCGATCTCACCGTCCGCACCATCGGGAACCATTGCCAGACTGACCCAAGTAAGATTCGGAAACGCTTCTCCCATCCGGCGGGCATCCTCTGGTCGCCATGGAGAACGCCCCACCGTCTTCAGCATGTCGATCTGATCTCCGGCACCCTTTACTCTCAGGGACAAGCGGGCCGAAATCGGCACCAATCGAGGCGCATTGGCAAAATAATCGGCCACCACTGACCCCTGCACCGTCCCCACCAGCGAAAGCACCAGATCAATTTTGGCACGCTGATCGG
>JAGROX010000483.1 GCA_020440025.1 Verrucomicrobiia bacterium
TTTCTCCATCATGAGACGAATATTCGCCATCGTCATCTCCAATTGCTTGACGACGTCGCCTTCGCCCACTGTCTCGTGACCACAGATGCTGGCTGTACCGGACAGGTAGCCGACGCGGCCGCCGAAGGGACCATGATCCACGACGGCCCCACGGGCAAAACTCGGGGAACAGGGGCCGTATTGTTCAGGATAGCGATAGGCGGGAACCTGCAGGGGGTTCTCGAAATAGCTCACCGGAGCGCGTCCGGTCAAAAACACGACCACGAGATGGGGATCGTCGATGCCCACGGCAGAGGCGGCAGGGAGATGGGGTTCGATCCCGCTTTCTCCAAATCGCTCCCGAAAAGCCCGACAACGCCCAATGTTAAAAGATCGATAATGCTCCAGACCGTTGGTCTCCGCATTGATCCCCGGCACGAAATTCCAGACGCGATAGAGAGATTGGCCCGCCGTAATTTCGAGCAAGTGATGATAAAGTTCGTAGGCGACCGACTCGCCCAACCCGTGGCAGGGCAGCGCCGCGACACCGGCCCTGATTTCACCGTCGGCGCTTCGCAACACCTGAAAAGGTCCCGTCACTTCCAGCGTATCGGTTTCCTGCCCGGTCACGAACAACTCTTCATCCGGTCCGCAGAGCACGGGCACGGCGAGGTCCAACAGTGCTTCTGCACCGTGACGTTGGCAGGTGGTGCCCTTCCGACCGAAAAGCAGCCGGATTTCTGGCACCGCAACGATGGTTTCCATATCGCTATTTAGGGATGATGAACCTTTAGTGTCAATCGGTCCTTTGACTTTACCAAAGCAAACATCAGGATAGACGCCTATCCTTCCACGGGTATGCGCGCGACCATTCTGTTCCTTATTTGGCTGGCTCTGTCCATTATCGGCCTGTCGCGGCTCACCTTCAACGTCGAGATTACAGAATTACTGCCTTCCGATATGCCGGAGGCGGTCGGCATTCGCCAACTGTATCAGCATTTCAGCCGGGAGGACGAACTCATCCTCACAATCGAAGGCAACGATCGGGATTCGGTCGCAGCGGCGGCGCACTCCCTGGCGGATCGACTAGCGAGACGCGATGATCTCGCCCTAACGGTGATCTGGCATTTACCGTTCGAGGAACAACCTCAACTCGGGGCGGAACTGCTCGCCTGGTTGTGGCTCAACGGGCCTCCGGAATCCCTCGATGCTCTCGCCAAGAGTCTCGCTCCTGAGCAATCTCCGGAAACACTCGCCACGGTCCTCGATGACCTGACCTCGGGCTTTCTCGATGAATCGACTTTGCTCCGCAGCTATGATCCGCTCGGATTCACGGCCCTGCCCGGCGGATTGCGAGAAAGCGTGGGCGCGGATGAGCAAATGTTCACCTCCAGCGATGGCCAGTTCCGGGTGATCTATTTGGAAGCACCGGCCCGGGAATTTGCCAACTACCGAGAAATCGCCGCCTGGCTCAATGCGGTCCGCGCCGAAATCTCGTCCTGGCAGGTGGAAAGGTCCTCCGAAGACTCATCGGTGACCGTATCGCTGACGGGCGAGCCAGCTTTTGTCGCCGAGATTTCCACCGCGATGGAACGCGACATGAAGGGCTCGGTCATTGCCACCACCCTGCTGATTTGTGCGCTGTTCTGGCTGTGGTTTCGACGACTGAAACC
>JAGROX010000484.1 GCA_020440025.1 Verrucomicrobiia bacterium
ACTCGGGCCTCGGAGCGCATCGCCGACTGGGTTGAGGGCTCCCGCCCGGTTCAGCCCATCAGCGCCACGATCACTCGCAGCATGAGCGCCAACGCGACCATCGCGGAGCTGGATATGCAGAGGAATCCACAGATGCCAGCTCATCTTTTCATGACTCTCAAGATCAATAACGCGGGCAGCGAGCAATTGGAGAGCACTCTCGATGCCCTTGGTGCGATCGACTACCAAACTTACTCCGCCCAACAGGTGAAAGCCGACAACGCGCTCGACTTCCAAGCCACTCTGATCTGGAACAAAGGCAAGCCCTGAATCAGATCCGCGCGCACTACGATCGTTTCAACCCAATTCTATTCGTCATGAACAATCACAAAATGGCCTGCGTCTTCCTCATGGTCGTGATCGCAGGCATCGTCTACGGGACGCAGGAAATGCGATCCCGCACCGCCAATGCCAAGAATGCGGCAGACACCGCTCAAATGGAGGCCGAGAATGCTGAGCTTCAGCGCAGCGTGGCGGAGACCAATCTCATTGCTCTGGAGCGGGAAACCTTTGATCTCCGCAACGGGTTCAAGGAATGGCTGCCTCATTTCGCCTCCGTCAGCAATCCTCAGGAAGGTGAGCAGAGAATCGTCGACGCCGTGCGTGAAGGCGATGTCTTCCTCCTTTCCCAACGCTTTCAACTGAAAGAGTTCCAAGCAGAAGACCGTGGAGCCCTCACCGGGGTTTTGGAAGGTGAACTCGACTTTGAGGACGACTACGCCAAGACCCTCAACTGGCTTGGCACTCTTGAGGAGAAAGTACCGAGCTGCCGCATCACCAGTTGCAACATCATCCGTGGCGACCGGGCCAACAACATTCACATGAAGATCAAGCTCGAGATGCCCATCATGGATGCCTCTCTCGCCGAAGCAGCAAATAGCGACATCGAATCATGAAAGCGATCAACCACTTCCCGATTCCAATTTTGAAGGTCACCGCAACACTCGCCTGTCTGGTCTTTCTGCAGAGCCATTCTCTCGCTCAAGAACAGATCCCGGTCGGAACGGCTGCTGCTGGCACGGTCCCCGTCGCACCGGCCAAGCCGGTAGCCCGGAACCGGGTGATCTCCATCATGCCAACCGACAAGCGTCCCCTTCTGCTGAAAGGAAATGAGCGCAATCCTTTTGCCCGTAGAAACCCAGACGTCGATCTGATCACGGAGGATGTGAATCAGGAGACTGAGGCCGATCTCATCAGAGATATCCTCAACAGCCTTCCGATCACGGGTCGCAGCTACGGACCCAAGGGCCTGAGGGTGCTGGCTGGTGAGATCATTTTCGAACGGGGCAAGATGGTCGATCAAGTGATCGAAAATCAGACGGAGAACCTGATCGTCGAAGCGATCACCCAGGACACGATCGAGCTGGCTTGGATCGATATGGAGACAGGCAAGCTTACCGGAAAACGCCTCAGCATGACCTATGATCTCACGCCAAGAGTCAGGTATGTCCTCAAGGGACAATCGGCTCAGACAGGCGAGGGATCGACCGAGCCCAAGTTTGGCTTTATGCGCCCGGATGACGATGAAGCCCCCACCGCCGATCAAATCGCGGTCGATCAGCTGCCCAACGACATCTCCGCCGAAGCCTTCTCGGTCGGACAGTAATTCTTCTCTCCGATCTTCGAAGCCATGAAACCTCCATTTCCTTTTCAAAGTCGCTTCCTGCCACGACATCAGGTATCCGGCGGATTCACTTTCGTGGAGATGTTGGTGGCCATGTCGCTCTCCGCGATGTTCATCGGCACGGCGGCCATGGTTCTGGCCGCCATCACTCAAAACGCGAAGAATTTTTCAACGGTTCACAGCATCGAGTTGGGAACGGCAACCTGTGAGAACTTCTACAGTCTCTCGAAGTCCTCGGTGAACACTTCTGCCGCCCCAAACCTCGGTCGGCTGGGACTCGTGCACGAGATGAGGGATCAGTTCTACGATGACGTCAGTTTATCCGAGGGAGTCTACTGTTTGGCTCGCGCAGGACTCAATACCGTTCGACCAGAGTGGCTGGAATGGCCCTATTCGGACCCGGCTGCCAGCAAACCCGTTCTCGACACCCCCGAAGCCTTCCGCAATTTCCTGGCGACGACCGAACCGACCTCTGCGGCGATCTTTACCGCCTATCGGAACGTACCGCCTGCCACTGCGCCCAACACCACCATCTTTCTCACGGGCCCGACCGATCAGGCGGATTACTTGAAGGTGGTGGCGGTTTACGAAATTGACTTCGTCACCTCCACCTCGCCCGCAGGTATCTACGCTTCGGTGAGACGCTACAAAAATGGCACCCTCACCCACTACTATGACATCTTTTACGATGACAAAGGGGAGGCTCCACTGATCCCCTCCATGGCAGCATTCGAATCACGATCCCGGCTCGCAAAAACGGAGGGAGACGCCATTGATCGCTACAAATTGGGCCGCAGTGGTCCCTTCTACCTGATCTGGCTGCCTGACCCATCCATCAATCCACTTGGCACCCCCACGGTAGCCATTCCGACTGATACAACGGATCCGCGTCAGGACTATGCTCAGCATGCTGGCAAGACCGGTTTCATGCTTACGGTCCCGATGTTCCCCTCTCTCTAGTTTTCTCGAAAGTTCACGCTGTCATGAATCCCTCTCTCCAATCCCGATCTCGCGCCAAACAGCGAGGAAGCATTCTCATCATCTGCATGGTTCTTGCAGGCATAGGAACGATCGGAGCCGCTGCATTCTTCTCACTGATTCATGCGAAATCTCAAGAATCTCTCGAGAGAGAGACTGCCATCACCCGCCGCACCAGAGTGGAGAATGGCAGGGTCCTCGCCAAAGAACTCATGCTCTATCGAACCGCGGCCACGACCGACGCCTCAACGATTGGAAATACCGCGACGATTTCCGACAACCGGGGAGACATCGTCATCGAGGGCTATGAGGCAGCCGGTTCCTCTCCCCTTGGATATTCAAGCAGCTTGCGAACGAACAAATCCGGCGCCGTCAGCCCCAACGCCTTTTCGCTGGATGTTACGAGTTCGATCAGCGACGGCGAAACGAAAATCCCGTATCAGTTTCAGGCAAAATCGTTTCCTCCTGCCCTCGCTGGTGATCTTCTGGTAGTGGAACCTCAAAAGCAATTGGGACTGCCAAGCATCCAGATTACGGGAGATCTACGAGTGAAGGGAAGGGCGGTCTTTTGGGACAGCAACTACGCCTCTTCCGGAGGTTCCCTCCCGACTGCCGGAGTTTCCTACTCGACTGCTTCAGTCAAAGCGGACCGTATGATTCAGGCCAATCCGATCCGGCCAAAATTGACGTTTCTCAACACTTCTGACGAAGCCATTCTTCCGGATAATTTACCCCTACCGCCAACGACAGCGGGACGGATCGGAGCTGGTGCCTATTTCGATGGTCGCAGCGAACTCGTCGCCAACCCATCGCTGGCATTCAATGACTACCTTTTGCATATCGTCGCAGGAGCTGGCCTCGAACTGCCGGGATCAGATTCATTTGTCTCCACCAATGCTCCCGCCACCAATGATCCGGGACCGAACGATGCCACTCTCCTGGCGATGATCAACGCCCTCCCTCCAGGTCTTCCCAATTCCTTGCCCACGGATCTGGCACCCCACGTTCCCCTCTCCTCTCAAGTTCTATCGGCCCTCATTCCCCGATCAGTCTCTGCCAGCGATTCACTGGTTCTGAGCACGATCCTCAACATGAATATCCCTCTCCCGGCAGATGTGATGACACAAGTCGTTGGCGGCGTCCCATCATCTTCCAACGGAACACTGTGGGGAGTGGTCGAATCCAACCCCGTCGCGGTTGCGCTGGA
>JAGROX010000485.1:0-1178 GCA_020440025.1 Verrucomicrobiia bacterium
GCACGCCGAACCTGGATCAGTTCGCGGCGGAAGGGATGCGGTTCACTCAGCACTACACGAGCGCTCCGGTGTGTGCGCCGGCCCGATGCAGCCTGATGACGGGTCGCCACGGCGGTCATTCCTATGTGCGCGACAATGCGGAGATCGGGGAATGGGACAGCTACCGCGGTCAGATGCCGCTGAAGGATGATCTGGTGACGATTGCTGAAGTACTGAAGGCGAAGGGTTATGCCACGGGCGCTTTTGGCAAGTGGGGACTGGGCGAGCCGGGATCGGAGGGCGATCCGCTGAACCAGGGGTTCGATCGGTTTTTTGGCTACAACTGCCAGCGCCACGCTCACAATTTGTTCCCGATTTATCTGAATGATGACTCGGAGAAACGCATTCTGGAGGGAAATGATCGCGGGCTGACCGGCAAGCAGTATGGGCCGCAGGTGATCGCTGACGAGTTGCTGAAATTTGTCCGTCAACACAAGGACGAACCGTTTTTTGTCTACTATCCGACGGTGCTGCCGCATCTGGCCCTGCAAGTGCCGGATGCGGAACTGAGCGCCTACGAGGGCGAGTGGACGGAGACGCCCTATGAGGGAAAAAGCTATCTCCCCCACCCCAAACCTCGGGCGGCGTATGCGTCGATGATTTCTTTCATGGATCGCCAGGTGGGACGGGTGATGGATTTGCTGAAGGAGCTGGGGCTGGATGAAAACACGCTGGTCATTTTCACCTCGGACAATGGGACCACCTTTTTGAAAGAGCAGGTCGACTTCGAGTTTTTCGACAGCGTGGGTGGTCTGCGCGGCCTGAAAGGCGAGATCTATGAGGGCGGCATTCGGGTGCCCCTGCTGGCCCGATGGCCGGGAAAAATCGCGCCGGGCACGGTGAGTGATCATCCGAGCGCGCACTACGATGCGATGGCAACGCTGGCAGAGGTCGCCGGGGCGGAATTGACCCAGGCGCACGATGGCATCAGCTACCTGCCGACACTCCTGGGCACCGAACAAAAGGCGCACGAGTATCTGGCCTGGGATTTCGGTGGCTACGGCGGCCAGATAGCGATTCGCGAGGGAGATTGGAAGGCGTTGAAACGGAACTTGCGGAAAGATCCTGACGCTCCTTTGGAACTCTACAACCTGGCGACCGACCGCAGCGAAACCACCAACGTCGCGGCGACACATCCC
>JAGROX010000485.1:1284-2325 GCA_020440025.1 Verrucomicrobiia bacterium
CCCGCTGACTCCGCTTGCCGAAGGCCGGAGATGGCGGATGGTAGCCGCTCAATCTTTTACGAGTTTTGCTACCTTCCTTTTTGCCATGCCCGTTGACGGAAAAACCACAGTCGGCCTGATCTCGCTCGGTTGCGCCAAGAACCTGATCGACTCCGAGATCATGATCGGCCATCTCCAACAGGCGGGCATGATGATGACGCCGGAGCCCGAGCTCGCCGACGTGCTCATCATCAATACCTGCTCGTTCATCGATCAGGCGAAAAAGGAAAGCGTCGATACCATCCTCGGCGCGGTCGACGACCGGGAATCCAGTCGCCAACGCCAGAAAATCATCGTGGCCGGCTGTCTGTCGCAGCGTTTTTCAAAAGAACTGCCCGACCTGATGCCAGAGGTCGACGCGTTCATCGGGCTGGACCAGATCACTTCGGTGGCGCCATTGATCCAGAGCCTGATCGACAAAGATGCCGATCCTCACGCGGAAAACCTCGTCACCAAGGGGCCGCAGTACATTCCCGACTACGACACTCCGCGTTTTCGGCTGACGCCGGGGCACTCGGCCTACATCAAGATCGCCGAGGGCTGCAATCATCCCTGTTCCTTCTGCATCATTCCCAAGATCCGGGGACGGCATCGCTCGCGGACGCTGGAGTCGGTGGTGAAAGAGGCCGAGCAATTGGTGAAATCCGGCGTGAAAGAGATCAATCTCATCTCCCAGGACACGACCTATTTTGGCATGGATCGCTGGGAGGACGCGCGCCCGAATCCGCGCAGCCCGGTCGATTCCTCCAAGGGCGAATCGCTGGCCTCGCTTCTGAGGGCGCTCAATGAAATCGAAGGCGATTTCTGGATTCGCCTGCTCTATACCCATCCGGCACACTGGAGCGACGAACTCATCCAGACCATTGCCGAATGCCCCAAGGTGGCGCGCTATGTCGACATTCCGCTGCAGCATATTTCCGATCACATGCTCACGCTGATGAAGCGCGAGACGAACGGCGACTACATCCGGGATCTGATCAAGCGGATGCGGGCCGGCATTCC
>JAGROX010000130.1 GCA_020440025.1 Verrucomicrobiia bacterium
GCCCGGGTGCTGGGAACAGGGATGGCAGTCCTCGATGCCATTGAAGCCGTGCAGGTCTACAACGCGGGCGCACCCTACGACAATCTGCCCTTGCGGAACATGTTGGCCGGTCAGGCGAATGTGGAGTTGCAGAATCTGCTTGCCGTAAACTCGGTTCGCGCCGCCTCCGTGGTTCCCTCCGGTGCGGCGCCCACCTCGGTGATCAGCTTCACCGCTCAGAGTGTGCATCCTGAGCGCGCCAACGCGTCGATCTCGGGGAGCTCGTTGCATCTTTCGAATGTGAAAGCCGTCACCACGGTTCGAGTCATTGCAACCGATACCAACGGCAACTCGGTCGAAACGACCGTCGAGGTGGCGCCTACACCCCTGAGTGCCGGGGTAGCGGAAAAAGCTGTTCTCGGACTGGCTGCCCGGATCTGGGGCGGGAGCGCGACGCGGATCGTCGGGTTGCCTTCGGGACTGCGGCTGAATGTCGATACCCAGACGCTCGAAGGATTTCCCCGACGAGCAGGAACCTACAAATCCCGCGCGCTGGTCGTCGCGGGAGACGGCTCAAGACATTGGGAATATTTTTGGTTCACCGTCGATGCTCTGCCGTCATGGATGGGAGGCAATTTTGATCTGGTGATGGAGCGGAGCGAGTTTGTGGGTGGTGGATTGGGCGGTGCCGTCGCCTTGCGGGTCGCAGCCAGCGGGGCCGCCAGCGGTCGATTGTCCCTGCCGGGTTTGAACCTGCCCTTTCGAGGATTGATGGAAAAAATTTCGGAGACGGAGGGTCGGTTGGTGGTGGATTTTCCCGCCAATGCCAGACTGCCAGAGCCTCTCCAGTTGGAGGTGACGGTGACGCCGGATGGCCAGGCCGTTGGTCGGGTGATCGGTATCGCCGGCGAGGCAACGTTGAGTGGATGGCGCAATACCTGGCATGCCACAAATCAGCCTCTCGATGGCGAGCGTCTTGGTCAGATGAATCTCCTGATGGATCTTGCTTCCGGTTCCTGGGCCGAAGCGAACGACCTGGTTCCCCAGGGAACGGGTTGGACCATTCTGCGAACGAATCGGGCGGGCAGGGGAGTCATGAGAGTCAAACTTTCCGATGGCACTCCCGTGAGCGGCGCCATCACTGTCGGACCCGGCGGAGAAATTGCCGCATGGCGGCCCCTTTATCGCAATGGCGGTTCGGTGATGCTGGCGGGAGGCATCGATGAATTTGGGAAAGTCATGGGAACCGGCACGTGGATTCGACATCAGTCATCAAATCTCAGAGAGAGACGGTATCCCGAAGGGTTTGGGCAAGGGATCGATGGCCCCGTGGCGTTGGAAATCGAGGGCGGTCGCTGGGTGGCTCCGGCTCCTGGAGCCACGGTTCTCGGATTGCCCTACGAGGCTTCCAATCCCGAGCCGAATGCCTCGCTTTCCTGGGCCATGGGAGGTCTTGCCGATAGTGAAACCGCGGTGGATGACCTGCCCTTGATCATCGACCCGAGGAATCTGGCCAAGCTCCCCGCGGGTTGGGCGAATCCAGCCAGAGTCACCGCTTTGCTCAATCCTGCCGCGGGATTGATCACGCTCCGGATGGTGATCGATGACGAGAATCCTCTCTTTGCGGGAAAAAGAGTCAGACGGGCAGTGGTTCATCAGGTGCTCCTGGTACCACCCTTCGCCGACGG
>JAGROX010000131.1:0-9136 GCA_020440025.1 Verrucomicrobiia bacterium
CAGGCCAGCATCAGCCCGACCAACCCGAGATTCAGTGGCCCCAGGATCTCCCTCGCCGCCACACCCCAGACGCGATCCGGATCGGCTGCAATTTCCGGGTTCCCCGCCAGCAGGGCCAGGGCAATCAGCGCCGTCAGCGCCCACCCCACGGTGCAGAGACGCTTGAGAAAGTTGCCCGTGACCAGACCGACTCGGGCCTCGTACTCGCTTTTGGCGGAGCCACCACCGGTCGCGATGAAATGCGGTTGCACCACGATGCCGACCAATACCAGCAAGGTCAGTGAAATGATGTAGGGCACCGGAAACTCGCCGGCACTCGGCCCATTGAACAGACTGAAGTATTCTTCCGCCACCCGCTCGTGCATGATGCGGAACCCATCCATGATTCCCTGAGTCGAGGGATCACCGAACTCTTTCACCAGAGCCAGCAGACCAAAGGGAATCAACATCACCGAAAGTAGAATAATGAAAATGCCCTGGATCAGGTCCGTGTAGTAGGCCGCCGTCAGACCGCCCAGCACCCCATAGAGGATCACGATGAGTGCGATGGAAGGCACCAACACATACTTGATGTCCAGCCCATTGCTGAGCGTCTCGAACCCCAGCAAAGGCACCGCAAATTTGGCGATCGCCGAGAACATCGTCGACAGGTAGAACATGTAGAAAACGATGGCAAAAAACGAGTAAGCCACCCCGAGAGGGCGGGAGTCGTAGCGTTCCACAAACCAGTCCCCCAGCGTGAGATGGCGCATTCGCCGATACCACACGCCGGTGATCCAATAGATGGGCGTGACGAACAGCCACATCAGCGCCGACCACACCCCGCTCAGCCCACTGGTCCATCCGGTCCGTCCCACGGTGACGGGTTCATGCGCTCCCGTGCCGGCACCAAATGCGGCAAAGGTCTGCAGCAGTTTGCCGAAGCCGCGACCTCCCATGAAGTAGTCTTCCTGCCCCTTTACCCCCCGCATCGCCCAGATGCCAATCGCCACCATGACGACGAAGTAAAGAATGAGAACCGTGAAATCTATCCAAGTCATGCGAGCAACTCCTACACAAGTGCCGTCACTGGCGCCAGCCTGTTTCGTCCGCGATCAGGTCCCGCAGTCAACCCGGTAGAACTCACTTCTCCCCTGCCGCATATTCGCGATATCTCTCGGCCACGTTGGCAGCTTCCGCATCGCCGTGATGAAAAAACAGTCGATGACGAAGCGTCAGGGTTTCGCCGGCCTTGATGGTGTAGTCGCCGTCGCCCTTCTTGGCCCCATTCTTGGCGTCAAAAAAACCCGCCCCAAATCGATTTGCGGTGATGAGTCCGTAGGTCCGAGCGTGCCAATGCGTCGGGTAGCGGAGGTTGTCCGGGTGATCAAACATCGCGATTCCCACCGTCCGACCGGTCAGATCCGGTCCAAAATAGTCAGCCCACTCCGCCCGCTTGCCCCAGGCATCGGCGTTTCGGTCACCACGACTGTTTACGATGGTGCCGAGATTGGCGTTCGTGACCTTGTTGTCCACCGTCATGGATTGCGCGACCCGCACCCCGAGCCCGCCATCCTTTTCATCGAAAAATGTCACGTCTTTCTCTGCGGCAACGAGGATGACATCATAGTCCATCAACACCTCACGATCCTTCATCGGCGTAAACCGCAACCGGGTTGTCTCGGTGAGAACCAGTTCGCCATCACCCAACCAGCGACTCCGCAGCACCAACTCACCGACTTTCCCCGATTCCATCTTCTCGATGGCTTCCAACTCAATCGTGGCATCGAATCCCCCTTGTTTTGAATCCGGTGCCCAGAAACTCATCCCGTTGACATTGCGATGAGAAAATCGAATCGAACGATGATGCGGATGATCCTGCTGCTCTCCGGGAACACCGTCCTTCATCGGAAAATGCCGGGTGATGTTCACTCCGTTCGGCCCGATCACCGGATAGAGATAGGGAGCCTTCCACGCTTTGTGCTGCCAGGTGGTGAAAAGATTGCCGTCAATCTCGACTCGGATGTGGTCCTCCTTTTCCGTCAGCTTCACCTCCGAATGCCCCGATTCGGGAGACAGGGAAATCGCGAGGCTGGCCAGCCCCAAAATCAGAGAAAATCGTTTGGTTATCATCACGTCTCCAAACCATACCGATTCGTCAGTCCGACATAAATCCCTCGTTGATACGTGTTGCCGCCATCCGATGCCCCGCTCCCACTAGCGCAAACAGGGTTGAGTCCGCGACCCAACCCTGTTGCCTCGGTTCCCGCACTTCTGCTAGAACCAATGCCATGAAACGCCTTTCTGTCTTCTCTCTCGCCGTTCTGATTATCGCCCAAATCGGCTCGCCCAGACTTCACGCCGAGCTTCAGGCAGGCACTGCGGTGATCGACATCACTCCCGATCAATGGCCTCTGTCACCGCGCGGTTCGTTTTTCCCCAAGCCGGTCGAGAGTGCTCACGACCCTCTCAATGTCCGTTGTATCGTCCTCGCCAACGGTGAATCAAAAGTGGCCCTCGCCGTCGTCGACAGTTGCATGGTGCATCGCGATCAACTCGATCCCGCCAAGAAGGCCGCCTCTGAGGCGACCGGTATTCCCGTGGAGCACATGCTGGTATCCTCGACCCACACCCATTCCGCGCCCTTCGCCAACGCCAACAACGGCACACCGCAGGAACTCGCCTATCAGAAAAAACTGATCGCCGGAATCACCGAAGCCATCGTCAAAGCCGCCGGGAATCTGCAGCCCGCCAAAGCCGGATGGTCCGGATACGACGTGCCCGAAGAAGTTCACAATCGTCGCTGGTTTCTCCAACCCGGTTCGGTTCCAACGAATCCCTTTGGCGAGGACACCGACATCGTGAAGATGAATCCGCCGCGTGATCCACAAGTCCTCATCAATCCCGCCGGCCCCACCGATCCGGAAGTCTCCGTCCTCTATCTCGAGGATGCCAAAGGCAAGCCGCTCTCGGTCTATGCCGCCTATTCGCTTCACTACGTGGGTGCTACCGGCAACCAGATGTCGGCTGACTACTTTGGGGAGTTTGCCCGTCTGATGCCGATTCGGATGGGCAGCCCGTCCGAGTCTTTTGTTTCCATGATGGCCAACGGCACCAGCGGCGACGTGAACAACATCAATTTCACCGATCCGATTCCCCGTCGTGAACCCTACGAACAGATCCGCATCGTCGCCGGAAAGACGGCCGACGCCGCCACTCGCGCCGTTCAACAGATCACCACCAAATCGGATGACCTGCCCCTGTTCATGGTTCAGCGGGAAGTCACGCTGAAGCATCGCGCCCCCACTCCCGAGCAATTGGAGCGCGCCAAAAACATCGTCAAGGTCGATGCCGAAGCCGAAAAAAAACTTCCGAAACTCGCCAAGGTGTATGCCGAGCGGACCTTGAAACTGGCCGAGGAACCAGAGACCACCAAGGTCATCGTCCAGGCCATTCGCATCGGCGATCTCGCCATCTGCACGCTGCCTTTTGAAGTCTTCACCGAGATCGGCCTAGAACTGAAACGCCGCAGTCCTGCCGCCGATACCATCGTCGTCGAGCTGGCCAATGGCGGCTACGGCTACCTGCCGACGCCGGGCCAACACAAATTCGGCGGCTACGAAACCTGGCTCGGCACCAACAAGGTGCAGGAGGACGCGTCGGTCATTCTCATCGACAACCTTCTGGAAATGATGGGCGAGCTGTTTCCTTGATTCGAAGCGGATGACGCTGAGCGCGGAGAATCGTTTCTTGAAAGTCGGAATTCGGGCTATTCTTCGTGAATCACCCCGCCATTCCCCGATGAAGCTTTCCCGACCCGATTTCCTCTCCTTCAAGATCAGCGAACTGCTGGATCGCACAATCTCGGGATCGACGAGAAAGGCTCCCGGCCAATCGCCCGGGAGCCTCATTCATACCGGCGAGAAGCGCACCGATCAGGTGGTCTTTACGATCACCGAGTATGATGAGGAATCGTCAGAATGCCTCGCCACTGAGGATGTCAGTGAGTGCGTTCGATTTTCGGACACTCGCCAAGTCACCTGGATCCATGTCACTGGCTTGCACGATCCGGAGCGCATCAGCGAGCTAGGGCACGCCTTTCACATTCACCCACTGATTCTCGAGGACATCCTCAATACAGATTGCCGCCCCAAGATCGAAGAGTTCGACGAATACATCTTCGTCGTCGCCAAACTCCTCTACTACGACAACGCGACTCACACGGTCGATGTCCAGCAACTCTCGCTCATCCTGTTACCAGACACCTCGGTGCTAACCTTTCTGGAATCTCCCAGCCCCGTCTTCGATCCGGTAATGGAACGCATCCAGAGCGGAGGGGGCGGTCGAATCCGAAACTCCGGTGCCGACTACCTGGCATGGGCACTTTTGGATACGGTGGTCGATCACTACTTCAGTGTCGTCGATGGTGTGGATCTGACGCTGGATGAAGCGGAAGAAAAATTCGAGGACGATCCCGACTCGCTCGAAGCCAGCGAGCTCTATCAATTGAAAAAGGAAGTCTCAGCCCTGCACCGACTGGTCCGTCCAATCCGCGACATCGCGACCATCCTCTATCGATCCGAATCGGCCCTCATTTCCAAATCCACCCATCCCTTTTTTCGCGATCTCTACGATCACGCGGTTCATGTGCTCGAACAGACGGAGGATCTCCGGGAAAATGCCAGCTCGCTTCGCGATTTTTACCTGTCTCAGGCCAGCAATCGCATGAACGAAATCATGAAGGTGCTGACTTCCTTCGCGACGATCTTCATGCCACTCACCTTTCTCGCCGGCATCTACGGAATGAATTTCAAATACATGCCGGAACTCGACTGGCCTTGGGCCTACCCCGCACTGATCGGCGTGTTTTTTGTGACCGCCGCCGTCATGTTCGTGCTGTTCCGAAAAAAGGGATGGCTGTGACCTTGGCGATCCACCACTCTCATGCGCACCAAACCCCGCCTCTTCATTGTCACCACGGTGGCATCGACCACCCTGGGATTCCTCGCCTGGTTTTCCAGCGGCCACAGTAGCTCGATCGATTCCTGGAAAGTCGGTTTTGCCTCTATCGACATCACTCCCGAGGAACCCGTCTACCTCGCCGGCTATGCCTCCCGAAATCATCCGCATGAAGGAGTCGCCGCCCCCATCCATGCCAAAGCACTGGCGCTGACTGACAAGAATGGCCATCGTGGCGTTCTCGTGACGACCGATCTTATCGGGCTCTCCGCCGAAGTCGCGGAACCCATCTGTGACCGAATCATCAAAGCCACCGGATTGGAGAGAGCGGACATCTTGCTGAACTCGTCACACACCCACACGGGACCGGCCCTGACTCTGGTGACTGATCCGACCACCAAGATGGATGCCGCCGAATCGGCTCGCCAGGTCGCCTACACCCAGCTTCTCCAAGACCGAATCGTCGAACTCGTCACTACCGCCCTGAGTCAGTGTGATCAACCCGCCCACCTCAGCCAGGCAACTGGCGTCGCGCCGTTTGTCATGAATCGACGGGAGCCGACCGTGGACCGAGGCATCATCCTCGGAGTGAATCCCCGTGGCCCCGTCGACCGCAGCGTCCCCGCCCTCCGCATCACCGGCGCCAACGATGGCCGACTCCTCTGCGTCGTCTTTCAAGCCGCCTGTCACAACACCACCTTGGGAGGAAATTTCTATCGCATCACGGGTGACTACGCTGGGTATGCCCAAAAACGAATCACGGAAGTTCATCCCAATGCGGCAGCGTTTTTCATGATCGGCTGCGCCGGGGACGCCAATCCCTATCCGCGCGGTGAACTGACCATGTCCGAAGCACACGGTCGGACACTCGGTGATGAAGTTTGCCGATTGCTGGATGACCAGAAAATCTGGACACCAGTGAACGGACCGTTGGCGACTCGGTTTACACATGCGGACCTGCCACTTCAACCGGCCCCCGAAGGAAAGGCGCTAACCGAATTGAAACTCGGCTCCGGCGGGTGGCGGGGATTCGTTGCCTCAGAGATCGAGCGAAAACGCCAGAACGGGGAATCTCTTTCCACCTCGTATCGCGCGCCATTCTCCGTCTGGCAATTCGGAGAAGACCTGACGCTGGTAGGTCTATCGGGCGAAGTCGTGGTCGACTATGTCTATCGACTGGAACAGGAACTCGGCCCCAATCATCTCTGGATCTCCGCCTATTGCCATGACGTCTATGGCTACCTCCCCAGCGCTCGGGTACTTCGCGAAGGCGGCTACGAAACGCGCGGCATTTACACCGGAGGCATCGGATTTTTCGCCCCTGAAGCCGAGGAGGTTGTCGTGGCCACCATTCGCGATCTGGCCAACTCCGCTGGTCGAAAATTTCCCTGAAAATCCCTCGTTCTTCACGATTCCCCATGAAAACTCCCTTGCGGCTCCTTTCACTAATGTCCCTGATTTTTCTCAGCGCTGCCTCACTGATCTCCGCTGAAAAGCCAACCGATCTCGTCTACGTCGCCCACGAATACGATCCAAAAGCGGACGCCGATCAGGACTTGGCCCGTGCCAAAAAAATCGCAGCTGCCGATGGGCGACGCATTCTCCTCGTGGTCGGTGGAAACTGGTGTCCGTGGTGCCGCATTTTTGCCAACTACATCGAAACCAACGAAGCGGTGCGAGCCATTCTCGCCAAATCCTACGTCATTCAAAAGGTGAACGTCAGCGATGAGACGTCGAACACGGGCTTCCTCAATCCCTACCCAGCCATCGAGGGCTACCCGCATCTCTTCATCCTCGATGCTTCGGGAAAACTGCTGCATTCGCAGGATTCTGGAGATCTGGAAAAAGGACGCGGCTACGACGAAGCGACCGTGGTGGCGATTCTCAGTAAGTGGGCCGAGTAGCTGAATCGTCTCCCCTTTCACGACGCTTTGCGGTGACGATGGTATCGCCGCCAACCGATCACATAGATCACCGTTCCCGCGACCGTGGCCCCGACGAAGTTTGAAACCAGGTCCCATCCGGTATTGATGTGATCTCCCACGTTGGTGCTGGGCAGGATCAGGGTGGCGATGAATTCCACCACCTCATTGAGGGCACCAAATCCCATGCCTGCGGTGGCGCAGACCGCGAGCATTCCCGGAGTGGGACACAGCGGGCCGCCATCATGATCTCTCACCCGTGAACTGAGCGCCTGCCATACCAGCCAAGTCGTCAGACCGACCCCGTATCCGTGGACAAGTTGATCGTATTTGAGATAGCCGGGAATGATTCGCCAGTTGTAGACGACCGCCGTGGTATCGACCGCGTGCCAGGCATCGGGAATCGGAGTCAATCCACCGATCATGTGCAACAATCCCCAGAAACTGAACTGCCAGAGTAGTGCGCAGCTCAATCCAGCCCGACGATAAACGGCCAACACCGCAATGATGATGACCGACATCACCGCGAGGTAGAGGAGAAACTCAAAATCCCGCCGAAGCAGGATGACCCCCGTCGCCGCAGTCAGGTAGGCATAGGAAACCACCAGAATCTTGCGGACTTGAGGTTTGGTGGCGACGGGATGCATGAAGGCGCGGTCTGCGATGATTCCTGATTCTTTTCAAGGTAGCTGATTTCCCGAAAAATTAGAGACCAATCTCACTTCGGGCAGGTAAGAGCGAGATCGGGTCGCAAACCCCTTGAAACTGTTCACACGAACAGTTACCATTCCGGCCCGCCAATGATCGGCGACCGGCATGACCAGTCCCTACCTCGAACTCCACGCTCGCAGCGCCTTTAGTTTTCACCACGGGGTCTCCCACCCGGAGGCATTGGTGCGGCGCGCCGGAGATCTGGGCTATCCGGCGATGGCGGTGACGGATCGCGATGGTTTCTACGGCTCGGCTCGGGCGCACTACGCGGCGAAGGAACTGAAGCGGGAACACGGTCGCGATTTCCGCGCCTTGGTGGGCGTGGAACTGTCTCTCGATGGCGAACTCGCGCTGCCGGTGCTGGTGCGCACCCGAACCGGCTACCAGAATCTCTGCCGACTCATCACTCACGCCAAGCTGCGCGGTCTTTCCAAAGACGACACCTCCCGAGTCGCCGAGGCTGCCGCCCGGTATCGCACCGCCCGACTGCCCGATCCGGAATTTCTCAATCCTCGCAAGGACGGCCGCATCCGTTGGGAGGAATTGGAATCTTTCACCGAACCGGGCTCGGTCATCGCCCTGACCGGCGACGAGGAAGGCCCCATCCGACGTGCACTCGCCACCGGGGACGATCAATTGGCGGAGGATCGGTTGCGGCATCTCATCCGCATTTTTGGTCGGGAAAATGTCGTCGTCGAAATCCAGCGTCACCGGGTCCGTGGCGAGGAATGGACCAATCGCCGACTCATCGATCTCGCCGAGGCTCACGGCCTGCTCGTGATCGCATCCAACAGTGTTGTGTCCGCGACCAAAAAGGGTCGAGTCCTCGCTGATGCCTTCACCTGCCTGAGACACCACGTTCGGCTCGATACCGCCGGCACCCTGTTGGCGCGCAATGGGGAACGCTACCTGAAAAGCCCCCGGCAAATGCAGGCCCTGTTTCCCGATCGCCCCGTCGTCTTGGCCAACACCCTGCGCGTCGCCGAACGCATCGAATTCACCCTGGAAAATCTCGGCTACCACTTTCCCGATTACCCGGTGCCCGAGGGTCACGACTCGGCCAGTTTTCTCCGTGAGCAAACCTATCGCGGGGCCAAGGATCGCTACGGTCGCCTCACCCCAGAGATCCGAAAGCAACTCGATCACGAACTCCTGCTCATCGGAAAACTCGGCTTCTCCGGCTACTTCCTCATCGTTCAGGACATCGTCAATTTCGCCCGCTCGCGCAACATCCTCGTGCAGGGGCGTGGCTCGGCCGCCAACTCGGCGGTCTGCTACTGCCTGCGCATCACCGCCGTGGATGCCATCGGACAGAAGCTCCTGTTCGAGCGCTTTCTCTCCGAGGGACGCAACTCATGGCCGGATATCGATCTCGACCTGCCCAGTGGCGACCGCCGCGAGGCGGTGATCCAGGGAGTCTTCCATCGTTATGCTCCGCGCGGGGCGGCCATGACGGCCAATGTCATCACCTACCGGGGACGCTCAGCCATGCGGGAAATGGGCAAGGTGCTCGACATTCCCGACGACACTTTGAGCCGCTTTTCCGATACCTGGGGCAGCAGTCG
>JAGROX010000131.1:9202-35956 GCA_020440025.1 Verrucomicrobiia bacterium
GCCCTGATGCATCTGTATGAAAGCGTCTACGGACTGCCCCGTCATCTCGGGCAACATTCCGGCGGCATGATCATTTCTGATCGCGGGCTCGACACCGTGGTGCCGCTGGAAAATGCCACCATGGAAAACCGTCGCGTGGTGCAGTGGGACAAGGACGATTGCGAGGATCTCGGCATCATCAAAGTCGACCTGCTCGGGCTCGGCATGCTGGCGGCGATGCAGGACACGGTGGAACTCTGCCGCGCCCGGGGCAATCCCGTCGATCTCGCACAAATTCCCAAGGACGATCCCGCCACCTACGACATGCTCTGCCGGGCCGATACCGTCGGGGTCTTTCAGGTCGAGTCCCGCGCCCAGATGGCCACTCTCCCCCGGATGCGACCGCGCCAGTTTTACGATCTCGTCGTCGAGGTCGCCATCATTCGCCCCGGCCCCATTGTTGGCGGCATGGTCCACCCCTACCTCGATCGTCGCAACGGCAAGGAGGCGGTCGATTTCATCGATGACCGCTTCAAGCCAGCCCTCGAGCGAACCCTCGGCATCCCCCTGTTCCAGGAGCAGGTCCTGCAAATGGCCATGATCGCTGCCGATTTCAATGGCAGTCAGGCTGAGGAGCTGCGCCGCGCCATCAGCTTTCACCGATCCGAGGACCGGATGCAGAAAGTCATGGCCAAACTGCGAGCCGCCATGGATCGCAAGCGAGTTGGTCACGACATTCAGACGCGCATCGTCGATTCGATCTCCAGCTTTGCGCTCTATGGATTTCCCGAAAGCCACGCCATCAGCTTTGCCCTCATCGCCTACGCCAGCGCCTGGTTGAAAGTGCATCGCCCGGCCGAGTTCTACGTGGGGCTGTTGAACAATCAGCCCATGGGATTCTACTCCCGCGCCACCTTGGTGAAGGACGCGCGACATCACGGACTCCGCGTTCGTCCCGTCGATGTCTGTGTCAGCGAAGTGCTCTGCACCGTGGAGGCCGACACCATCATCCGGCTCGGCCTCAACCAGGCCAAAAGCCTCAACGCAAGAACCGCCGAGCGCCTCATCGCCGAGCGGACGCGGGCGCCCTTTGCCTCGCTCGACGACTTCCTCATTCGGGTTCAGCCCACCAAAGCCGAGCGGCGCGTCCTCGCCAAGATCGGTGCCCTCAACTCCCTGCCCGGCACCACCCATCGACGCGATGCCCTCTGGCAGGCCGAACGCTTCATCGATCCCGATGATTTGTTTGGCGGACGGACCACCGTGTCCGCCGAAGCTCCCCAGGATCCGACGGCGGCCCGCCCTCCCTTGAAGAAAATGGACCGCTGGGAACGTCTCCAGGCCGATTACGATGGACTCAGCCTGACCACCGGACCGCATCCCATGGCTTACCTGAGAAAACAGCTTCCCGCCACCGTGCTCCGCGCCGCAGACCTGCCTCATGCTCGGCCCAACG
The DNA here is from genome assembly GCA_020440025.1 of Verrucomicrobiia bacterium. Classification (GTDB taxonomy): domain Bacteria; phylum Verrucomicrobiota; class Verrucomicrobiia; order Verrucomicrobiales; family DEV007; genus JAEUHH01. Next base: position 10,638 of record JAGROX010000131.1, read on the forward strand.
AGGTCGTCACCATTGCTGGGCTCGTCATTTGTCGCCAACGCCCCGGCACCGCCAAGGGACACGTCTTTGTCAGCCTCGAGGACGAGACCGGCATCAGCAACGCCTTCGTGCCCGGCCCGGTTTTCGAAAAAAATCACCTCGTCATTTCCCAGGAAACCTTCCTCCTCATCACCGGTCGATTGCAGGAGATGAACAGCGTCACCTCCATCTACACCGAGCGGGTCGAGGCCCTGCCCTTCGCTGCCGAGGTGCGTCGACAGTCACATGATTTTCACTGATTTAGCCAAGGCGTGCTTTGCGCCATGCCCCGGAAGCCGCTACGATGAACCATGAACCCAAACCCCCAATTGATCACCGTCGCCACTTCCAAAGCACTCGACCAGGCCTGCGAAGATCTGGAAGCAGCCGTGACTGCCCACAAGTTTGGCGTCATGACCAAGCACGATCTCAAACAGACCATGGCCAAGAAAGGCGTCGAGTTTGATCGAGAATGCCGCATCTTCGAAGTCTGTAATCCGATGCAGGCGAAGCGAGTCCTCGAAGCCGACATCGACGTTTCCACCGCCCTGCCCTGCCGCATCAGCATTTACGAGGAAGACGGTGAGGTGCGTTTTTCCACCATCCGTCCCACCGCCATGCTCGGCATGTTCGGAGCCGCAGGAGCGGAAGACGTCGCCAAGGAAGTCGAGGACACCATGGTCGCGATCATGGAGGAAGCGGCAAGATAGTCGGAAATCACGACCCGAGGAAAAGGTAGTCCTCCGCCATCCGATTCAAGGCCAGGCGTGTCTCGCTCAGGCATTCCGCCAACCGTGGATAGATGGTGCGAACCGCGAACTCATCCGCCAGCGGATGATCGCCCGCCGCGAGAAAAGCGCTACGAGCCACGCCTTCGTAGTAGTTGACGCCGGGTGCGCCGCGACGTTCGGCGCGATGTTCCAGAAACTTCGGGAAGAGCCCGGTCAGCACCAAAAACTGATTGCCGCACTGCACCTCCAGGAAGAAACGATCATAGTCACTGAGACCTTCCAACTCACGGAGAAAATCGACGTAGTAGGTGAAACCCAGATCCGGCTGCCCCCCTCGGGAAGATCCCATCGACCTCCCACCGGCATGAGCCGCCAAAGTCGCCGCGACATAATCCGCAATCTCGGCATCATCGATTCCACTGTGCTTCATGCTCCGCCGCACCAGCACGAAAAAGTAGAACTCGGGAGAGATCGCCAGCGGATTCGGCTGCTCCAGCACCGCCTGAGACAATCGGTCGTGATCAAGAATCGCCAGCAGTGAATCCGGATCTTCAAACAACGATTGCAAATCTGCCGAGGGTCCTCGTCCCCCGGTGAACACCTGTTCAATGAAGGTGAAATCCTGCGGCCTGAACCGCTCCCGACAACTGGTGGATACCGTGTGCATGGCAGTAGTGACTGAGTTCGTTCCGATGAAAGAGCAAGGATCAAGCCATCTCAGGAAATTTGACGCGTCACTGCCAGTCCAAATTCACTTTTCGGTTTCAGCCCGTGGTCCGACGGCCGACAAATCGATTGGCTCAATCCCCAAAGCAGCGGCAGGTGAGTCTGGGGAAAAGGTGAAATCATTCGCCTTCGGGTTCGTCAGTTTGGGATCCGCAAAGACACTGTGTTTCTCGATGCCTCGTGCCCGCTGCTTTTTGAAAAAATCAGCCGCCCACCCCGAGTTCCCCGGATTCCAATACAGGTTGTGATCCGATTCGCAGGACGCCAATCGAACCGCAGGCTGCTTGCGCCCCTGCTTCTCCCAGGGCTCATCATACTCATACAAAATGGGAAAGCGTGGCTCGGTTCCGACAAAGACATTCTGCTTCACCACCGATCCCGTCACCGGCGCGCCTGACAACACGAGAAAGCCGCGCGCATGTTCCGTCCTTCCTCCATCGGGCGTCCGTGAACGCAGGGCAAACACCAGGTTGTTGACGAGATCGCAACGCCCCTTCCAGATGAAGCCCTCCCCACATACCCTGGCGATCACGTTGTGATCAATCGTCACCTCGTTTTGGTCATCGTCGCAGCGAATCGCAGCGTTCATGTTGGGACTGACGACATCGTGAATGAAATTGTGATGCACCCGATTTCCGGTCCCGGTTCCGGAAATGTAGATCGCGTTGCCATCGCCCATGATTCCCATCACGCGCGAAATGTCGTTCCATCCGATTTCGTTGTGCCGACCATGCATCAGCGGCTCGCGATCCTCCCAACTGCGTCCGCGCGTCTCCAGATGAAACAACACTTCATCCCAGCGGGCGGTCTTGCTCGATTCCTTGTCGCCACTCACGCTGAGCTGGGTGCGCGTGCTCACCACGATGCCGGAATAGGGCAGGTCGTGAATCCGGTTGTGAACGATCTGATTATGCCCGCTCTGCCACGCAAAAATCGCCGGGGAATGCCACCAGATTTCCCCGAGATGACTGAAGCGATTGTCGGCGATCACGTTCTCCCGATTCACATCCTTGAACCCCATTCCGTAACCCGCCAGCAAGACGCCGACGCCACCGAGATGGGTAAATTCGCAGTGTCGCACCTCGTTCCGCTGGCCATGGAGATCGATCCGCAGGCCCGCCGCACCCGAGTTCACAAACCGACAATTTTCTATCCGGCAATCCTCCGTCCCCCGCAGGCGAACCATGGCCGTGGGGCGATCATACATTTCCCAATCGTGCTGCAGTCCCCAGCCCGTCTTGTCCTCCTCCCAGGCATAGGCGTTGGCATGGGCGAAAGAAATCCCGCGCAGAGTGATGCCACGCACCGGAAGGTCTTCGAGATTCGCTTCATCGACCACGCCCTCGATCCGGACCAATTCCGTCAATCGCGGCACCCCGACTCGGTCTCCCGGCGCTTCACTATCCGGCGGCCAGAGGCTAAGTAGTCGGGTCGTCGCATCAAAGACCCACTCGCCCGGTTCATCGAGCACGGCCATCACGTTCTCGATCCACAGGCTGCCCCCGGGAAATTGGGCAAAAGCCGGAGGCAACATCGGATACGTTCCCGGCACCGCTGACCATACCAGTCCGTGTTCCCGATCCACCTGCGACATCGGCAGCAGATGCATCGTCCACGGATACTTCGGCACGATCCGCATCACCGCTCCCGAGAAATCGGGGATCGCCGCCACGGCTTCCGGCGGCAAATAGACATGCCGCTCATCAATCGCCCGACGAAACCGATACGGCATCGTCTCGGGAGGTGCCGCTCGTTGCACGAACCCACGTGAACGCGCTCTGGTCAGTGATTTTCCCTCAAAGAAAAGCGATCTCACCTCCGGCCCATCCCCGGGAATTTTCGCCTGCCAGATCGGTCGTTCATCATTCGCCAAGCGCTCCCAAGTCTCCGCATTCAACAGGGTTGAACCCGAGACCCAACAGGGTTGAGTCGGGTCCGCTGGCTCGATGATGAGGCCGTCATCCTCGCGAGTCAGGACCAAGGTTTTCGAAAGCCGAATCGTTCCCGAAGGGAGCAGAATCCGGTCTGCCCCCGGGGTTTGGCGCGCTCGCTGAACTGCCTCCAGAAGTGCAGATTCGATCGGTTCAGAAACTGCGATGGGCGTTGCCTCGCCCATTGCCATCCGAAAAACCGGGCAGCATAGAGCCATGGTGATCACCGCCTTCTGTTTCCAACAACGCACTCCGAAGTCACGTCCGATTCCCCCATCCCGTCAACCGGCCTGACGATCACTTCTCTACCGATTGATTTTTGACAGAAGTCGTTCGTCTGATCAGAATCGGTTGATCTCCATTCTTCGTTTCATGAAAGCCATTCTTCTCATCTCCAGTGTTCTTTTTTGCTCAATATCCGTTTCCCTCCATGCCCAATCGGAGAACCCGGCGGTGAAGAGCGTGCAGGAAATCACGGCACCGGCCCCGACACAGACGGTGCGGGCCAACATCGTTCCGCTGATGTGGAAAGCGTCGATCGAGGAATCCATCATCACGGTGCCGCTGCGAACCATCGAATTCTTCGGCATTCAGGACTACGATGTCGATGGGGCGACCCGGGTGCGTGAACTGACGATTTCCACTGACGCCCAGAGCCTGATACGGATTTATCACATCCGACCGCTGCCCGCGCTGGCCAATCGAGCTCCCGGCACTCTGGAAGCGCTGCGACGGGTCGCGGAGGGTGGCTCCGGAGAAGAACTGGATCTCCCGGTGAAAGTGTTTCCAACCACCACGCACACGCACATGGTGGAATACCGAGTCAGCGAGCGAAGTGACATCGATGCGCTCTATCAACACCTCGAAGCGGCAATGGTCGAGTATCACGCCCGCGATCTGGTGCCCGAGCAGCGGGAACAAACGGTGAGATCGATCAAGGTGGCGGACTGAGCTTTTTGCCACCATTGTCATCCAGCCAAATCTCAGCGGCCTTGCCGTATTCGTCGTCCCTCGGAGCTTCCCATACGCAGTGCCGTCCGTGATTTCCTTTGCAAGGCAAGGTCTGATAGTGTTTCGGTAGTCTTGTCGAATCGCGGAAACGCTCATGGCATTTCTCCAGCCCGAATCCACTCCTGAACCTGAAAATCTCCAAGCTCGCATCGGGCTGGCGGATTTCTATCTGTTGATCCTGCGCCTGTTGCTCGCGGTGCCGATGTTTTACTACGAGACGCGTCAGCACATCGGTCGAGCGTGGGGATTCCTCTGGGAACAAAAAGACTGGCCGCTGGTCGACGCATTCGTGGCCATGGAACTGCCTCAACCGTCGGTGACGGCAACTACCTTGATCTTTCTCCTGCTGGTGTGTCCCTCAGCCATCGCAATCGGATTCCTCACGCGAGTCAATGCCGGCCTCACCTTTTTGGCGGTGCTATTCTTTTTCCTCAGCGGCCTGCCATTGTCTGAATGGCTGAACGCCCAGACTTCGGTTCTCTTCCTTGGGATCTGCGCCGTCCTTGTCTTGAGTGGACCGGGGAGATTCTCATTCGACGGCGCTTTCGCCGCTCTCCGCAGAAGGAGGAAAAGACTGAGAGATGCCGCCGCCCTGTGATCCACCCGTCAAAGGTGAATCGATCGGGCTTGTCACTTCCGTCTCGTCAGGAGAGGACTCAATCGAGCAGATTGTCGATTCTCTGAGCCAGCTCGAAATCGGCGCTGGTAAGTCCGCCCTGATCGTGGGTGGTGAGGCTCAGATTGATGGTGCACCAGCGAATGTCGATTTCCGGGTGATGCTGGGCTTCCTCAGCGATCTCGGCAACACCGTTCACGAAGTCGATTCCTTCCATGAAATCATCAAACTCCACGGTTCGCACGATGGCCTTCCCCTCATGTTCCCATTCGGGAGCCTTCTTCATGCGGGTGTTGATTTCGGCGTCTGAGAGTAGGTCGGACATGGTATTAAGGCGTTGGCGGTGACAAAAACTGGGTGCGGAACTATCGCATAGGTGAACGTTCTGGATCGTGCAAGTCAGATTTCACCACGAATTCACGGAAAAATGCACTTCAAAATGACTTTGCGAGCATTTTCGAAGTGGCTAATCACCGTTTCAGGCGCTTAAATTCCCTTTCGCTCTGTTTTTTGAGCTCTAAAAACCCCAGAACCGTCTTCTCTCATGGCCCACGGAAAAATCTACAACAACATTGTCGAAACAGTCGGCAACACGCCTCTCGTCAAATTGAACAAGGTCACTGAAGGTCTCGACGCGACCATCGCTCTCAAATGCGAGTTTTTTAATCCCCTCGGATCGGTCAAGGACCGGATCGGCATGGCGATGATCGAGGCGGCCGAGCGCGACGGATTGATCAATAGCGACACGGTGATCATCGAGCCCACCAGTGGCAACACCGGCATCGCCCTGGCCTTTGTCTGTGCCGCCCGCGGCTATCGTCTCATTCTGACGATGCCGGAAACCATGAGCCTGGAGCGACGCACGTTGCTTGCCATGCTGGGAGCTGACCTCGTGCTCACTGAAGGGGCCAAGGGAATGAAAGGAGCCATCGCCAAAGCCGAGGAACTGGCCGCCGCCACGCCCAACAGCTGGATTCCTCAGCAATTTTCAAATCCGGCGAACCCCGAGATTCATCGCCAGACGACTGCCGAGGAAATCTGGGCTGATACCGATGGGAAAGTGGACATCGTCATCGCTGCGGTCGGAACGGGTGGTACTGCCACGGGTTGCGTGGAAGTGTTGAAGGCCAAGAACCCGAACATTCAGGTGATCACGGTGGAACCGGAAGATTCCCCCGTCATTTCCCAAACCCTCGCGGGTGAAGAGATCAAACCCGGCCCCCACAAGATTCAGGGAACCGGTGCCGGTTTTGTTCCCGACAATTTGCACCTGAAAGATCCTTCCAGCGGCAACGCCCAGATCACCGAGTCAGTCAAAGTCAGCAACGACGCCTCCTTTGCCATGGCCCGTCGGCTCGCCAAGGAGGAGGGCATCCTGGTCGGCATCAGTTCCGGTGCCAATGTTTGCGCGGCCATCGAAGTGGCCAAGCGTCCCGAAAACGCCGGAAAACTCATCGTCACGATCGCCTGTTCCACCGGTGAACGCTACCTCAGTACTCCGCTGGCAGACGAGGCGCGCGCTGCCTTGAGTGCCTCCTGAACTCAGAATGGGCTCCAGCGTCGCGATGCATCGAACGGCATCCGGCGCTTGCATGGAGTCTGAAGAGGATTTATCCATCCCGCGTCTCCGGTTCCACCGGCGATCTCCCGCATTTCTTTCCCTTTTTTCCCATGGCAAAGCTCCCCAAAAACGACCCCACCCCGACCATCCACCCGGACACGATTCCTGTGCCGGGTGAAGCGGGCCACCAGGCCATCGAACTGCTCGACAAGCATCGCAATGTCGTGATGACGGTGGCAGCAGTGGCAGTGATCGCCATTTGCGGAACTCTGGTCATGCGGGAGTTGAACCGCCAGAAGCTCAGCGAGCAGGCCCAGGCTTACTCCACGGCGGCTGGTGATCGCTCGATCGAGGAATTGGACAAAGTGATCGCAGATCATCCCGGATCGGTAGCCGCAGGCAATGCACTGCTGACCAAGGCCGACATCGAATTGACCCAGGAGAAGTTCGAGGATGCCAAAGTGACGCTGCTCACTTTTGTGGAAAAAAACGATGAACATCCTCGCTACGCTCAAGGCCTCTATGCGTTGGGGAATCTGAGTCATCGAAACGGAGATTTCGAGAGCGCTGTCGGTTTTTATGACCGTGCCCTTGCTGCCGCACCGGGCGGCGACATCGGGCCCCTGATTCTGATCCGCAAAGGCGACATCGCCTTGGCCGAAGCGGATGCCCTGCGTTCGGAAAAGAAGGCGGAAGAAGCGGATGCCAAGCTGGACGAAGCAAAACAATTCTACGAGGACAGCATCACCCGCCCCGAGTTCCGCTCCAGCCCCTTCATCGAGATGGCTGAGCAGCGCCTATCGCTTGCCGATGTGGGTGACGTCCCAGTGGTGCCAGCCCCTCCAAAACCAGAGCCGACTCCGGAACCCAAAGCAACGCCGGCTCCTCCAGCCAGCGGCGACAAACCCGCTGCCAACAAACCCGCTGCTGCAGCGCCGACAGCTCCTGCAGAATCTCCGGCCAAACCAAAACCGGCGGCAACGCCCAAACCTGAGGCTCCAAAGGAAACTCCCGCTGCGCCCAAACCTGCCGCCGAGAAACCAGCGGCAGCACCTGCGCCTGCGCCAGAGAAAAAAGCTCCTGTTGCCGAGACGCCCGCCACTGAGAAGCCGAAGCCCGCGCCGACGACTCCGAAGCCAGCAACGGCACCGGCACCGGAAAACTGATTCTTCGCCGGGGGGGGCGATTCATCACAGGTGTTGCTTTCGCCTCCCCCATCCTACCGCCATGAGCGACCCCGAATCGGCACCGCCTGCCCATTCGCGTTTCGCCTCGTTCAGCGCCTTTCGAGATACCCTCGATGGTCTGGGCGATCTGGTTCGGGAGATGGAAATCGATCACATTGCGCTGAGCCGCCCCTTGTCTCGGTGCGAGCTCGGTCGCTGTCGCGGCACCTGTTGCCACGACGGAGTCTATCTGGATCGAGACGAGGTGAATGTCCTCAGTGACCTGCTGCTTCACCATCGCGCCGAGATCGAAGCTCTCGGCGCGCCTCTGCCTCCGGAACCCATCGTCCACGGTGAGTGGAGGGGTTATGTCTCCGGCCCCAAGACAGCCACGCGCCCCGAACCCATGGCCGAGCGGGCGGAAAACTACCCGTCACATTTTCCGGACACGGCCTGCGTCTTTCTCCTGTCCGATTCTCGATGTTCCCTGCAACAGTTCGCGGTGAATCAGAGCCTCGATCCGTGGCACTACAAACCGGCCACCTGCTGGCTGCATCCTCTGGCAATCGAACAACCAGACGACGGTTCAGTGATCCTGACCCTTCATGATCGCGAAAGCGATCCCCAGCGGTTTCCCGACTACGATGGATTCGGTAGCCGCACTCCCTGCGGAGTCAGTCCGGTGGCAGGAGGTCAACCCGCCTGGCAGGTTCTCAGCGCCGAACTACAGCGTCTCGGTGATATTGGCGGTCGCGATCTCTTGGGAGAGATCCGTCTCGCCTTGGCCGAGTAGGGTTCTTCTCAACCCATTCCCGGAACGTGATCGAAAAACTCGACCACCCCAGTCTCCAGAGAATATTCAGCACCCACGATGATGAGGCCATCGCTTTGCACCAAATCTTCAAGGGTCTGAGAGCCATGTCGAAGGTGATTGGTTGATGCCCGAATATTCGCGCGCACCGCTTTCTCGAGCAGGGCTTCGGGATCGTTCCTGAGATCGGTTTCCAAGAGTATCTCGACCGAGGGACGAATCCGATCCACGATGGACCGCAGGTTTGGCGACCGATTCTCTGTCGGTCGATCCAACTCCTGCAGCGTCGCTGTCACGGCTCCGCACTTGGAATGTCCCATCACCACCACCAATCGAGTGCCAAACTGTTCCACGGCAAACTCGACGCTCCCGATCTGGGAGGGGGCGACAACATTACCGGCAACCCGAATGACGAATAGATCCCCAAGTCCTTGATCAAAGACGAATTCCGCGGGCACACGTGAATCCGAACATCCCAGAATCACCGCAAACGGTTCCTGACCTGTCACCAATTCGCTACGACGTTTGGGACAGCTGATCGAATCGCCATCGCGAACATTGGAGACGAAACGCTTGTTTCCTTCTTGGAGACTGGTGAGGGCTTCTGATGCGGTAATCATAGCGGAGCTGTCCCATCTCTTTACATGGTATCCCTCAGATTCCAAGTTAAGTCATTGGTTCAATCGAGTCCTTCAAACATGTTTGCGGCATCAATCAGCCCGTGTTTCAGGATCATGAAATCTCCGCAATTGGCGAGGAACTGAGCGCCCTGAGCTCGCCGGTGTTTCATGTCTTCGGGAGTGCCTGACGGACAGGCCCAGGCGACACCATGAGCCTTGGCCGCTGCCGCGACTCGCTCGAACGCGGCTTCGAGGCGGGAACCATCGGCGTCACCTTCCAACTGATAGCGCAACCCGAGATCTCCCGGCCCCACGAACAACATGTCGACGCCTGGCACCGCCGCGATTTCCTCGATATTCTCGATGGCCTGAGGCGTCTCAATCTGGACGACGAGAAAGGTCTCCCGATTGGCCCAATCGACATATTCGAGCTGATTCTCATTGATTCGGTAGTCCGAATCGAAACCTGCATTGTCGAGACCACGATCGCCAAGTGGCGGGAACTTCGTCGCCTGGACCAGTTCACGAGCACGCTCGGCAGTAGAGACATGGGGAATCATCAATCCCGTGGCACCTTCCTCCAAATAGCGATAAAGACCGGTTTTTTCCAAGGTCGGGGCGCGCAGCAGGCAATCGATGTCGTAGAGGCGAAAGTGGGCCATCAGCGCCTGGATCTCGCGAATGTCCATGGCGCGATGCTCCAGATCGAGCCAGATGCAATCGAACCCAGCGCGCGCGGCGTGAGCGATAAAAGGCGGAATGTAGTTACCGAGATTGGCGCATCTTACGACACCTCCTTCGCGAATTCGTTTCAAAGTTTTGCTGTTTCTCATTGGGAAAGTTGTAACAGAGTTTGCGCTGCCCGCACTCGAGCATCGAGATGGGAATCGTCGAGCAGTTTTTCCAGCTTCGGTTGGGTAAAAGCAGCCTTGGCATCTCCGGCAAAAGTGGCGGCATAGGTGCGAATGTCCTTGTCGTCGGATTCCAGATTCCGGCTCAGTGCAGCGAGCCCTTCGGGATCTCCGAGAGCGGCCATCGCGTGTTCGATGTAGGCCCGGATCAGAGGATCGGGAGCCGCCTCAAGTCGACTCCGGAGGGGCTCGATGTCCTTGGCATTTCCAATTCGTCCCAACAACCACGAGGAAATTCGCAATCCTTCGGGATCATCCTCGAGCAATGTCTTCCGGATATAGGCAATGGCGTCCAGATCCCCCTGACGTGCCAGCGCCCCAGCGGCCATCAGTCGCAATTTGATATCACCCTCGCTTTGAAAATTCCGGCGCATGGTCTCGGGATCACCGACCTCGTTCACCTTGTAAAGACTTTCCGCCGCGTGAATGTGGCCATGAGGATCAGCACTGGTCTGCACCTCCTTGAGTACCGAAACCTGGCTTCTGTCTCCCGCTCGCACCAGCTCACGAGCCACGCCGCACCGGCGTTGCGCATCTTTTTCGGTGACCAGTTTGGGCGTCAAGAAAGTGATCACCTCGTCACCATGGCCAGCCAGCGTCAATCCTTCCGCCGCATGAATTGAAATCCAGAATTGATCTTCTCCTTTGGCTTGTAATCCCTCCCGAAGCGCGGCAAGCGCCTTGGCCTCCGTGTCCGGACTGAGATGAGTTTTCCCTTTGTCCAGATCGCTCATTTTGCAATTCGCCAGGGTCAACATCGCGACCAACGCCACGGAGGTGGTCAGAAATGAGGATGATAGGAAAAATCGTGGGTTCATTGAATACTTTAGGCAGATTCTTTACGTCGTGGCAAAGCGAGACTCACCAAGGTGCCGACCAGCAGATTAATCGTCAGGGAAACCGGCGCAATCCACTGAAAACTGATGGGATCCCTTCCTGTTTCCGGGTCGATCCCAAAGATAGGGCCGGAAAAGGCGATCAGTACCCCGGCCGCCGTGCCAACCACTGATCCGGTCCAGACACCGATCGGATGAGAAAAATTCACAAACAGGGCAAAGAAAAAGAGACAGAAAATCGGCACCGTCAGGAGATTGACCGTCTTGTTGGTGACCGCCGTGATATTTCCTGAAACCAGATCCATCCGAGAACTGACCAGCACCACGATCACTCCCACGGAAAAGGCCACAATCCTGGCTACCCAGACATGATGGGCTTCTGAAATCGGCTGTCGGCGGAATCGATCGATGAAGTCATTGGTCACCACCGCCGTGATGGAATTCACTCCGGAATCGATACTCGACATCGCTGCGGCAAAGAGGCCAGAGACCACGAGTCCAGAAACGATCGGAGGCAAATGGGCGGCGATAAAGTAGGGAAAGATCTTGTCGGCCTCCGATGCCGCAGCGAGTTCGGGAGGCAGCAGTCCGGGATTCGCCTGGAAATAGCCGAGCAAAGCAAATCCTGCCATGCCCAAGGTGAGACCGACGACCGCCCCCACGATCAATTGCATCCCAATCGCCCACCGTGCTGATCGCAGATCGGTCGTGGCCATGAATCGCTGCACCGACACTTGATCTCCTCCCGACGTACAGACATACCAGATCAGCACCGAGAAAATCGTCCCTACCACCGTCACTCGCGTCTTGGGATCGAGACTGAAAAACGGCTGATGATCCCAATTGGGATTCCACTCAGTGGGAAACCATCCAAAGCCTCCCATGCGGACCGAAATCACGCCGATCACCAAAACGGCCCCACCGTAGAGCAGGATTGTCTGGATGAGGTCCGTGATGACCACCGCCCGCAAACCTCCAAGAGTCGCATAGGTCACTGAGACCAACCCAGTGCCGAGAACAATCAGGGGAATCCATTTGTCATCCACCCCAATCATGGTGGCGATAGCTTTGGCGGTGAGAAAGATGAGCAGAGACATCCACACCAGCCTGAGCATCAGAAACAAACTGGCACCCAGAAGTCGCGTCCCGACACCGAGCTGTTTTTCCAACAATTCGTAGGCACTGGTGACCTGTTGCTTCATGTAGACCGGCAACAGGACAAAGGCGACGATGAGAAAGATAAAGGGATAAGCCAGCAGATTGGTCAGGTAGACCGGCCCTTTTCCCTGCGTCTCTCCAGGGATCGACAGATAGGTGATGGTGCTGAGGAGCGAGGCAAAGAGGGATACGCCGATCAGCATCGGGTTCATCTTTCCCGATCCGATGAAATATTCCTTGGTCGAAGTTTGACGCCGACCAAACCACCAACCGAGCACGATGGTCGCGATCGCATAGACAACCACGATGATCCAATCGATCACCGTCAGACCAGCCGCATGCGCAGCCGGCACCTGAGCCAACAGAGAGAGAGACGAAACAAACATCACGGCAGGATGGTGGCGAGATGGGAACTCGGTGTCGAGAACGCGATTGCGGTTCAGCATTCCATGACGCTTTCAGCAAGAAATCTGACTCCACAGATTCTTGCATGATCGAGGCCGTTGGTTCCCGTGACCACGATCCGAATCGCCCGATAGGACACCGGCACTGTGAAAAAATGCCTGCGCAGCCGCTGATAGTTGTCGTCTACCTCAACCAGACACTGCCACGCCTCCTCTCCCATCTGGTTCTCGGCGCTCAATCCCTCCACTCGATAAGCTCGCACCGTCTCTGGCTGAGGCCTACCCCACTGCATCTTGGCTGCGGTGTATCCATCGTGATGGCTCAAGGTCAGATGCCGATGCAATCCCGTATCGAAGATCAGTTGGATCCCGACAAAACTCTGAGGTCTCTCCCAATCGAAGCGTATCCAGGCAGCAAGACCTTCCGACATCCATCGATGCAACCCCGGCAGTTCGCGCCCCCGCGGCGCGCCGCGTTCCCCGTGGACTGAGCGAGTCTGGCCCGAGTTCACGGCGATCGCCGGAGCATCGGACTGGCTACCACTGCTGGTGATTTGGGCGCCACTGACCACAGGGCAACGCCCTTTCTCATCACAACCAATCAGGAAGGAGTCATCGGCCAGCAATTGACGTTGGGCCTTTTCCACAAACGACTGAGTCGATGCCATGGCCGAGGGCAGGATGCGATCACGAACTCCCAACGCAGCCACTGTTCCCACCGCCTGCCCCACCACCGCGCAGGTCGCCATCACGCGGGTCGAGGCAAAGGCCACATGAGTCGCCGAGAGATTGCGTCCTGCGAACATGAGATTGGGAACCTCTCTCGACACACAACAACTCAACGGAATATCAAACAGCCACGGGACCGGATGCTGCTCACAGGGCTCGGTGTCCGGAGCGTCCACTCCCTGCGGTGGATGCAGATCAATGGACCACCCTCCGTAGGCGATCGCGTCAGGAAACGAACGGGATGTCATCAAATCCTGTTCGGTCAAAACGTGCTGTCCGACGAAGCGACGACTCTCTCGCTTGCCCGGCAGAAAACCAATCCAATCCAGAGCCCAATGAGATGCCTCAAGCGGGTCCTTCCGGGATTCTTCGAGCGAGCGCTCCTCTGGCGGCCCGTTTTTCACATGATCCCAGATGCCAAGCGCGACCGCCACCAACTCATCGCGAATCACTTCATTGTCTCTAATCGTGTCCAGCGTCCCCCCCCATTCAGCCCACCAGTATCCGTATTCATGACTTGGTTCCTCTTCACCCGGCGTCGCGTAGAGCCGCAGTTTCAGGTCTTCTCGGGAAAAACGTCTCGCCCAATCCGGCGCCTGAAACGGCATGGGGTGAGTGTGCTTTCGTGCGGTCAGGAGGATCGTGGAACCAAGCCGATGAGAGTCCGCCACCGGTTGAGCAAGAGATTCGCCAAACTGTTCGCGACTCTCCCGCCCCTCCATGAACGACGCCCCGGCCTCAAATCCCAGCCTCCCATCACCAGTGCAATCGATGAAGGTCTGTGCCGAGATTCGAAAGCGTTCCTCAGTGCTGGGACGATCCGCAAGGACGGCAAGAATGGGAGCATCATTCGCATTCGATTCTCTTTCCGCGCCCACGACGGATGTGTTTAGCATCAGAGTCAGGTTCGGTTCCCGTCGGCAGAGATCGTAGAGAATGAGGTCAAACATCGAGGCGGAACGTTGCGGATTTCGCACGCAGTTTTCCAATCGGATCTCTTCGATGATGCCGCCCTCGCGAGCCTCGGTGATCAGGGCTTCCCCCCGATCGAATCGCCCCGTTCCATTCGCCCCCACGATGTGCATGCGAACTTCGCTGGAGGCATTCCCCCCGAGAACGGGCCGGTCCTGCACCAGAATCACCCGGGCACCGCTTCGCGCGGCAGCAAGCGCACAGGGAACACCCGCCGGCCCGCCTCCCGCGACAAGAATCTCGCAGGTCAGTTCGATGGGATCGGATTGGGATAGTGCCATGGCGATATGAGTGAACTCTAAATTCAACCCAAACTAAGATAAAGGAACACCGTCTCCTCGTTGGCGCGAATCATCCTCGCCCTCTTCTCCCGCACCTCGCCATAGCACGATGGCCGCCAGCATGCCAACGCCCAGAGTGCCGATCCAGAGAACTGAAGCGTGCCATTCGTAGATGACCAAGCCGAGTCCCGGCGCGATGGAATTGCCGAGATTCCACGTCAGCCCGAGAGCCCCGGCGTATCTTCCCCGCATTTTGTCCGGGGACAGATGAACGAGATAGGCGCTACTGATCGGCAGGCTGACCATTTCTCCCAAAGTGAAGACAACCACCGCGATGGCAACCCACACCCAGGTATCGGCAAAAAGATTCAGCGACATCCCAATCCCGCAGACCAGATAGCCCACAGCGATCACCAGACGCGGGGCAAAGCGGCGAACCGCCCGACTCAGTGGGATCTCAAAAAAGGTGATCATGATCCCGTTCAACGCCATGAGCCAGCCATAGACTTGCTTGGGATAGTCGAGATCCACCACCAAACGGGCCACCGAGGAGCCCCACTGAAAGAAAAGCGACGCTACCAGCAAATTGGCGAAAAACAGCGCATGGAATCGTCGATTCCTCGCCATGTGTCGGAGCGCCGGAAGCCAATGACTTTCCGATTTCGTTGCCCGAATCCCATGCGGCAGGGTCAAAAACGCGATCACCCCAAAGATCGCGGAAGTCCCGGCATCCCCGATGAACAGCCACGCGAAGTTGTGATCAGCCAGCAAGCCACCCGCCGCCATACCACAGGCAAAGCCAAGGTTCACCGCCCACCTGACCACGGCAAATCCGGTGACGCGGCGATCCACCGGCAAAACGTCCGCCATCAGCGAATGAGCCGCCGGATGAAACATCCCATGGGTGAGCCCTGAAAAGAAGGCCGCGACGAGAAACTGAGGCAGAGAGATCGCCTGCCAGAGCAGCAGCATCGAAGCCGCCCCACTGAGTAGGGAGATCGCCATGGCGTTCTTCCGACCGATCCGATCCGTCATCCAGCCTCCGAGAAACATCGCTCCGATGCCTCCCATCGCCATGGCTCCAAACACCTGCCAGATCTGGCCCGCATCAAATCCTCGATCTCCCAGGTAAAGCGTCAGGAAAGGCACCACGAACGTACCGAATCGATTGATAAACATCCCTCCCGCCAGAATCCACACCGGGCGCGGCAGGGCAGCGATCTGTTGCCAGAGCGTTTCCGAATCCGGCAGCACTGGCTGCGGATGAGAGTCGGGGGAATCCGGCTGGTTTTCCATGGAATCAGGAGCGACAAAAAACCCTGCTCGCTCGGGGCGAACAGGGTTTCGAAAAATCGAACTTGGGGGAAGCTTATCTTTTCTCGTTCGCGATGACTCGTCTTCACTACATCGGTTCGCAGCTCAGATCGGAGGCGTCATTTGTTTTTGCCGGCTTCTTTGGCGATGACCTGAAAGTAGCGCCCCACCAGATCACGATACTCGGCGGGCAGATCGTCACCGCCCTGCGAGGCGCCTCCCGATTGCAAGTTCCCTTTCAATCTGGCCCAGTCGGCTGCCGTCAGTCCGAGCGCCTGCAGTTCCGGGGGAATGCCATCACCATTGAGGTCGGCGGTCTTCATCCCGGTTTCATTCAACTGAGGATTGGCACCGTCGACAAACTCCGGCTGCATCTGCGGATTCGGCTGCCCCGGTTGCGGAGGCTGCTGTCCATTTCCGGCCATTTGTTCCATCGCCGCCTGGGCGAGTTGTTGCAGAGATTCGGCTGCCTGCTGTGCGTTCTGAGCGGCCTGCTGAGAATCCTGTGACTGGGCCGATTGACTGGAATCGTCAAATGCCTCGGAGAGATTCTCCGGGTTGAGCACATCGCTCTGCTGCTCGGGAGTCGCTTGCATGTTTTCCAGCGATTGCGCCAACATGTCCGCCGCCTGTTGCAGGGATTGGGCGGCCTGCTCCATTCCCTGCTGCGCCTGTTGTTGTTGTCCCTTGGATTGATTCAGGGCTTGCTGCGTCTGCTGGGCCGGTTGATTGGCAGGTTGCCCCTGTTGCTGAGCATTGTTCTGAGCCTCCTGAGCCTGGGCCAACTTCCGCGATGCCTGACTCGCTTGTTGTGATGCATTCTGAAGGGCGTTCTCGGCCTGATCCGCCCTCCCTTTGGCGTCCATCTGTTTGGCAGCTTCGGTCTGCTGTTCCAATGCCTCGGCCTGTTGCTGCAGCGACTGAGTCTCCTGAGCGACCTGATCCTCCATCATGGCCAGAGCATCATCAAGCTGACCGCCTTCGATTGCCTGCAGTTGCTGGGAAATCATCTCCTGTTGCTTGGCCAACTCGGCCAACTGTTGACGAGCGGGCTCGGTCCCCAACGGGGAAGGCTGATTCGGCGGCGTCTGGGCCATCGCTTCCCCGGGTTGCACTTCGGCAGACTGACCAGGTTCCTGGGGCGGAGACTGCTGGGCCATTTCGGGAGCGGCGGGGTCACCCTGCTGGGGCTGAGTTGGATCGTTGGCGGCGGCAGCTTGAGTGGGAGTCTCTCCCTTGGACTGAGCCTGGGCCTCGGCCGGAGTCTGCCCCGTCTCAGCATTTTGCTGGGCCATCTCCCTCTGCGGGGTAGTCGCTTCCCCCGGTTTCGGTGCATCGGCAGCCTGAGGCTGCGGCTCTCCCGGCTGAGCGGCAACCGGATCTTGCGCCTGGTTTTCAGCCTGAGCCATCTGAGGGGATTCTGACTTCGGAGAGGCCTCGGCATTCTCTCCAGGTTCTGTGGCGGCTGCACTTTCCGGCTGTTGCGCCAGGGCTTCCGCCTGCTGGCTTGCTTGCGCCAGGGCTTCCGTCGCCTGTTTGGCGGCCTCTTTGGCCGAATCCATATTCTCCTGTTTCAACGAGTCCGCAGCCTGCTGAGTCTGCTCGCTGGCACTGTCCAAAGGCTTCCCGGCATCGGGCTGTTGCTGCTCCAGCTTCTGCTGCAGGTTTTTGGTCTCCTGCGCGATCTGCTCCTGCATCTGTCCGAGCGACGCCATCAGCTGTTCCTTGAAGGACTCCTGTTTCTCCGCCTCCTGACTGGCAGCGGCCTCGGTCATGTTCTTCAATTGCTCCTGCTCCTTGGCAATCGCCTCTGCTTTCTCAGCCAACTGGGTGGCCTGCTGTTGCTGTTGAGCGAGAATGTCTCGCAGCGCCTCCGGGCTTTCTTTCAACATCTCACCCAACTCGCGTTGCACCTGTTCCTGCTGCTTGCGGAACTCGGCCAGTTGCCGCATTTGCTCAGCCGTCAGTTGCTGCTGCTGTTGTGCATTCTGCTCGGCATTCGGTTGCTGCTGCTGTTGTTGCTGGGCCAACTGCGCCTGACGTTCCGCATCCTGTCGAGCTTGCTTGGCGGCGTCCTGGGCCAGTTTGCGCTGATCATTGGCCAATTCGTTCAGTTCGGCCACCATGCGCATGTCTTTGTCCGACTCCCCGAGCGATTTCTCGATTTCTTTCAACTCGTTGAGCGCACTATCCACTTGCTGCTGGGCTTCCTTGGCTTCGGCGATTCGCTGGTCTTTCTGATCCGTCACCGGAATCATGTCCGCCGCCTCGCGGGCCTCGGCGACCTGCTCATTGGCCACCTGCTCCAGCTTTTCAGCCTGGGGACGAAAGGCGGTGTTCTCCGTCTTCTCCGCCACCTCGCGCAGCGCTTCCTGGGCGGCATTGGCCCGCTCGCGGAACTCATCGAGATCCCGCATGGTATCGGTGGACACCTTCTCTTCACGCGCCAACTGACGCTCCGCCTGCTGCACCTCGCTCTTGGCTTGTTGCAGCTCTTTCTCCGCTTCCTTGATGGCCTCGCGGATCTCTTCTTTCTGCGCCGCCAGGGTTTGCTCAGCGAGAGACTTGGCTTTCTGATCGATGATGATGGTCAGTTTCTCACTGAATCCCTCGTTGGCCCCGCCCAGTTCGGTCGGCAGATTGTCGCGGACCCGCAATTGCACGGTCAGTCGATTCTGATTCGGCTGCAGATCGAGGGCCGCCAGATTCAACGACGCCATGCCGTGCCAAGTGCCGGACTGACCGTCGGCGGTCTCCGGCGAGGGCTGAATGATCTCGCGCGGCTTGGGTTCCCCGTTTGCCGTCACCAGCAGGGTCACTTCGCTGAGACCGATGTCTTCGGTGACATCATAGCGAATCGGCAGCATCTCGCTGGACCGCAGCTTCATTTCCCGAAATGCGGGAGCCGTGATTTTCACCACCGGAGCGAGATCGGGCAAGGCGGTCACCGGATGATCGGTGGAATCATTCTCAAATCCGTCACCGTCCTTGAGGTTTATCCGCCACATGCTTTCCGTGCCGGGGGCCAGAGGAAACTGCCAGCTCACCAGATTGCCTTCCATCACCGGATTCGCTTCCATCGGAGCACCGAGGATCATCAACTCGGCTTCGGTCACCGGACGGTTCAGGGCCGCAGTGATCTTGACATCCGTATGCGCCAAGGTGCGGATCTCGCCATTCTCACTCTCGAACTCGACCGCCTCGCGCATCGTATAGACGGGAAAATCATAACGTAGCGTCAGCTTCTCCACGACCGGCTTCGGTACTGCTTCGACGGAGTAAAATTGGCTCACTGCCGCCCCCGCCCGAACCCGATAGTCAAAGCTGTCGGCCACCGCCGGAAAAGTAATCGCAAACCGCTTCGTGCCATCATCACCATCAGCGATCAGGGTCATCCGTTCGATCGATTCCTCACCGCCCGGCAGCGTGCGACGAATCTCGGCGCGCTTCAGCTTGTCGTGTTTCACCGTCATCTCGATGGTCACGGTCTCGCCGATGGCGATCTTCACATCGCCGGGTTGAACTTCCAGAGTGTCCGACCAGGCATTGCCGACATCGAGAAAAGGAGCCACTGCCCGCGCGATGAGAATGCCGGCCTGATGCGGCCAGATCGCAAACAGCAACAGCAACACGACCGCTACCGCGCCCGCCACCATGCCGAAGCGGGAGGCGCGAGCCCCTTTGAACTCGGTCTTCGGATCCACCTTGCCGACATCGAGCACGGCCGAGTCGACGACGGCCTCGATGAGCTCCTGGGAACCTCTCACGGAATCCGGGTCTTCGCTGGACATCAACTCCACCGCGGTCGAAATGCGTTCCTGCAATTCGGGATGCCGTATCTCCAAAATGCGCGCGATGTGAGTCAGGGTGATCTTTCGCGAAAGAGGACGAATCAGGAACCACCAGGCCGTCACAAGAGTGATCGCCAGTCCCGTCAAGGAGAGCGCCCAACGCGCGGTGCTCGAGAACAGCATCACCGTAGCGTCGATGGCCATGATCACCAGTAGACAGGCCAGACCAACCGCGAGAGTGGCGCAGAAACCGCGGACGAACAACAGGCGGCGCACCCGCGAAATGATGGCGCGCAACTTGTCGAGAATCGGCTTGGGAAGATTGTGGAGCGTGGCTTCGAAACTACTCATGATGGATTCCGGAAATCGGGTGGAAAAACCGCTTCAGACTCGCGCAATCCCCGAAAAAACACCAGCCCATTCTCGCGGCGTGATAGCGTTGCCGACCGAAGGAAATGGCCCATCATCGGAGGTTCCTTCGAGGTTCGCCAGTTCGGTTCACTAGACTCTCCCCTTCCACTTCTGGAGGTGCGAAATCGGGCGAACGCACTATGCTGATTCGTCTTCCGTGCGCATGTTCGTCTGCCTCCACTTGCCCGACTTTCCCCTTCAGGCCCGATTGTGCCAACAACCGGGCCTTCGATGGGAGGCCGTGGGGGTTTTGGAGAGGTTCGCGGATTTCGAGAAAGTCGGAGCGTCATCTTCCCGGCAATTGCCTCGTTTCGTGGCCCTGACTCCCGCCGCCGTGACTGCCGGGGTTGAGATCGGCATGACCGCCGCCCAGGGACAGGCGCGCTGCGGCCATCTCACCATCCTTCCCCGTGATCGCGAGAGAGAGGTCGGCATCCAGAATCTGCTCCTCGATGCCGCCTCCAGAACCGCCGCCGATTTCGAGTCCACCACACCCGGGCTCGTCACCATCGATCTCTCGTCAGTGCCGCAACTCTCCACCCCCGGCACCCTGGAACGTCTCGGTCACGGATGGATCGCGGCATTTGCAGATTACGAATTGGAAGTCCGCGTCGGTTTTGCTCCCAACCCCGATCTCGCGGCACTGGCGGCCCGGATTGCGGATCCAGTTCACGCCTTTGTGGGTGACGCTGATTCACTGCGCGAACAACTGGCTTCCCTGCCGTTGGAAGTCGTCGATCCACCGGTCGACTACCTCGGCATCCTCACTCTTTGGGGCATCGCCACACTCGGCGAATTCACCGTCCTGCCCCGGGACGAAGTTGCCGAGGGTCTCGGACCTGACGCCACCGAGCTCTGGGACCGGGCCGCCGGACGTCACCACCGGCTGCTGCATCTGGTGAGACCGCCTCAGGATTTCTCTCACGCGGTCGATCTCGACGACGAAATCAGCACCTTGGAACCCCTCATGTTTCTCCTCCGCCGATCGCTCGAGACGCTGGCCGCCCGACTCGCCAGCGTCTACCTCGCGACCTCCGAGATCTCTCTCGTCCTGCGTTTTTCCGACGGCAGCAAAAGTAAAAACCTGGTGCGGGTTCCCGATCCCAGTCGCGATGTCGAACGCCTCTTCAGCCTGCTTCATACCCGATTGGAAGACACCACCGTCAGCCGTCCGATCGAAGGCTACCGTATCAAGCTCACCACCGCCCGTCCCGGAGAGCAGCCCTTTCACCTTTTCGAGACCACCCTGCGCGATCCGAATCGCTTCGCCGAAACGCTTGCCCAGATCGAGGCCCTGGTCGGATCCGAGAATGCCGGGAGTCCGGTACCGCTCGATACTCATCGGCCAGATTCTTTCGTCATGCGCCCCTTCGAACCAGGAAGCGAGGTCAATGACTCCGCCAAGGTCAACGCCTCCTTGCTTCCCGCCGTCCAGGGACTGCCGCTCCGACGTTTTCGACCGCCACGTCCCATCGAGCTCAGCACTCGCCGCGATCCGAGCACCGGTTGCCTCTGTCCCGCCGAAATTCTCTCCGGGCAGATCCAAGGACGTCTCCGGGGAATGGCCGGACCGTGGCAACTTTCCGGCGAATGGTGGGAAAGCGCCCGTCACTGGCGTCGGGAAGAATGGGACATCCAACTCGAAGACGGCTCCCTCTGCCGCATCGCCCGCTGTGAGGAGCCGAATTCAGAGAAAAAGCCGACCTGGTATTTGGAGGGTGTTTACGGCTGAGCCGCTCCGAACACGCCCTCCCGCGATTCCCCCGGTCGATCCGTTATCAACCCATCTACGCCCCAGTCGACAAACTGCCGCAGGCGGGCCAGATCGTTCACCGTCCACACCGCCACCCGCGAACCGAGTTCATGAAAGCTCTCGATGCCTCCAGCGTTCAAGTATTTCTGATTCCACCCCACCCATTCGGGACGCAATTGCTTCAGTTCCGCCATCCGCTTGGCATCGGGTTTCTTGTCTCCCAGTGCTCCGATCACGATGTCAGGAGCCAACTCTCGGAGATCCCGCAAAAAGCCCCAGTCGAAAGCTTGAACGATCACTCGATCTTCCGCCTTCAGTTCCCGGATCACATTCACGTAGGCCGATGCGGGACCCGACTTTCGCTCGATCAGCGGCTTCTTGTTTCCGTCCAAACACAGACGAATCGCCTCCTCCAAGGTCGGCGGACGCTCTTCGGCGAAAGTCTTCTTTTCTGGATCGAACCATGAACCCACGTCCAACTTTCTGGCCTCCACAAAGCCCAGGGACTCAAAGACCGTCTTCTGACCGGTAAAGCGTTTCAAATCGCCATCATGAAACAACAGTAGGGCTCCATCCGAGGTCTCCCGAACATCGAACTCGATCAAATCCGCATTCGCAAAGACCGCAGACTGAATCGCCGCCGCCGTGTTTTCAGGCGCCTTCTCGCTGTCACCGCGATGCGCGATGATGAGGGGCTTCTTCAAATCTTCGGCCATCGAGGTTCCCATCAGGCAACAGCCTACCACAATCGCCCGCCACGTCTTTTGGGTTCGATGATTTCTCATGCCAGCCCTTTGATCAATCGCTTGGCGTTGCCGGAAAAGATCTTCGCCCGCGCTGCCGGATCCTTCACCAGATCGCGGATCACGTCTCGCATCCCCGCGCCACTGCACTTGCTGCCATTGCCGACGGTGTCCGCGCAGTCGCTGGCGTAGCAGAGTTTGTCCTGATGCCGATCGAAGAATCCCGCCGCGTGCTCCAGATCTCGAGTCATCGCGTTCAGCCCCGAACCCGCCGACAGATCGCCGAACATGTTGGGATAATCCGAGAGATACTTGTCGGTGATACCGCCCGGAGTCACCTTGCCTTTCGGATAAAGGTCGGTCGGCTCATGCTTGGCGTCGACATTCCCCCACCAGGTCTGGGCATGACCAAAAAAGTTGACCGTCGGATAAGCCTCGAGAATTTTGTGAAATCGCTCAAAGCCATGATTGTACTTTCCGTGCTGAAAATGAATCAGGACCGGCACCCCGTAGGCCTTGGCGATGTCGTAAATCTGCCGCATCTCCTTGCCATCGCATTCCACACTGAATTTCTGCTCACCGATTCCGCAGGCTCCCAGATCCAGCCACCTCTCCAGTTCCGACTTGGTGGTCTCGATGTCCGGCACCTCGTTGGCAAACCAGACAAACTCTCCCGGATACTGCGCCGCCACCCGCTGGGCTGCTCCCGGTCCAAACACCCGGGCAGCGAGACCATTGGAAGATCCCAGATGGGTGGATTCGCGGGCCAACTGCGATCCCGACGGCAGAAGCACAGTTTTTGACATACCCATCGCCCGTTGATGCGCGAGCATCTCCGAGTTTTGCCGACCGTGATAGTTCACGTGCTGATGAATATCGATGATCTCCTCTTTCGCTTCAGCGACAGCCGAGAAAAGCGGAGACACCGCCAGCGTGGCGGCAGAGGAGGTGAGAAAACGGCGACGTTTCATGATTTTTGGCAGAGATGGGGGTCGACTTAACCCTGTTAAGTTACCGACCCAACCCTGTTGAGTCGACCCCGAGATCAACGCATATACGGACTGGTTCCAACGCGAGAACTCTTCCACGATTCCCGGACTTCTTCCCTCTTTATGAACGCCCTTCGCATCGCCGCCGCCAGTTTCGCTTTCATCCTCGTATCCCCCATCACCCGCGCTCAAGAGGAGCCGCAAGCCGATCCCAAGGAAATGCCGCGAATTCCCGCGACCGAACCGGAGGATGCCCTGGCGACGCTGGAGGTTCGGCCAGGATTCCGACTCGAACTGGCGGCGCACGAGCCGCTGGTGGTCGATCCCATCGATATCGAGTTCGATGAGAAAGGACGGATGTTCGTCATCGAAATGCGCGGGTATTCCGAGCATCGGGAGGATGCACTCGGACGCGTCAAACTGCTGGTGGATGACAATGACGACGGCGTCTTTGATCGGGCGACGATCTATGCCGAAGGGCTCAAGTGGCCGACCTCGGTCTGCTGTTATGACGGCGGCGTTTTTGTCACCGCCTCACCGGACATCTTTTACTTCAAGGACACGGATGGAGACGGGAAATCCGACGTCAGCGAAACGGTCTTTACCGGCTTTGGCATCGGTCGTGATCGACTCAACATGCAGGCTCTCGTCAACAGTCTGACCTGGGGACCGGATGATCGCATCTGGGGCGCGACCGCCGGCAATGGCGGGCAGGTGCGTCGTGCGGATCAACCCGAATCGGAAGCGCTGAACCTGAATGGGTCCGACTTTTCCTTCGACCCGAAAACTCGGGAACTTCGCGCGGAAAACGGGACCGCCCAATTCGGCATGAGTTTCGATTCCCTCGGGCGACGCTTCGTTTGCAGCAATTCCAATCACATCCAATGGGTCGCCTGGGAACGAAACTGGGTGCAGCCGAATCCCTATTTCTCCATGCCATCCGCCCTGGTCAGCATCGCTGCTGACGGCGCGGCGGCCCCGGTGTATCGCAGCAGTCCCGACGAACCCTGGCGCATTGTTCGCACCCGCTGGCGCGTGGCGGCGGTGGTGAAAGGCGTGGTGGAAGGCGGCGGCCGGGTTTCCGGCTACTTCACGGCCGCGACCGGAATCACTCTCTACACCGGCGATGCCTTTGGACCCGATTTTCAGGACAACGCCTTCATCGGCGATGCCGGAAGCAATCTGGTTCATCGCAAGATCGTCCTCAACGAGCCCGGCGAGGTGCAGCCCAAAGCAGTTCGAGCTCAGGACGAACAGGAGTCCGAATTCGTTCGCAGTCGGGACAACTGGTTTCGACCGGTGAACTTCACCAACGGTCCCGATGGCTGCCTCTACATCTGCGATATGTATCGTGAGACCATCGAGCATCCCTGGTCCATCCCGGAAGGCATCAAGAAATTCGTCGATCTCGACAGTGGCAATGATCGCGGCAGAATCTGGCGGGTGGTTCCCGAGAAGTTCGACCGCCCTGCCTTCTCGCTGACCCGCGACAACCGCTGGCAGGCCATCACCCGGTCTCGCCTCGCTTACCAGGAAGGGAAGGCCGCTCCCAAGTCCGTCCCCGCCGCGTCACTGGCGATGAAGGGCGCGGACGACGATCGATGGAAGCTGGCATTTTCGTTGAATCAGCTGAATACCGATGCGGCCATGGTCGCGGCGTGGAAGCAGGCCGCGACATCAACCTTGGCCTTCAAAACCGGACTTGCCGAAATGATCGGTAAGACGGGCAATCTCGATGCCATCGGTCTCGTCATCGATGAAATCGTGCAATCCGGAGTCAGTTCCGAATCCGAGGCCCTCGTCGCGGCTCTGGGACAGGGATTGAAAACTCCCATG
>JAGROX010000131.1:36002-57397 GCA_020440025.1 Verrucomicrobiia bacterium
GCCGCTCGCGAGACCGTGGGCAGCACAGACGTCGGCGATGCCGCCAAGTCCAGCTCCCTGCGTCTGCTCGCCTTCGATCCCAGTGCCGCGTCGGATGCGGTCATTCTCCCATTAGTCACTGCCCCAAAGGCTTCGGACGCGCTGCGCCAACTCGCCATCCGCTCGGTCAGCGCCCGTTCGAGTGAGTTGGCAAGCACCTTGGCATCGAATTGGAACGCCCTTTCCCCTGCACTGCGCACCACCGCTCTGGAGGCCTTTGCCGTCAATTCCTCCCGGACCAAAGTTCTGCTGGCCGCGATTGAGGCTGGCACCATTCCCGCAGCCGACATTCCCGTGAACACTGCCGACCTCTTGCGTGAGTCCCGCGATGCCGAGGTGAAATCCATCGCCAATAAGTTGCTCCCCAAACCGGAGGTCGTGCCTCGCGAAACCATTGTCGCCCGCTACCAGGCTGCGCTCAAACTCAAAGGCGACGCCGCCAACGGGGCGACCGTTTTTGTGAAGGGAGCCTGCATCACCTGCCACAAAACTCCGGACGGCGTGGGCGTGGTCGTCGGCCCCGATGTGGCCACCTTCAAGACGGCGGGTGCCGATTCGATTTTGAAAAACCTCTTCGATCCCAATGCCGAAGTGGCACCCCAGTATCAGGCCTTTTCCTTCGACCTCCACAGCGGCGAAACCATCCTCGGCCTCATTGCCAAGGAAGACGCCACCGAAGTCACCGTTCGCATGCCCGGCGGCTTGGAAAAAACCTTTCCCCGCAAAGACGTCGCCGCCATGAAAGGCCTCGGGAGATCTCTCATGCCTGAGGGCCTTGAGGCCGCCCTCACCGAGCAGGATGTAGCCGATCTCCTCGCCTACATCGCGGCCGCAGAGTGACGATGTGAAAACGTAGCATGGCTTTTCCAAGCCGTGCCCGTCCCCGTGGACTTCCAGTCCGCGAGTCAACCAAGCCCAACCGGAACCGGAGTTCCGGTCATCCGGACACAGACTTGGAAGTCCATGCTACGTCCAAGATCACGCGAACAGTTTCTCAACCATCTCCGCTTTCACCAACTCACGCGGCTGGTTGAGATGATTGTAGACGATGGTCTGAGGATCGATGGCCATGGCGTGATAGATCGTCGCCAGGATCTCGGTCGGATGCACGGGATCTTCCAACGGTGCCGAACCGGTCTTGTCCGACTTGCCGTGAACGTAGCCCCGCTTGACGCCGGCCCCGCCGATGACTGAGGTGTAGCAGTAGGGCCAGTGATCGCGACCATCGGCACTGTTGCTGTTGCCGGATGTGCTGACGCCCTTCTCCGGGCTGCGACCAAACTCACCGATGGCGACCACCAGGGTTTCATCAAGCAACCCTCGCTGATCGAGATCTTCGAAGAGAGCACTGAGGCCCTGATCGAGCATCGGTCCGCTCTGATCCTTCATTCGCTTGCTCAGACCGACGTGATGATCCCAGCTGTGATTGTCGGAATTCGCGACCTTGGGCCAGACGACTTCCACCACCCGAGTTCCGGCTTCGACGAGTCGACGGGCCAGGAGACAGCTTTGACCAAAGGCGTTGCGCCCATAACGATCCCGCATCTGCGCGGTTTCGGAACCGAGGCTGAAGGCATCGCGCGCCCGCCCACTCACCAGGAGGCTGAGCGCCTGATTGTAAAATTCGTCGATGTTGTATTCGGACACCGCCTTGTCGATGATCGGCATCTGCGCCGCGATCGATTCCCGCAGGCTGGCCCGACGACGAAGACGCGCGGAGAAAACATCGGGACGCAACTGAAGGTCTTCGATCTTGATGTTGTCCAGCTTCGACATGTCCATGTCATCGCCATCCGGGAACAGGTAGTAGGGATCAAAAGCCTTGCCAAGGAATCCGGCAGTGCCGCCCTTGTTGATCACATTCGACTCCTGGAGCGGACGCGGCAGCATCACGAAAGGCAGCATCGGCTCGTCCGTCGGTTTGAGACGGATGATGTTGGATCCGAAATTCGGGAAATCCTTGGGAGAGGGCGGTTCCAACTGGCCAGACGGACTTACTTTGTCCGTGGTGTAGCCGGTCATGATCTGGTAGATCGCAGCCGTGTGATTGAACAGGCCATTCGGCGTGTAGCTCATCGAACGGATCATGGTGAACTTGTCATTCACCTGAGCCAGCTTCGGCAGGATCTCCGTGAAATTCACCCCGGGAATCTTCGTGGGGATGTTTTTGAACTGGGAGCGCACATTCTCCGGCACCGAGTCCGGCTCCTTCGGATCCCACAGGTCGAGGTGACTGGGCCCGCCCTGCAGGTAGACCATGATGACCGACTTGGCTTTGCCCCATCCGGGCCGACCGACCAGTTCGCTGCCGGCACTGGCAGCCTGGGCGCGCAGGATGGCATTGAGCGACATTCCGAGCATCCCGGCACCGCCAACGCGAAGAAAATCGCGGCGGGTGCTGCCGAGGCGGGAATCGCAGAGATCTTTGCCTTTGGCTCCGGGGATTCTAAACATGGTGGTGACGGGGTTGTTTTTCAGGACCGCTGATCTGCGCTGATTTTCGCGAATCAAAAGAAAAGGAAAACAAAAATCAGCGAAAATTAGCGATCATCAGCGGTTCAATGATTTCGATGCGTGAGAGAAAATCAATCAATGATTGAAAAGGAATGCCGAGTTGTTGATCAACGCCCAGGTCAAATCCTGCGCGGCGGTGAGTCGGCGGTTGGCGGCTTGCTCGATGGACATCTTCACGTCCTGACGCAGTTGGACGACCTTCAGATCGTCGACCACGGGGCGTTCTGCCACCACGAGAGCGGCTTTGAGTTGCTCCATTTTCGGATCGGCAGGCAAGGGTCGATTTTCGGCGGCCAGGGTAAAGCGCAGTCCCAACAGGGCCTCGTCGTTCTGAGCCACCCATGAGTGAATGGCCGCGGTTTGCTCCTTGCTGCGAAGGGTCGGCGGGGTGCTGACGGCGCTGGCCACGTCGGCGGGCAGACCGAAGGCCAGAGAATCCTGGTCGGTGGTCACCCAAACGCGGAACCGCCCAAGGGGATACTCTCCGTTGGAATACCGGCAGAGAACGCCCACCGAAAGCTTGGCTCCCTTGGGATCTCCGGCGGCCGGGGCTTTCAGCTTCAGCAGGGCTCGATGCGGCGCCTTGTAGTTGGCTCCGGAGATCGCCCATCCCTTGTCATTTCGTGACACGTCCCCGTTGATCACGTTTTTCACATCAAAACCGTTCTGGTTGAAATCGGCCTTGGCTTCGGCAAAGGCGATCCCGTTTACCTTCTTTGGATCAGCTGAGGACATCCACTTGGCCTGCACCTCGGTGACGACGTAGTTGCCGTTCGCATTCAAGCCTGGCCCGAATCCTTCGGTGGTCTCATCGGGAATGGCCTCGATCATGATACCAGTGATGTTTTGCATCGCGAGATTGCCGGTGACCAGGAAGTCGAGATTCCGAGTTCCTCCCGAAGCCCGCACCGAGCCGTCGGGCAGTATCTCGACCTTGGATTTGTCGGAAGCGGTCACATTCTCAGGAGTCAAAACGGTCCAGCGGGTCCAGAGATCCTTCACTCCGAGTTTGGCTTCAAACTCCGCCGCCTTCGCGCCCAACTGCGCCTCGTATGCTTTGACCGCCTTGTCAGCTTCCGCGATCCGCTGTTTTTGCGCGGCTTCGGCTTCGGCTTTCGCCTTTTGATAAGCTGGCGTGTAGGCATCGATATCAGCCTGCGCTTTGTTGATGGCAATGAGACGATTTTTTTCCATCTCCGAGCGCTTCGGCACCCATTCGCCTTCCGCTCTGGCCAGTTGCGAGACCAGACCGTTGTGATCTTCCTCGATTCCCTTCCAATTCGCCAAAACCATGTCGATCTCGGCCATGGTCGGTTTACGATTCAGCACTCGCAGATAAACTTTCTCCACGAGTTTTCGATCATCTGGTTCGGATTTGGCCAACTGCGCAATGGCATTGGAGGGATCACCGACAGCATCGGCCACGGCGGGTCCACCGAGCAGGGCCATCACGGATCCCAGCTGAATATCATTCTGACGCTCGCACTCACAGGCGCTCTCCCGAACCGGTCGACCGAGAGTTGCCAGAAAGCCTCCCTTGGCATCCAGCTTCGCGTCGGCGAGGTTCGCCGCACGCGTTCCTGGAGTTGAGCCGGGAATGTTCAGCTTGGCCCCGGTCACGGCATAAACCGCATCGTAGAGAACCTCGGCGGGGAGACGGCGCGCTTTGGCCTTGGAATAGTTTTGGGTGTCATCGGCATTCCATTGATTGGACTCAATGGACAACTGATAGGTCCGGCTCTTGCAGATCTCCGCCATCAACTTGCGCACGTCGAAGCCACCTCCGACGAACTGCTTGGTCAGGTAGTCCATCAGCTCGGGATTGGTCGGAGGGTTCCCCGCGCGAATATCATCGAGGGGCTCGATGAGACCGGTGCCGGTCAGGTAACCCCAGATCCGGTTCGCATAACTCATGGCGAAATAACTGTTGTCCGGACTGGTCATCCAAGCTCCCAGAGTCTCGCGACGGGTCGGAGCCTTGGGGTCGATGAAAGCTGCCTTGGCATTTTCCGACGGATAAGGAACTGCAGGCGAGGCCGCTTTGCCAGTGACGACATTCACGACCTCCACGTTGCCGGTGTCGGCCACAACCTCATAGAGCGGCTTGGCCCCTTCGACAGCCGAGCCGCCGATATTCTGATTCGGCGCGTTCTTGGCATCGCGCTTCAGATCGATCTCGCCGAAAAATGCCGCCGTCTGATAGTAGTTGTCCACGTTCCATTTTTCGAAGGGATGGTCGTGGCACTTGTTGCAGTTGAAGCGGGTCGCCAAAAACAGGTGAGTGGTGTTTTCGACCAACTCTTCCGGCGTCCGGAGAATCTTGAAGTAGGACGCTGCCGGGTTGTCCTTGTTGGATCCTTTGGCGGTGATGATGGAGTAGACAAACTTGTCGTAGGGGGTATTTGCCGCGACCTGCTCGCGAATCCAATCGCGAAAAAGCTTGGCTCCTTCCGCCCCAAGGAACTTGGAGTTCACCTGAAGCATGTCCGCCCACTTGTTGGTCCAGTGATCCACGAACTCAGGTGAGCCAATCAAGGAATCGATCACAGCATCGCGCTTTTCTCGGATCGGCTTCTTGTCGGCGACAAAGGCTTCGATTTTTTCCGGCGCCGGGGGCAGGCCGGTGAGGTCCAGATACACGCGTCGCAAAAACTCTTCATCTGTGGTGAGTGCCGAGGGCTGAATCTTGAGACGCTGCCATTTCGCAGCGACCAACTTGTCGATCGCGTTCCACGTCTCAGGCTCCTGCCAAGTAAAGCCGTCGCGATCGCCCATCACCGTAATGGTGGTGGCGGCGTAGGTGCCCTCATACCGCGCGAGGATTGGAGCTTCGCCGCGACGAATTGTCGTCATCAGGCCAAAGTCATCGTGTTCGGCCACGTCCTTGTTGCCGCTCTCGATGATGGCGTCCTGAGTCACGTCCCGCTGCCTGCCATCGGCGAAGTGAGCGACGACCCGCATCTGCTGGCGTCCGGCAGTATTTTGAATGACCGGGTTTTTCGGAAACAATTCGATGCTTGCTACCTTCTTCGAGGCCGGATTCAACTCGGCCCCGTCGGCGATCCACTGACGAATCGTCTCGTAGTAAGGCGACCCGATATCCGTCAAGGCACCCGCTTCGTGTGGCACCGCGCCGGTCGCCTTGAGCAGCATGAGACTGTCGTCGGGCGACGCGTAGTTGATGCGGCGCGCGGCATGATCGTCACCGAAAGCCCGGACATCGTAGACCGGATCATATCCTCTCAGGCTCAACTTGAATCCGTTCTTTCCATCCTTGGCCCCGTGGCAGGTTCCCGCGTTGCAACCCAGACGAGTGATCACCGGGTTCACATCGAGAATGAAATCCGGGTGAAACTCGGTGCTGAGTCCGGTCACCTTCACTTTGGCGGTGGCCGTTTTGCCTTCAAAGGTGGCCGTGAGAGTCGCCTCCCCTTCTTTTGCCGGACGAGCAATGCCTCGTGCTTCCATTGCCGCAACGGGTTGATCCAGCGTCCAGGTCACCTGACGGGTGATGTCGGAAGTCGCGCCCGAATCGAGTTTTCCGCTCACCAACAGCTGACTATAGGCATTCGGCGAATCCAGCACGACCACTGCCGGAGAAATCTCCAAGCCCACTACTTTCTGTCCGGCAGGCAGCTCATCTTTCCGGGGATTGTGTTTCCCTTTCTTGAAATTGATCGGCTCTTTCACCTTGGCCGGAGCCGACTGCGCCAGCGCGGCAGCATCTGAGAGCTCCACGGGAACAAAGGTGGTCTTCACCTCAAGTTTGGCGGTATCGATGAGTCGGATCTGTCCGTCATCGGTCGAGGCCGCGACTGTTTTTCCGTCTGGGGACCAGGCCACCGCGAAGGCCGCGCCGTCAACATCGAGACTCTTGAGCAACTCCGCGCCCCGTGTTTGAAATTCCTCCACCAAATCGTCCTTGGCCGCTTTCTGACGATTGGCGGTTTCGAAGGCCTTTTTCAATTCCGGAGTAATCGTGGCGTCATACTCACTCTTGTAAAAATTGATCTGTCCTTTGCCGTTCAAACTGGAAACCGCCACGAATCGCTTGCCATCCGGCGCAAATGCCACGCTCCAGATGCGTCCGTTCATCGCCGGATATTTCCGGATCAGGTTGGCATTGTCACCAATCTTGCGAGCCGTTTCGCGAACCATGCGATAGATCTGGGGAACGCCGTCGGAACCGCCAACGAGGATGTGATCCTCTTTCGGATGCCGAACCACCGCGTTTACCCCACCCTTAAGGGCTCCCGGAGTGATGGAGGTGATGTTGTCGATAAAGCGCTCCGTCTCCACCTTGGTCAGCTTGGTCGACATGTCGCGACCGACCGAAACGAGGTGATCGCCCTTCACGGACCAGGCGGTATCAAGCACCCAGTCGCTGTGACCTCCCATGAAAAGCGTCTGCTTGCCGGTTTCGGCATCGATGGCGCGAACCGTATTGTCCGGCAGCCCATAGGCGACAAACTTTCCATCGGGCGACCAACTCGCACCGTAGGCGGTATCGTAGCCGACCGGCTTGGAAAGGGTCAGCTCGCGCTTTGCCAGATCCCAGATCTGAATTTCGCCCATGCGTCCCGGAAGACCGCCCGCGACCACCAAGCGCTTGCCGTCAGGCGAAAAACGAACGCTTTCGATGCGCTCAGACAGGCCCACCAATCGCGCTTCCAGTCCCGATCCATCCGCGCGATGCAGCAACACTTCGTGGAACCCCGACACGGCGATCAGCTTTCCATCAGGAGAAAAGTCCAGCGAAGTGACCACCGGAGGCTCGGCATATTTCGGCGGGTTTTCCTGAGTGTATCGCTGTTTCGCGTTTTCGGGAGTGTCGTCTTTGGCCCCCTGCTCAATCCATTTCGTGACGAGGGTCAGCTCGTAAGGCGTCAGTGGCTCATCCTTCGGCGGCATCTCGGGACGCTCCTCGCCCTCCTGCTTGGTGACCAACTCGATCAAATAACTCTCATGCGGCTTCTGAGGAATCACCACATTCTCCGTTTCCCCACCTGCAAGGAGCCTCGCCACATCAGTCATCACATAGTCTGCCTTGGCTTTGGCCGGCTGATGACAGCCCTGGCATTTTGCCTGAAATACCGGACGAACGTGCTCGTAGTAGCTGACCGTTTCCGGAAGCGCATCCGCTTCCGCCGGGGCGGAATACGAGAATTCAAAGAAAGCGCCCAAAGACGCGAGGACAAACAGAAGTGAGAGTTTTCTCATGGCAGGAGAGAAGGCTGTGGCGGCAGTACCACGCCCTGAATTGGGAGATTCTTACGAAAAATTAGGGGCTATAAAGGTAACGCCTCCGCAAATTCCCGCCAAGCACGCGTTTGCGGGGGGATCTCATCTCGAGCCAGACACGAAAGAACCCGGTCACGAACATCGCGACCGGGTTCATTCGAAAAGTCAGAAAGCTCTCAATCAGGGTTTCGGAGTGTCCGGACCATCGGCAGGAAGCTCGGGCTTTTTGATGTAATCGGCCGGAACTTCACCCTTCAGCGCTCCGAGGAACTCGATGATCGAGGCCGTTTCTTCATCGGTAAGGATGTGTCCCTGCTGATGCTCGGCCATCTTTTTCACCATCTCTTCCAGAGTGGCGACCGATCCATCATGGAGATAGGGGCCGGTTTCCGTGATGTTGCGCAGGCTGGGAACTTTGAAAAAGCCAACCATGGCCTCTTTGCCTTCCAGCCCACCGAGCCCTTTGTCTTCCGTCGGCCAAGGCTTCACCAGACCGAGTTTCTGGAACATGTGTCCACCAACTCCAGAACCCTGATGACAGGTGATGCAGCCCTTGGTGATGAAAAGATTGAGCCCTTCCTTTTGCCCCTCCGTCAAGGCAGCGTCGTCGCCTTTCAGATAGGCATCCCACGGGGCGGGAGTGAGCAGTCCGCGCTCGAAGGAGCCGATGGCGTTCCCCACGTTGGTGTAAGTCAGCGGCTGATCGTCCTCCGGGAAAGCCTTCTTAAATAGATCGACGTAGCCCGGAATGGATTTCAGAACGTTCAGCACGAAAGCCTCGTCGGGCATCCCCATCTCGATCGGATTCAGCACCGGGCCGATGGCCTGAGCTTCCACGTCCGCAGCGCGTCCGTCCCAGAATTGGGCGATGTGCAGAGCCGCATTGTAGACCGTGGGAGCCGAGCGTCCGCCTTTCTGCTTGGCGATGCCGGTCGAGACCGGCGCTCCGTCGTCGCCATAGCTGGCCAGATCATGGCAGGTGTTGCATGAGACCGAACGATCTTTCGAAAGCCGGGTGTCGTAGTAAAGCATCCGACCGAGTTCGACCTTGGCCGCGTTGGAAGGATTGGCGGGGTTGTCGACCGATTCCGGAAGCGGTTGAAACATGCCCAGCATGGCACGATTCACGGCAACCTCGGCGCTAATGGCCGGTTGAGCACAAACGACCAGAACTGCGGTGAGAAGAGATAACGAGGATTTCATGAGAACGATTATTTAAGCGTATCGGCAAACAGGAATACAGATTCAGATTAAATAATGACGGAACCACCGTCAGTAAACCGGAATTTTCAACCGATTTACGCTCTTCAACAGAGTTTGGGATGTCCTTATTTGCGTATGGTCTGGAGGCGGGAAAACAGATACTTGAACTTCCCTCGGCATTGCCCCTAAGGAATCGTCTCGAAAGGACGTTCTTTCTCCTCGAAGCGATTCCCGTTCCTCGGAGCCAGTTCGTCCGCCGTCACGACATCTCCCTACCCACTCAACCCGAGTCACTTGCCCAATCTCTCCCAGTCTCCCTTTCCCAATCGAAATGCCTGGATTGGCCTCGCCATCTTCGTGGCTCTTCTGCACCTGATCGGACTCGGCAATCATGGTCTTTTGGAACCGGATGAAGGCCGCTACGCCAACATGGCGGCGGAATGGACCGAATTTGATGAACACGATTGGAAGGAACCGGTGCTCAGCGATGTCGGTCACTATGACAAACCGCCCCTCATCTACTGGCTGACTGGGAGCAGTTTCCTCGCGTTTGGGCGCAGTGAATTCAGCGCCCGGCTTCCCTCCCTTTTCGGAGGTTTTCTCACCTTGGCGGGAGTGGTGCTGATCGCGGGAAGGCTCCACGGTGCCCGAGCCGCCTGGTGGTCTGTGCTGGTGACCGCCACCACCTTTCAATTCTGGGCACTCACTCACCTGCTCTCGCCCGACATGTTGCTGTGCGGACTGGTCACGCTCGGAACCGGTTGCGCACTCCAGGCGACACCGGGAAAAAGGCATGGCTGGCTCTGGTGGATCGCGGGTGCCCTTTTCTGGTCTCTCGGCTGGTGGACCAAAGCCACGGCGGCTCTCGTGCCGCTCGGGGCGCTGACTCTCGCCCTTCTGATCACGCGGCGTTGGGATCTCCTCGCGCGACTCCGCCCCGTTCGACTTTTCCTCCTGATTCTGCTGCTCGGCAGCCCGTGGTATCTCCTCATGGTGTCGAAACATCACGAGCTTTGGGATTTCTTTTTCCATCGTGAACTCGCCGGACGCGTCACCGGCCATGCCGACGGACGGCGGGGATTTCCCGGATTTCATTTCGCGGTGGCACTCGGTTTCTGGTTGCCCTGGTGGCCGGTCCTCATTTCTCCGGCGAGGCGGCACTGGCAAACCTGGCGTTCTGCGTCTTGGGCAGAAAAATGCCGGTCGCTTCCCTGGGAAGTCGTCGCCGCTCTTGGCGTGATCGCGATCTTCTCTCTGGTGTCATCAAAACTGGTGACCTACATCCTGCCGGGCCTCCCCTATCTCGCGATCGCCGTCGGCTCCGTGATCGCCAGGACTGACGCCGTTTTCTCCTTCCGCCAATGGCCTGCCCGCATCGCCGGCATCGCCACGCTTTCTCTCATCGCCACCGCCTTGGTCATGCCGGGCATCGAGCACTCGCTCAGTCGAAACTCCAGCGTTAGACTCCCCATCGCCAAGGCGCAGGAACTGGATGCTCGTTGGCTCATCTGCGACGAGTTCTGGCCGGGGGCCGAGTTTTACTTCGGGGAGTTCGTCTGGTTCGTCGATGTCAAAAACCTGATGCAAGTCGAATCCACGCGTGGTCAGGTTCCCGCGAAACATTTCCTGTCGAAAAATCAGGTCGAGCCGCTGGTGAATGCCTCCGATGGCCCGGCAGTTTGGCTTTTGCAGTATCGAGGGCACTTTCAGAATCCGCAGAAATGGGCCCGAAAACTGATCGCCACCCGTCCCGATCCCGACTCCGAGCCGATTCAAGTCGGTGATTTCTACCTCTGGCGCGTTCGTTGAGCCCCCCAAGAGATCGTCGTTGCCACCGGCACAGCTTTCGGATTACCCTGAGCCCGAACTCTCACTCCAGACCACTTACTACCATGTCTCTTCACGCCAGCTATCAGAATCCTTACGTCGTCGCCGCCCAGGCACCCGTCGATGCCAGGGCCATGTTCATTCGCAAAACCTACGCCCACCTCGCCGGTGCCATCGCCGCCTTTGCCCTGCTTGAGGCCATGATCATGAGCATCCCCGGGATCGAGGACAAAGTCTTCGGATTACTCGGAGCGAGTCGCTACAGCTGGCTGGTCGTGCTTGGTCTTTTCATGGGAGCGTCCTGGTTGGCCGATAACTGGGCGCGGAGCGAAGCGTCCCGCGGCATGCAATACGCCGGACTCGGATTGTTCGTCGCCGCGGAAGCCGTCGTCTTTCTCCCGCTGCTGCTCATTGCCAGACGGATGACCGGTGATGCCTCGCTGATTTCTCAAGCGGGCCTGATCACCGGAGCCCTGTTTCTCGGACTGACCTTCGTCGCCCTGACCACTCGCAAGGATTTCTCCTTCCTCGGGGGATTTCTCAAGATTGGCGGCATCATTGCCCTGGGCATGATCGTGGCCTCCATCTTCTTTCAAGGCTTCACCCTCGGCATCTGGTTTTCCGGAGCCATGGTCCTGCTCGCCGCCGGTTCGGTGCTCTACACCACCGGCAACATGATTCACCACTACCGGACCGATCAATACGTCGCCGCGTCTCTCGGTCTCTTCTCGGCTGTCGCCCTGATGTTCTGGTACATCCTTCGCATCCTAATGAGCCTGCGCCGGTAGTCTTAGAACGGGTTCCCGATCCGTTCATCAACAGCTCGGGACGAAGAAAAACGGGCCGGAGACCCGTTCCACAAATTTCCGTCCCGTTCTGCGACGATCAATCCACCTCCACGCAGAGGGGGCTGGACCACTCGAAAATACCAAATTTAGAATACCGGCTCGGAACGAAGGTAGCCGGACCTGAGGGTGTGAGTTGGTTTCGTGTCCGACCGGAAATCAGCGAACAACGCGAACATCAACGCCGGGAAGAGCTTTCCGAACCCGTTCCTGGAGTTGGGTATCCTGTTCGAACCGAACCGAGTTGACTTCGAGAGTCCTGAGTGCGCGCAATTCTTTCAGCGCCTCCACCATTTCGTCCGGATTATCCGCCAACCCCGGTCCGATCTTGAGCTGCTCAAGTGAGCGCGCGCCGACAAGCCCGGCGATCTCGGGGGTTGTCGGAGCCGGACTGGTTTCCAGGCGAACGAGTTTGTCGAGTTGGGCGAGAGCCGCCCAGCCACCCTCGGGGATCTCGGGGAGTCGCAAGGTCAGTTTTTCCAAGTTCCCAGCTTTCGCCAACTCCGCCAGCCCCGCTGCGGTGACGTTGTCGCCCTTGCCCGGCAGCATCAGGGATTTCAGTTCTCCCAGATTACCGATCGCGGCGAGAGTGGAGTCATTAAAGTCCGGCATGGATAGCGTGAGACTTTCGAGTGACTGGAGCTGAGAAAATGCCGCCAATTCATCGGCCCTGAGGCGTTGCGATTCAAGAATGAGTTGCGAAAGATTGGAAAAGGACTCGCAGATGGCAGTAAATCCATCCGCATCAATGAGGCTGCCATCGAGGCGAAGATATCGAAGCGTTTTGCCGCACGTCAGCGAGCGAAAGCCGCTTCCGCTGGTTGCCAGCTTCGCAATCTCGAGGTGTTCCAGATTCTCGATACCGGACAGCTCTGAGAGTATCTTGTCATCCACACTCGGTTTGGCGACGACAACTAGATGCTTCAGTTGGGTGATTTTCCCGAGTCCGCGAAATCCATCGGGACCGAGCTCCCAAACATTCGCCACCACCTGACGGAAATTTGGCGCACCCGCCAGGGCCGCGAGATGGGAACCATCGAATTTTTCATTGAAGTAGGCCATCTGCAAGACCTCGAGCGACTGATGTTGGCCGAAGGCCTCAAGGAAGGAGCCATCCATTCCTCCGATGCGTTGCAACTCGAGTTTTTTCAGAGCTGGAAGGCCTGCCAGCAGGGCCATTCGCCCGTCGGCGAATGGATAGGAATCCAGCCTGAGCAAGTCGATGGAACTGGACGCGGCCAAGCCCTCGAAGGCGCTGTCGCTCAGAGCAGGGCGTTGTTCTTCATCCCAGCCAAACTGCAGCGACTTCAGCGCGGGAAGGCTACCGAGATCGATGAAGATCTGGTCGTTCAGATTGGGACATTTCTCAAGGTGAACCGACTCCAGTTTCTCCATTATCGTCAGGGCGGGAAGAGTCGTCATCGGACAACCGACAAGCATCAAGCTGCGTAGATTCGGAGCCCCCACAAAGCGGGAGAAATCGTCGTTGGTCAGGTTCGTCGATATCGTCGGACCGAGTTTAACCTGGACCACGTCAAAGCTGCCGTTGGGCAATTTCGTTGCCGTGTCGGGACGGATGTCGGTTTCCGCGCCACCTTGGCGAATGCGGATCTGGCCTCCCTCTGAGAGAATCCAAGTGGCCAACTCCCGGTAGGCACTGGAGGTGACGATCTCAACCTTCGGTCCTGCATCCCCCGTTGCTGGGGCTGGAGGGGACATGGCATTGGGTATCTCCACATCGGCGTCCTCTGCGGAAGCGAGGGCAGCAGTTTTCAAGGCGGCCTTCCTGGCCTCGACCTCTTTCCGGTATTCGCGGACAGCGAGGGCTTTGGGGATCTCGTTCGCCTGAGTCAACTCGGTCTCGTAGGCATCAAGGGCACCGAGATATTTTTCATAGAGGGGAGCCGTCCCCTCGTCGCGCTCGATCTGAAGCTTGGCCTCAGCATCACGATAGGTCTCGCGCATTGCGCGCAGCGAATCGGGGATGCCAGGGGCATCAGCCGGCGGGATACCGGGTCCGTCGGTCATCCGAGCTACTTCCCGATCATAGGCAGTAACTTCGTCGAGATTGCCTTTCTGCTGCGCGGTATCGCGAGAACGCCCTATCGCACCGAGATAACTGCGATCAAGTTGGGCGAGGGCGGCGAGGAATGCTCCGTTGGCTTCGCGTTCAAAGGCAGCTTGGAATCCTTTCTCGAGTTGGGCGAGTCTTGGATCTTCGGGTTCGACTGCGGGTTCCGGTTGGGACGGAAGCTCAGAAACCGGATCGGCCGTCGCGGACTCCGTTGAGGCCAGAGAGGCAACCATGGTTGAAGCTTTGGGGGCCGGTGCCTGAGATGCGGGCTCCGGCGCAGTCGTTGACTCCTCGGGTGAAAGCGAAGCGGGCTCGGGCGGAGTTGCTGCAACCATGGGCTCCGCGGGTGCCGGATCGCTCGGCAGGTCAGTTTCCGGCTCCGCGGCTGGAGTGAAATCGGAAACTCGGATCGAGGTCTCATTGTCGGAGCCGGAAATCTGAGCCGCGAGTTCATCCGCGTCGTTGTCGTTGTCGTTGGCACCGCCGAGAACAAGAAAGGCTCCGATCCCTCCGACAATCACCGCCACAGCTACGCTGAAACCGACAACAAGGCCCGTGTTCGATTTTCTTCCCGAAATACTGACTGAGGAAGACGGTGAGGCGGCACGATCGATCTCCCTGGAGTCACGCGCATTTCCCGATGCGGCTCCCGATCGCCGAGCGGCGCCGGAACCTTTCGAAGCGATATTGAGTTTTTGCCCGCCGGGAGTGGCGACCGGAGCACTGGCTGGCGTTCTTTGAATGCCGCTGATCTGGGTGCTGATCTCGGAAGCATGCTGGAACCGGGTCTCACGGTCGGCATCCATTGCTCGATTGACCAAGGCGTCGAAACGGGGATCGATTTCGGGCTTTAACGCCGAAGGAGACCGCCAGGCACCTCGCGGGACTTTCCCGGTCAGTATCTCATAGAGCATTACCCCGACGGCATAGAGATCGGCACGGTGATCCGCCACGACGCCTTCCTCAAGCGCTTCCGGAGCCACGTAGTCCGGTGTGCCCATGGCGACGTTGGTCATGGTCAACCGGGTCTGGTGGCTATCGGCAGCTCCCGTGAGCTTGGCGAGACCGAAATCGGCCACTTTTACCACACCCTCGCGATTGATCATGATGTTGGCCGGCTTGATGTCGCGGTGAACGATGCCCTGGCCGTGAGCATACTGGAGAGCGTCGCAGATCTGTGGGAACCAGCCGAAAAGATGCTCGACGGTCAGTTGTCCGGTGCGGATGAGTTGGTGGAGATCGGTGCCCTCCACGTATTCCATCACGATGTAAAGTTGGCCGTCTTGAGTACGTCCGAAATCATAGACTCCGATGATATTGGGATGACTGAGCCGTCCCATGGCCTGCGCTTCGCGCTGAAAGCGTTCAGCGAAACGTAGTTCGTCTCCGTCGGTGACTTGCGGGAGAATCTTGATAGCGACGAGGCGATCCAGATTCACCTGACGCGCTTTGTAGACGGCGCCCATGCCACCTCTGCCGAGAATTTCGATGAATTCGTACGCATCGAGAACCGAATCAAGATGCTCGACAGAGGGCGGCGAGAAATCACCCGGACTCGATCCGGATCCTCCTCGGTCAGATGATTTGTGACTCATAGCTTCCTCCTCCTGACGCGGAACCTATCAGGTCAGCTGGAGAAGGAAACCGCTTTTTTTCTGGTTACCAAATACCAAACTTTGAAGAGAGGAAACCCTGCCGTGAGAATTGGCCTGC
This sequence comes from Verrucomicrobiia bacterium, assembly GCA_020440025.1. GTDB lineage: Bacteria > Verrucomicrobiota > Verrucomicrobiia > Verrucomicrobiales > DEV007 > JAEUHH01. Next base: position 51,459 of record JAGROX010000131.1, read on the forward strand.
ACTCCATCTCCTTGGGAAGACAACCCCAGCCTTGGAATCTCCAACCCCTTTTCACTCACTCCGCCTCCCTCACCGGTGCCTCCCGGGCGATGCGGGACTGGAAGTCACCCAGGCCATACCAATAGGTTGGTTCATTGAGATCCACTTCTTCGACGACCACGCTGCCCCATTCGTTGGCTTCGGAAATCCGGTCACCTTCGCGATTCCAGATCGCCGTCTTCATCCAATCTGACTCGTGATTGGTGTAGGTCGAACTGACGAGGTAGATCCCGTTCTCTGCGCAGCGTGCGGCGGCCAATCGCGGGTTACCGCCCCAGATTGGCAGGGCCACCACTTCGGCTCCGTTCATCGCGAGTTGCCGCGCCACCTCGGGAAAGAAAACGTCGTAACATACCATCATGCCGACTTTGCCAAAGCGGGTCTCGAACACCGGGTAGTCATGCCCCGGCGCGATGCCCCGATCAATCTCCTCTCGCGGCAGGGTCACCTTGCGATACTTCCCGACAACCTTTCCGTCCGGGCCGATCAGCGCCGCGACGTTGTAGACGAGATGACCATCGCGCTCCGGCAAACCGACGACGAGGTAGCAATCGTGCGCCTTTGCCAAGGTCCCAAAATAGTCCGTCGTCGGACCGGGCACCGATTCCGCCACGCTGACATAGTCATGGGTCACACCCTTGCAGGTGAGTAATTCGGGCAGGACCACCAGATCGGCCCCCTGTTTCGCGGCTTCGGCAATGAGCGGGGCAAAGGCTTCGCGATTCTCAGCCACGCTGCGGCCATTTCCCGGCAGATTGAAATGCACCGCCGCCAGCTTGACTTTTCGCGGGGCAGGCGGAGCCACTTCGGCCAGGGTCACGTTTTTCCAATCGACCGCACCACCGGGTGCCCAACGCAGGTGCAGTTGCACCACCGCTTTTGCCGCATCGACCGGAGCGTGAAAGACATCCTCCACCACGGTCCATCCATCATTCCTCACTTCCCTGTCCCTAGGGAAATCGGGCTTCGCGGTCCCGGTCGCCGAGCCGAAGTAGGCGGGATTCACCGGATGCGGACTTTGCACGCTGCCGCCCTTGGCGTTGTACCACTCGATCCGCACCACGCAGCTCCGGCGCGCGTGCTCGACGTCCGTCGCTTTTCGCAGCGAGAAAAAGCGATAGTGCTTGCCGCCCTCGATGGGGAAGGTCTTCTCCCAAAAACCATTCATCCCCTCCTGGTCGGGCGATTCCAGCCGAAAGGCGTTCGACTTTTCGTCAAAACTCCCGGTGACGGCGATCTCGTCCCGAGGCGATTTCACCTCCCACCCTTCCGGCGCCATCACCACCGCGATTGGCCCGCCACAGGGCTGCTGGTCATCACCGGCACGCAAAGACGGAGCCGAGAACAAAAACAGAGCGATCACGAGGAGCCGGGAGATCTTCATCGGGTCATCGTATCCAGAATCGGCAACTCGGGCGATCACGCAATCGGGGATCAGCGCATTCGCCACTTCGGGTTGAGCAGCGTATGCTTTCTCGATGTTCCGATACGCCATCATCATTCCCGCCTACAACGAGGAAGCCTTTCTCCCCGCCACCCTGAGCGGGGCGCGGGTGGCCATGGATGGAATCGTCGATGCCGAGGGCGAAATCATCGTGGTCGACAATCACTCCACCGATCGCACCGCGGCGGTCGCCCGCGAGTGCGGCGCCGATCAGGTGGTCTATGAGGAAATCAACCAGATCTCCCGAGCCCGCAACACCGGAGCCCGATCGGCCATGGAGAAACCGGAATGCGACTACCTCATTTTTCTCGATGCCGACACCCACCTGCCCGCGCTACTGCTGGAGCGCGCCATCGACGAACTTCGTTCTGGCAAGGTCTGCGGTGGCGGCGCGATGACGATCTCGGATCAGCCGCTCCCCTTTCATGTCGATCGATTGCTCGCGACGTGGAACTGGTTTGCCCGTCATCTCGGCATGGCGGCGGGCAGTTTTGTGTTCTGTCGGCGCGACGCCTTCGAGAAGATCGGCGGCTTTGATGAAAAAGTCTACGCGGGCGAGGAAGTCTGGCTGTCCAGAAAACTTCGGCGCTGGGGCCGAAAGCGCGGCCTCGCCTTTCGCGTCCTTACCGATCCCCCCATCGTAACCTCGGGCAGGAAAAGCGAATGGTTCTCGGCCTGGGACTTCGCCCGGCAACTCTTGCTGCTGCTGTTCTGCCCCTGGACCACTCGCTCTCAAAAACTCTGCCGACTATGGTATCGCCGACCCGTCACGCCCCCATGAAAAAACGCCTCCTCCTGATCTTCGGCGCCCTCATGCTCGTGGGATTTTCCTGGATCGGCTGCAAGGCCTCCCGCGCCGGATACGAAGGGCCGGACTACGCGGTGATTTCAAAATCCGGGAAAGTCGAGATCCGGCGTTATGAGGACATGGTCGGGGCCGTCACTCCCACCGCCAAGGACAATCAAAGCGGTCGCAACTCCGGCTTCGGTCGGCTCTTTCGCTACATCACGGGAGAGAACGAAGGAAAAGCCAAGATCGCGATGACTTCCCCGGTGTTCATGGCATCCGACGACGAAGCGAACGAGCTTTCCATGATGTTCGTCTTACCCCAGGAAACCGTCGACGGCGGCGTTCCCCAGCCTTCGAGCGCATCCGTCTCCGTCACCACGGTAAAGGGAGGCGACTTCGCCGTCCTGCGTTTCAAAGGCCATCGTTCCCGGGAGGCTCAGCAGGAAGCGCTCGCCAAGCTCCGGGAATCCATCACCAAACAGGGCCTCAAATCCGTCGGCGATCCCATCTTCGCCTACTACGATCCGCCCTGGATCCCCGAGTTCGCCCGGCGCAACGAGGTCCTGCTCCGCGTCACGGGAGTCAAAGATTGACGACGTGCGTCACGACGCGCTTTCGAACAGCTTCATCAACTCCTCCCGCTGCTTCGGCAATTTGCCAAAGGTGTCGCTGATAGAACTGGCAGGGTCCACGCCCGTCTCCAGAATGCCCAGCATGCTCGCCAGTTGCTTTTCAAAGTGTAACACCGCCCGCCGATCCGGCGGATGGGTCAGCAGGTAGTCCAGCCCCCGCTCCAGCAGATCCGCCAAGTCGGCGATGGGCGATTCGATCTCGGCCACGGTTTCCAGCAGCTTGACGAAATACGAGGCCGCGAGGGTTTGTCGATAGGTCTTCCTCAGTTCCAGCCGGGAATTACGGACTGCCACATCCTTGAGAATGTGAAGGTCGCCCTTCCGAGCCGGGACGATTTCGATCTCGCATCGATAGAAAAGATCCAACTTCCCCGCAAAGAGACTTTTTGGTCGACGCGCCCCTTTGGCGACGCATTTCACGATGCCATACTCATCGCTGCACCAGTGCACGATGAGACTGCTCTCCGTCAGCGGCAATCGGCGGATCAGCGTCGCCATCGTTTTCGTCGGTCCAGTCACGGGCAGAATGTAGCGGAGCCTCCCCCGACTTCCGACCGAAAAAAATGCGCATCCTCGATCTAGCGTGGCGGGCTCCCTTTGGAATCGCTGGATCGTTCCCTCGGTTCCAGTCCCCGCGGAATCCCTGTCCTCTTGGCCTCGGCCTCTTCGTCGAGCCCCTTTTGCCTCTGTTCACGCTCGCCTTGCCCTTTCATTCGCTTTATGTCGAGAAAGTAGTCTTTGGGCGATTTTCCCTCAATCGTGACAGCATGAGATGGATCAGCAAGATGGAGATAGGTGATCAGATTCGGCCCGTAATCACTGACCTCGAGAAGATTGGGACAAATCAGACGCCACCGGAACACGTGGTAGTGATCATCCACCAAGACACCTTCAGCGCTGACGACATGAAGAAACTCGCTGTAATCCGTTCTTACCTGGTTCCAAATGTCCGGGAACTTGGTGGTGAGTGCACCCAAGTGAGTGACCTTCAAATTCACGCCATCCGATAAGAACTCCCTGATCAACTCGGCCGGCACAACGGCTCGAGGTCCCGTGGCAGGATATCGATACTCGATGTTTTTGATCGAAGTTGCCTTTGGAGAGTCGAGCAAAACGTCAACCGATCTGCTGTTTGCGAACGCCTGATCGAACGCAACGATTGAAAGGAAAGCCAACCATAATCTTCGCGTTTTCATCTAGGATCATCTTCCAACGACAGGAGCCCTCGCGGATCGAAGCCACGGATCGTTTCGATTCAGATTGAAGCGGATTCGAAGCCAGACCGCAAGACCTACCGGATCAAATCCTAAATCCTAAACAACCGGTCCCCCGTTTCGGATTTTGAACTTCGGATTTAGAACTTGAGCGCCAAAGGCGCTGACTACGGTGCCATCTTTGCGGTCTCGTCGCTCCAGGGACCGGGACCGGCGGCACCGACACCCCTCACGCGAAAGGCGTAGCGGGTTCCCGGGACCAGATTCCCCACTTTTAGTCTGGCGGCGGTGCAAACTTCCACCAGCTCCCATGCGGAACCCGGCACGTCGTGCTCGCGATGATCGACCAGGTAACTGCGGGCTCCTGACACGGTCTTCCAGCTCAGGCGAATCTCGCCGTCCATGGTGCCCATTTTGGAGGCCAGATTGATCGGCGCGGCCAACTCGCCAATTGGCGTGGAGGGTCCGCGCACATCGAATCCTGAACTCAAGACTTTGGCGGCTTCCCCTTTGGATTCGATATTCACGTAGTCGCCACGCTCGGTAGTCAGTTTCTCCAGTACGTCGCGAGCTTTCTTTCGCCTGGCGCGGGCCGCTGCCAGCTCATCCTCCAACGCCAGCACATTGGCCATCTCGGCATTGTAGTCGGTCAGAGCAGCATCATAAGTCACCACATCGGGCATGGGTGCCGGGAAATTTGCGTTCCCATCCATCTGCGCCTGGTGGTTGTTGCAAAACAAACTCAGATTTGCATCTGATTTTCTTTGGAGTCCGAGTTTTACTTTGGCCATGGGTGTTTTTCTGTTTTGTCGTTCCGGAAGTTTAAGTCGCCCCTCCTCACTCTACTGAGCACCACCCACGCAACGAACACCTCCATTTTGGTTTGCCATCCCGGCTCTGCCTGCCGTTAGGATTTAGGTAGTAAATATTTATAATCTTTACAATTTTCGCAACCAGTTTTGGCCAAATATTTCGGTGATTGGCCCTCATTCCCCTAATTACGAGGGTTTCAGCGGCACAATTTTTTCTGATTTCTGTTTCTTTTATGCCTTTCGACAGCTTTGATTAGCCTATTCCGCCACTTTTTTCTTAGCTTTCTCATCTTCTCCTCAGCCTCGTTTCTTTTCTTTCCTCACCTTGTGATTGGATTTAGGCGGACGGCTTTTGCAGCCAGATTTGTGAATGAATCGGAAGCGATCTGGACCGTCAACGAATGCGGGATCGTTTGTCTCACCTGGGTTTGATGCCTCTCGAACCCTTGCCTTCGAAAGCTCTCAGGAAACCCCACTCAAACCACCCCGGAATGCACTCATTCCTGTCAGAAGTCGGCGGACATTCCCGCAAAATTGTCTGACATCAGCAGGATGTTAACTGACATGGGCCCCTTGTTAGCTGCCATTGTGGCCATGTCAGCTGATCTCGCCGCGATGTCAGCTGACACATCCAGAAAGTCAGCTGACATTGCGGCCATGTTAGTTGACAGGCGCATCATGTTGATCAACACCTGCGCTTTGCTGACTGACTTCTTTCAGGAATCAGCGCATCTTTAACTAGATGAGTCGAGGTTACCCCCAGATCGCAACCGACCTGCTTTACGATCTGCCGAACTAGACTGCGGCTGGAATGCGACGGAGTTTATCCCGCCCCATTCAATTCTGGTCCTTCGTGAAGATCAGAAGAATGTCCCAACACCCGAACGTTCGAAGCATGACAGTCCGATCCGGGAGCGCAGCTTCGCTACGAAAATAAGGAATCGAATTAGGGAAGTCAATCAACTCGCAATGGGATCGGGCTTGCCATCTTGGTCGATTAAGAAAGTC
>JAGROX010000486.1 GCA_020440025.1 Verrucomicrobiia bacterium
CCAACCAGCATCTCTACACCAACGCTATCCAGCCCTACGCCCGTGCGTCGCATTTGTTCATCGGATTCCCCACTCGCTACCTGCCGGATGAAGGTCAGCGAGTCGAACCCATCTTCATGCTGAGTCGAAATGGCGTGAACTTCCGACGTTTCAATGATCCCGTCGTTCCCGAGAGCGCGCCTGCCGACCGGAAAGGCAACCGGAGCAACTACATGACCTGGGGCATGCTGCAGCTTCCTGGCGAGCCCGATCAGATTTCCGTCTACGCCACCGAAGCCTACTACGGCCCCGTCCCGGGTCGGGTGCGGCGTTTCGTCTATCGGCTAGATGGTTTCGTCTCACTGCGCGGCGGCGAGGAAGGAGGCGAATTGCTCACCAAGCCGGTGACATTTTCCGGGAATCATCTGACTATCAACTACGCAACCCTGGCGAAGGGCGGGTCGGTGACCGTGGAACTCGCCGACGCCGACGGAGCGCCGATCAAAGGCTTTTCCCTCGCTGAGGCCGAGCCCCTCACTGGCGATTCCGTCAAAGCCACGGTCTCTTGGAAAGGCGGCCACGATCTGAGTGAATTGGCCGGTCAACCGATCCGGGTTCGGTTTCTGCTGAAGCAGGCGGACCTGTTCTCGATGCGTTTTTCGAAATGAGTCCGCTCTCATACCAACTCGCCACCGCATCGACTTCTCCTCTCATTTTGGTGGCAGTCGGCGAAATTCCTGCCAAACTTCGGTTTCTCAGCAGAAGGACGCCCTCGATCTGATGTGCGACTTCAACGGGAAAATCCGAGAGATGCCGACGTGGCGGAATGGTAGACGCAGCAGACTTAAAATCTGCTTTCAGGTAACTGGAGTGCGGGTTCGAGTCCCGCCGTCGGTATTTTTTTCGGCCTCGCTCTCCGCCGTAGCTTTGGCGAGACTGGTTGGGATCATCGTATTATTCTCTCTCGCATCTGGGGGAACCCAGGCCGTTGCCGAGGTGGTCATTCCCGGTCTCGTTTCCAGTCAACTCGATGCCGAACTGAAGGGGCAGGTCCTGATCGAAGAGATGAATTGCGTGGCCTGTCATGCAGGCTCGCCAGCGCTTGCTGAGACCTCGAAGAAAGCTCCCCGATTGGCTTCGGTGGGTTCCCGGGTGAACCCATACTATCTGGCGGAGTTCATTCGAAATCCCCACGGCACCAAAGCGGGCACGACGATGCCGGATGTGTTGTCTCAATTGAAGGAGGAGGAGCGAGATCAGGCCGCGACGGAACTACTCCACTTTTTGCTCTCGCAGAAGCCCAATGACTTCGATCTCCAGGTGCCCGATGCGGTGGCGGCGAGCCAAGGGGAACGCCTGTTCCGCTCGCGAGGATGCGCTGCCTGTCACTCCCCGCGCAATGAGAATGACGCCGAGTTGCTGCCGCAGAGCTCCGTGCCGCTGGGATCACTCGAAAAAAAATATAGCATCATGAGCTTGGCCGAGTTCCTTCGTCAACCGCACGCGAGTCGACCTTCGGGACGAATGCCGGACATGCGATTGTCGGGCCGAGATCTCGAATGCATCACGCATTACCTGCTGCGTGAGACCCGCGTTCCCGGTCATCTCGACTACACCATGTATCGTGGTCAGGTCTGGGAAGGACTGGACCACGATACCATTGAGCCCGAGCGAGCCGGTCAGGTCGCTGATTTTTCTCTGGAAAACCTCGGCAAGATCCATCACCACATGGCGGTTCGCTATGAAGGCTGGCTGAACATCACCCAATCGGGACGCTACACCTTCTTTCTGCAAATGAACGGCGGCTCACTCGAAGTGGATGACAGCCCGGTGATTCAAGAAGCCCCCAAGGACCGACGTGGAATGAAGCAGTTGCAGGGCTCAATGGAGCTGGCCACTGGCTGGCGAAAGCTCCGACTGATCTACTTTCATACGGGGCGGGACCCTTCGCTCATGTTTGAAATGGAAGGTCCCGGCTTCGCGAGGCAGGCCATTCCGGCATCAATGCTCTCGACTTCGGTCGAACCGATCCCTGCCTTTGAACCGATCCAGGCAAATGCCGAACTCGCGACGCGTGGACGGAAAGCCTTCGGGAAACTTGGCTGTGCAAGCTGTCATAATGATCTCGGCGTTCCCTCTGCCGC
>JAGROX010000132.1:0-20230 GCA_020440025.1 Verrucomicrobiia bacterium
GCGCTGATGGCCTTGCGGGAAAATTTTCTTCCACCGACCACAACCGTCGAAACGCCGGACGAGGTCTGCACCTTCGATCTCGTTCGCGAGCCTCGCGAGGCGCAGGTGCGCCGGGTACTCTCAAATTCCTTCGGCTTCGGCGGTGCCAATGCCACCCTGATCCTGGAGGAGTTCGATGAAGGTCGGAGCTTTTCCGGCGCGTCACTGTCGAAAAATAAACCCGTTCGGGTTTCCGGTTGGGGCGCCGTGAGTCCGGCAGGCTGGAACCTATCGGCATTGAGTGCGGCGATTGCCAATTCAGGAGCCGACTTGGGTGACGTGGAGGTTTTTTCTCGGGAAGGATGTCCGTGGCCCGTCGCGACCCGCCGGGTGCCGCGTCCCGTGGAGAAATTGCCTTTCCTCCGTGATCCCCGACTGCGGCGGTCCAGCCCGGTGGCTCGATTCTGCGTCGGCGCGGCCCTGGAAGCCATCGGCGAAGAAAGGGCCGTCGAAATTCGCGAAGGCCGATTGCGCCTCGGTGTGATCTTTTGCCTCGTGAATGGCTGCGTGAATTACAGCTCGCGATTCTACGGCGAAGTCCTCGCCGATCCTTCGTTGGCCAGTCCCATTGTGTTTCCGGAAACCGTATACAATGCTCCCGCGAGCCACCTCAGTGCGGTGCTCGGCAGCCATGGCATCAACTACACGCTCGTTGGCGACTCCGCCCAGTTTCTCGGCGGATTGGAAATCGCGGCCCGTTGGCTCGCGGAGGACCGATGCGATGGCGTCGTCGTCGTGGGCGGAGAAGAGTTCGACTGGCTCAGCGCCGAGGCCGTTCAGATGTTTGCTCCCGGCACCGTTTTCTCGGAAGGCGCCGGTGCCCTCTATCTGGATCTGAGCGACTCGTCGGAATCGATCACTCTCCATCAACTGGTCGGTCCCGAACTCTACACCCATCGACTCAACAAAAAGAAAGCCGCCAGAGAGGTCGCCAATGCCCTGACTCAACAGGGTCAAGTCGCCGACTTAACCCTGTTGACTCGCGCCAGTGGGCAACCCAAATCGGATGCTGCCGAGAACGAGGCTTGGCAAGATTTCACCGTTGAGCAGATCGCCATCGGAAAGATTCTTGGCGAAGGGATAGGAGCCTCAGTGGCGTGGCAATGCGCGTTGGCAGCGGAACGATTGTCCGGTGGGGAAAGTGCTGTCATCGTCAGTGCCATCGGCGAGAATGAGCAGGCGGGCGGCGCGGTGTTTCGCCGCAAGATCTCTTCGAATCCCGAAAACTGAAATTCCTGTTTCTCATGGCGATCATTCTTATCACCGGAGCCAATGGCGGACTCGGACAAGCCATTGCCCGCGATTTCCTGAACGCGGATTCGGAAAATCGCGTAGTTCTCGGTGTACGATCAAACCGCGAGGCAGCCGATGCTATCGCGGCAGAATCCGATGGTCGCGCGGAAACAGTTGAACTCGACGTCACCGATCCGTCGGCTTGGTCGGCGGTCGTTTCGAAAATTCTCGAGCAACATGGGCGGCTTGATGTCTTGGTCAACAATGCGGGATTTCATCGCGATGGCCTACTCGCCACCATGAGCCCGTCGGATTGGGAAATGGTGCGGAATACGAATCTCGACGCGGTTTTTCACGGATGTCAGGCGGTCATCAAGCCAATGATGAGCCAGCGCTATGGTCGCATCGTCAACATCGCCAGTCTCAGTGCCTTGCTGGCTCCACTGGGGCAAACCAACTACGCGGCGGCCAAGGCGGGAGTGGTTGCCCTGACTCAATCGCTGGCCAAGGAGTCAGCTCGCTCGGGCATCACGGTAAATGCGGTCTGTCCCGGCTACGTGGATACCGAAGCGCTGTCGGAGATCGATTCCGAGCAGAGAAAAGCGCTGGCGCGCAGCATCCCGATGCGTCGCTTTGGAAAGCCGGAAGAAATCGCGGCGGCGGTGCGGTTTCTCGCCAGTACCGAGGCGAGCTACGTGACGGGCGCGGTGCTGAAGATTGATGGCGGGATTTTCTAGAGAGAGCGTCGCCCTCATTTTCAGGTGAAGTTTGGGAGCAATCGTGTTTGATTCATGCAACGAACTGTTCCGTCCTTTCCCATGGCTGAAGATCTCGACATTCTCCGCGCAAAAATCAAGACCGTGATGGTCGACGAGCTGATGCTTCAGGAATCGCCTGAAGAGATCGGCGATGCCGAGCCCTTGTTTGGGCCGGAAGGCGTGGGATTGGATTCCGTGGATGCCTTGCAACTCGTGGTGGCACTGGAGAAACATTTCGGGCTCAAGATTCCCGATGCCGATGCGGCCAAGGGCGTGCTGGCCAACGTAGACTCCATTGCCGCAGCGATCGAGAAAGCGGGCAGCCATGGCGACGACTGAATCATCACCGAGTTCCGAGCCCTACGACGCCATCATCGTCGGCGGAGGTCCTGCGGGGGCGACCGCGGCTTGGTTTTTGGCGAAGGCCGGAAAACGGGCGCTGGTGATCGAAAAGGAAACCTTTCCCCGGTTTCACATCGGTGAGTCTCTGTTGCCCTACAATCTGCCGTTGTTTGAGGAAATGGGGCTCATGCCAGCACTTCGTGGCGCGGGATTCATGGAGAAATACGGGGCGCAGTTTGTGCTTCCGGATGGCAGTCAACGGGCAGAGATCGAATTCGGAAAAGGACGGTTCACCGATCAGCCGATGTCTTATCAGGTGGAGCGATCGAAGTTCGACGACATCCTGCTGCGTCATGCCGAAGCCGCCGGCGTCGAGGTTCGCGAGGGCATGTCGGTGAAAGATTTTCAGATCGAAGAGGGGACAGGGGTGACGGTGACGGCGCAGAATGGCGGCCCGCCGGAAGACTTCCGGGCGAAGTTTCTCATCGACGCCAGCGGCACGGCGAATCTCACCGGAAATCGTGAGGGGCTGAAGGAGGGATACGGCAATCACCGGAAATTCGCGATCTACGGGCACTTCACAGGAATTCCGCTGCCGGAGGATTCTCGCAAGCGGGGTGACATCCTCATCTATCGACTGAAAGACGCGTGGTTCTGGTTCATTCCGCTGAGTGATGACAAGGTCAGCCTCGGTATGGTGGTCGATCGCAGCGTGCTTCAGAGTCGCGATCTGACGCCTGAGGAACGATTCGGGGAAACGGTGGCCCGATGCCCGGAACTGCGGGATCGACTGGCGCGGGCTGAGCGTGTCGGGCCCCTGCGAACCATCGCCGATTTTACCTATCACAATCGCCGCTTTGTCAGTCCGCACCTCGTTCGCATCGGCGACGCGGCCGGATTTCTCGATCCCATTTTTTCCTCGGGCGTCTTTCTCGCCATGCAGACCGGAAAATCTGGAGCTGTCGAAGTCGCGGCGGCCATCGATCAGAATCTGGCGATTACGCCGGGGCTCCGTCGATATGAGAAACGGACCCGGCGCTACCTGCGGACCTACTTCGAGATGATCGAAAATTTCTATCGTCAGCCTTTCATCGATTTCCTGTTTCAGACCGATGGCAAATGGGGCATGCCCGACGCTGTCGTGGCCATTCTGGCCGGGCAACTGGACGGGGGATGGTCGGTGCGATGGCGTCTGCGACTGTTCTTTCTGCTCGTAAAATTGCAGGCGAGATTTCCGGTGGTTGAACGGCTCCGGATCGACTAACTTCGCGACATCGGTTTTTCTGTCGCCTCCTCATGTCCCGTTTGACCCAAATCATTCTGCTGGGAGTTCTCTTCCTCTTTGGCACCAGTCTCACTGCCTCGGCGCAGAAGCGGATCGACCTCTCGAAGGCGGTAGCTCCCCCGGAACTGGCGCCTTGGGAAAAAGTAGAAGTCGGTTTCGAAACCGGGGCCATCTGGGAGATCACTCAATCGACTCCGCTGGACTACGTGGTGTTGCCGCAGATGTTGACATTTCGGATTCCTCTCGACTGGACCCGTGATCTGGATAGCGGCGGCACCTTTGTCATCCGGTCGCGACTGAGTTTCCTGGGAGAGTATTTCGCCGAAGGTCCTGAGACTTACTTTTTCGGATTTCACGGCAGCCCGTCGATGGAGTGGTGGAATGCGGAACAGGATTTCGCGCTGATGTTCAGCATCGGCGGCGGCGTGGGATTTCTCGATAGCACCGAGGTGGAAGGAGGGCACGGTCAGGACTTTAATTTCACCTGGTTCATGCATTTCGCCTTGCGTCACGAACTGCGGGAGGGGCTTTATCTGCAATACGGGGCCTACTTCCAACACACCTCCAATCGCGGTCTCAACGAACGCAATCCAGGGCTCAATGCGCTGGGACCGATGGTGGGTTTGATGTGGGAATATTGATCAGCGTTTTTCGGAGGTAACATGGACTACCTCGCCTCGTTCATCATTCTGATTGGAAGTTTGTTGGCACTGGCCGGTGAACTCGGGGTGTTGATGGCCCTGTTTCGCGATTCCAAGATCCTTTTTATTCTCTCCATTGTCTTTCCGCCGCTGGGTTTGCTGCTGTTCCTGATCCTACGTTTCCCGGTGGCTTGGAAGCCTGTCCTGCTGATCATCGTGGGAGTCGGCATGGCGCTTCGCGGCTACGAAATGCTCTCGGAGGAAGCCAAAGCGGTGTTCGAATTTGCGTCCCTGTGAGGAGGGACGGATTCGGATAGATCAAGTTGCCTCGAAAAGGTAAGCGCCATGGCGAGGCGCGGTGCAACTCTCGAGGTTCGCCTATTTCTCTGCATAACGCGGTCGATGAAGCGTCTACCGCTATCGTTTCCGTCGCAAACCCATCCGAGTTCAAGCTCGAGCTTGAGCTCTCATCCCAAACCCACCCCCTCTCATGAAATTCCCTTTATTGCTCGGCAGTTCGAGCGCGATGGCTGCCATCGTGCTTCTTTATTTCTCTGATTCCGCACTCGCCGGAAAACAGGACATCCCCCGTGCCGCCACCGATGCGGACTTCGTCGACGATGGCACGCCGGATCCGGCGAAATTCCTGCTCGGGCAGATGTTATTTTTCGACAAGATCATCAGCGGGAATCGCAATATCTCCTGCGCTACTTGTCATCACGCCATGGCCGACACTGGCGACGGACTTTCGCTTCCGGTCGGTGAGGGTGGCCTGGGCTTGGGAGTGACCCGAGACACCGGTAGCGGACCTGACGCCATTCACGAGCGGGTGCCGCGCAATGCGCCGCCGGTATTCAATCTCGGGACGAAGGATTTTACCACCGCCTTTCACGACGGACGCATCCAGGCCGATCCCAATGAACCGTCCGGCTTTCGGAATCCCGCGGGTGCCAATCTGCCAACTGGTCTCGATAGTGTTCTTGCCGCGCAGGCGATGTTTCCGGTCACGTCTTCCGCTGAGATGGCGGGCCAGGCGGGCGAAGGCCCTGTCGGTAACGCTGCTGCGGTTTCGAATCTCGCAGGACCAGGCGGAGTCTGGGATCTGCTAGCCCAGCGACTTCAGGGCATTCCCGAGTATGTCGATCTTTTCAAAGCGGCTTTTCCCTCGGAAGTGACGAACGCGGGAGACATCACCTTCGTCCATGCGGCCAATGCCATCGCCGCCTTCGAAGCCTTCGCGTGGAGAGCCGATAAATCGCCTTTTGATCAATACCTGCGTCGTGACCGCCGCGCCCTGAGTTTCAACGAACGCAAGGGAATGGTCCTCTTTTACGGAAGCGGTGCGCGCTGTTATCAGTGTCATTCGGGCAAGTTCCAGAGTGATTTCGATTTCCATGCCATCGCCATGCCTCAGGTCGGTACCGGGAAAGGGAACGGATTTCTGGGGCGCGAAGATTTCGGACGAGAGTTGGTCACGGGCAATCCCGATGATCGCTATCGTTTCCGGACGCCGCCCCTGCGCAATGTCGCTTTGACCGGTCCCTGGGGACATGATGGTGCCTACAACAGCCTCGAGGAAGTCGTGAGGCATCATTTCGACCCCGTCAAAGGACTCAACACCTGGGACCGCAGCCAGTTCATCGTGCCGCCGCGCGCCGACCTCGATGCGATTGATTTTGTCGTTCAAAACAATCCCGCCGCACGCGCCGCCATCGCCTCGAAGAACGAACTGTCACCGAATGATCGACTCAATGAACGGCATCTTGGCTACCTTGTGGATTTCCTTCACTCGCTCACCGATCCTCGAAGCATTGACCTGCGACTCGATGTGCCCGTGAGCGTGCCCAGTGGATTGCCCTTGTATGATTGAGAACTGACGAGGAGGATCTGCAAATGAAACGAACCCACTATCTCGGCACTACCCTCCTCGTGTTGGGGCGACTCTCGTTGGCGACCATCGTCGTTGGTCTGGCCGCCTGCGACCGTGGAGAAGATGAAGCGGTGAATCCCCAAGAGGAGCCAACAGAGGCGGTCACGATACCGGTCGATCCGGCATCGCCAGCTTCCGTCGTGACTCAAGCTGCCTCAGATTCTTCCTCATCCTCCGCAATCCCCAGTCAAAAAGCAGAGGCCCCCCTCGGAGATGCCCAACAACAACAGGTGATCCAGGCAGTGGCGAAGGTGTTGGGGAATACGCCGGAATCCGTCGCTCTCGATCAACCCATCATCAATCCCGGACGCGGTGTCGAGGAGTTTGAGCTCCTCGACATCCTGCTCGAGCTCGAAGATCGATTCGATGTCGAGATTTCTGAAGAGGTCATTGAAAGGGCCACCGGCGATCGTTTTGACGACGTTCAAAAACAACTCACGCCGCGACAGCTCTTCGATTTCGTTGCCGAAGCCGTGAAAGAAAAGAAGTAGCGCGAACAAAATCTGGTATCCATTTGCCAAGGGAATTCACCGATTCCCGCAACAGAGTCAGACCAATTCGAATACGCCAAACGAAGTCGGCACGTGGAAGTCCGGTGTCTCAGTTTTCGGATCGACCCAGGCGATCCAGCCATGATGGACGGAGCCATCGGGCTTGTGGCTGAACTCGCCACGATAGACGCCGGCGAAAAACTCGGACGCACCGGGCTTCAGGACGTCGAGTTCGCGCAAGGTGGCGAGCGGGAGGGAACCCTCGACCGAATAGCGGTTGCCTTCGATGTTGGTCATCAGTTTCAGGGTGTCGCAACGCCAATCCCATTCCATCTGCCGGTGAAAACGGGCCGCGTAGTCGAGGACCTCGCCGCGAGGATCCATTTCCAAGCCGTAGTAGGGATTCAAGTCGAGCGACGGTGCCAGGAAAATCTCGACCCGGTCGGAGCCCATGACTTTTTCCGTGGCGTCGGCTCCATCACCGAGGACGAGATCGTCATCAATGCAGTCGAAACGAAAATGTAGCGTGTCCTCTGTCCACAGGGCCCGGAATTCGGTGAGCGGCACTTCGCGGTCTTCCCAGGGAAAGGTGAAATCCGTCAGACAACTGGCAGCGGTCCAGTCGAGATCAGAGGCGTTTTCTGCGCGATGAATTTGATAGCGTTTCATGACGTGATGTGGAGATCGAATCCAGGCTCCTAATTTGCAACCCTATTCCAATGAATGATGCTCGGTCGAGTCAAGCTGCCAGAGCGGGGGGGCGGGAGTGAGGGATTTGTCGGCCGACTCCAGCGCGTAGGTCTCGGCGAGTTCGTCAGTGTGGTAGTGGATGCCATCCGGCTGAGCCGGGGCGTCAACCCGGTAGGGCTGGCGGGTCCAGGGATTGAGCGGAGGTTTTTCCAAGTGTCCGGAGTCGATGAGAAACTGAATCACTTGTGAGCCCGTCATCGGCGTGCGGCGCGGATAGAGCTCTTCATCGACGTGGTAATTTTGCAATGCTCGCTGAATCTCAAGCACGGTCTGCTTGCTGGTGATTTCGAATCGCCGGGTCTCGATGGCGCGCCGAACTGGAAGGACGATGGCGATGACAGCGATCACAAAAAGCGTTATCGGAAAGACCAGCGTCAGGGCTTTGGATCGGCGGAGCCGCAGGGAAAAAATCGACATGGCGTCAGGAGGTTGCGATGAGCCAGTGTTGAAACGCATCGTGGTACCGGTAAAGGATCACGGCGAGAGCGAGAAACAGCAGGGCGATTCCGTCGCGCAGACCGGGGCGGCTTTCGCCGGCGTGACGCCTGACAAAGGCGAGCAACAACCCGGTGGGGCATCCGTATTTGCAGTAGGCCATCGGAATCACGAGGGAGAGAATCAGGCCGGCTCCTGCGACGATGAGCGTGGCGATACCGGCGGACCTGATGAGGTAGGCGTCGAAGGGTTCGATCCCGGCGAGGTCAAGCGGGAGTTGGAGGAAGCTGGTGAGCAGGACGACCAACAGCAGCAGAACCGGAATCGATTTGAGCAGTGGCTTGGCGGCGTCGTGAAGTTTCAGCGTCCAACTGGCGGGAATGATTTTCATGAGCCAGCGCTGGGCGTGGCCGTGAGGACAGATCCAGGTGCAGTAGAGCGGAATGCGGGTTGTCCAGGGAATGAGAAAGGCGGCGGCGGCCAACAGCACGACCCCAGGGGTGGTTCGCCACGGGATGCCGGATTCCATCCAGCCGAGGAAGAGACTCTGCGCGAGCAGGTCGCCAAGGACGAATCCGAGCACCACAAAGACGGCGACCTGAAACCAGGGCCGCCAACGCTGAAAGCGCGGCTTTTTCCAAAAAGCGAAGAGGCATCCCAGAACAACCACGCCAGCCAATGCCGCATCCTGCCAGCGAAGTCGCCATGAGATGGCGGCTCCCGATTCGTCTGAGTTGCCCGACTGACCGGACCGGATTCGTTGACCGATACTTTCGGCGAGACATTCGCTGGTGCGGGTGGCTCCGGAGACGCCGTAAATGCCAGCGGCGCTGAGTTTCTCGATGGCGGCGATTTCCTCCCAAGTGCGGCCGTTCCAGTTCTCCATGAACAGGAGATCAAACTTCACGTCTTCGACATGACTGGGCGTGTCGTAGCTGTGGCGGATGGCGACGCCGAGCACCTTGTCGTCGGCATCAAAGACGATGAGGGCATCGGTTGGTCCCGAGTAGCCGACAACTTCGCGCGACTGGGGCATGGTGCGGGCGGCATAGCCGATGGATCTGCCATCGGAGCTCAGGACAGTGAGTCCGCCGCGAGGCGACGCATCGGCAATCAAGCGATGAGCGTCGGGGAGAAATGCCCGGACCTCGGCGACAGCAATGGGGCGATCGCCCTGGACGCGCAGGCGCACGTGATGTTCGCGGATCAGCCAGGCAATGGTGATCAGGATGCCGAGTCGATAGATCTGGAGCAGGGCGGAAACGATGCCGGGACGATACTGAAAAACCGGGGTTTTTCCCCCGGAATCGTCGACGGAGATCGGCGTCAATGCGTGTGGGAGAGAAATGCCGAACCGGAAATCTTAATTGTCCGCTTTCTTTTTCTCCTTGTCCGTGTCGGCTTTTTCCACTTCGTCGGTTGGCGCCGGAGTGGATTCCGAATCGGCATCAGCGGCTTCGTCTTTTTCGATGGGCGACGCCACCAGACCGGAGCCATCGCTGATCGGCCATTTGCCGGTTTCGAGATTGAGCTTTTCGGGCGGGATGATCGTCAACAGCGTTTCGGCAGGCGTCTGGTAGCGGGTGTTCGTTACCGATCCATCCTCACGTTTTTCGTCGTCCCGTTTCACCAGGGGCACGGCGGTGAAGCAGATCTGGTCATTGTCGAGGCGCTGCACGTGGAGCACTGCGGCGCAGAAGGCCGATTCCGGGATCTGCACGATGTCGCCGGGCCGGAAATGCTCCTTCGGGATCACGGCATCCTCGGGGGACGGCAGCACCAGATCCAGATGGGCGGCCGGAAAATCTTCCGCCTTCAATCGCACCGCGACGCCGTGGGGAAACACGTCCTCAGTTCGAAGCTCTCGTGAACTCTCCACCGTGAAGGTTCCACTGATGTAGGTGACATCGTCACGCTCCAGATAGTTCTTCAGGTAGAAACGCTTCAGGGCACCGTTGTAGGCATTGAGCTTGTCACTGCCGAGGTCAAAATATTCGAGGTAGAGGGATTTGGCTCCGTGAAATTTTCCGCGGGGCGCCGAGACTGGATCGAAGCTTTCGATGGGATCCAGCTTCTCCAATTTGGTCAGAAGTTTGTAGCAGAACGGTACTTCGGGATTTCCGAAGACGTACATGCAGAACACCCAGGAGAACGCATTCAGTCCCAGCAAAACCACGATGGCCACCGACCAGAGAAACAGGCTGCCGATATTGTCCTCACGTTCCTCGCGGGCTTCACGGGAGAAGATGCTGTGTTCGGAGATGAATTCCATCTTGGCTGAAAGAGAAGGGGAGAGGGAGGGGAATGACGTGAAAAAAAATCAATCTTTGCAGGCGGTGCCTTCCATGGTCTCGGGATCGTAGGCGGGGATCTCAGATGCTTCGCTTCCCTTGTTGGCCGGTTCGAAGCTGGTGCCGCAGCCACAACTTCGGGCGGCGTTGGGATTGTTGATCTTGAATCCGGAATCGTTGAGTGAATCGACGTAGTCGACTTCCGAGCCACGAAGATAGACGAGGCTTTCGGCATCGACAAAAACGCGGACGCCGTTTTTTTCCACGATCTCATCATTCGCTTCCGGTGCGCCGATTTTCATCGCGTAGTTCATTCCGGCGCAGCCGCCTTTCTCAATAAACAGGCGCAATCCCATTTCCTCGGGAGAGGCATTTTTCGCCGCCAGCAGGTCGCGCAGATGATCCGCCGCGTTTTCAGTCAAAGTGAGAGACATGCCCTGACTGTAAACGATGGGTAAGAATGCTCAAGAGATGGGTGCCGCTCGTCTTTGGTTGAAATTGGGAGGTGATTCGTATGACGAGAGATGGAGACCGGGGGAGTTTCTGACTTGAAGGGCCGGGGGTGAAGAAAGTTGAGTCAGCTCGCGCCTTCTGCTAGTCTCCTTCGAGAGGGTTCCGATATGGGGCTCGAACGTTGTATGTAAGCATCCAACCTACGCAGAATTATGAGCGGACGGAAATGGGCCGGTGTGCTCGCCATGATCGTAGTAATGTCGCCATTGATGGCGGTGGGGCAGAGCAGTCAGAATCAACAGGGGTTGCTTTCGCCTGATTCGGAAGCGGAGGACGGAAAACGTGGCTTTCGACCGGGGAGATTCATTGAAAAATTGATCCCCGGCGGAAAAGATCGCGACAGGAGATCGACAGGGGAGCTGCCCGGTGCCGATGGCGCGGTGGTGGTTCCGAATCCGTCAAATGCCACTACGTTGCCTCCGCCACCGATTCCCCAATCTCAGATGAGCCCGCAAACGGGAGGGCGAGTGCCCCCACCTCCCGTGCCCGCATCGGCTGAAAGGGTGACGCTGGCCCCACCGTCGCCAGCGCCAGTTCCCGAGCAACCGGTTGCCAATCCATTTGAGTCCGGACCAGGTTCGACTGAAGAGGAGCGTGGTATTCTCGGGGGAGTGGCCAACATGGTGGGGAAGATCATTCCGGGAGGTCGTGAGAGCGAGCCGTCTCCGGTCGCAGAGGAAAGTGAGCGAAGTGGATTGCTCGGTCGGATGTTGGATCGTCGGAAGGAGGAACCGAATCCGGTGGGAACAGATTCGATCATCTTGCCGCCTCGACCGGCTCCGACCTCGATCCCCGCTCCGGCGATCGCTGAGACATCCGCTCCGCCCGCCGCCGTCGCCGTGAGCCGACCAGTTGTCGCTCCGACGGGCGATTCAAGTGACTCGATTCATAAACAACGCCTGACCATTCCTCTCAGATCGGGAAATCCGGATGCTCCGGTGCAACGTGAGGAGCGAGGCGCGAATTCGGACCCCGTGGCGATGGAGCGGTCGACGATCGATCCAGTGATGCCTGCCTCAGCGCCGCAGGAAACGATCAAGGCACCGGCGGCGGATGCGATTCCGACGACGACTCCCGAGCCGATTCGGGAATCGACCACTCCTTCTCTGCCCGTTTCAACCGTGGTGGCCTTGCCTCCGTCGGTGGAGCCGGAGCCAACGCCGCAAGCAGCGATCGCGGTTCCTCCCCCACCGAGGTCGACGGGATTGATGATTTCGGACAGTGGAAACTCGGTCTTGCCGCCGTCTGTTCCCAAAGCAATTTCGACTCCGGCCCCCGCTCCAGTCTCAGCTCAAACGCTGCCGTCGACTGAAGGTGGAACCGTGGCGCGGGCGAACGAGAGACCAAGCAGCGCCATCGCAGCGATCGATGGAACTTCAAAAGAGATGGCGAAGCCACCCGTGCCGGCGGCTGTTTCGTCATCCATCGCCACAACCGATGCGCCGAAAAGAGAAGCGGAAACAACAGGCGAGCGGGCAATCACTTCGGACAGCGCGCATTTCGTGACCATCAAGGAAGGGGTGGCAGGTGTCTGTCGTGATTCATCAGGTCAGGGGCATTCCTTGGCCTCTGGGACCGTGATGCGCTATATGGGCGGTGACGATAAATTCATCCAGGTGAGGCTTGAGACAGGTGCCGAGGGTTCCGTGGAGACCTGGCAGCTTCGAGATGCCACTTTCGAAGAAGCGGTGGATTTTTTGAAGCGCGCCAACTGAATTTTTCTCGTTCAGAAAAGCCGTGTCAAATTCGTCGTTGGGAAGCCACGAGAACTTGGGTATGATAAAGGCATGAAGGGAAGGTTGCAGACCAGCCACGAAGAAGTGGCAAACTCGATCAGTCATGGTGTCGGTCTCTTGGCCGCTGTCATCGGAGCGCCGATTCTTATCGTCACTGCCGTTCGAGCAGGAGGAACGCTGGGCGTGATTGGTGCCTCGGTATTCGCCGCCACCATGGTGCTGCTCTACCTTTCCTCGACCATCTATCACGCGCTGCCGAATGGTCGGACCAAACAACTGTTTCAACTATTTGATCACTCGGCGATTTATCTGCTGATTGCCGGCACCTACACGCCGTTCACCTTCGGAGTGTTGCGCGGTGTGTTGGGATGGACTCTTTTCGGCATCATCTGGGGCCTGGCAATTGGGGGAATCCTGATCAAATCACTGAGCCGGATTCGGGGCGACAAGGTTTCGACTTTCATCTATCTGCTCATGGGGTGGTTGGTTCTGATTGCCATCAAACCGCTGTGGGAAGGCCTTTCCACGGCAGGGCTTGCTTGGTTGGTGGCCGGCGGGTTGGCCTACTCGGTCGGCGTGATTTTCTTCGTCTATGACCGGCTCAAGTTTGGTCACTTCATCTGGCACCTTTTCGTCCTGACTGGCACGGCCTGCCACTTTGTGGCCGTGTGGATTCATGCCAGGTAAGGCGGAGACGCCGAGCGATCTCGTTGGGAAGCCCGGGTGTGCAGAGGGGCGAGAAGTATTTTCTTATTCTTGGTAGCCATTGAGCCAATGGCGAGTCTATTTCAGAGGCATGGTTTCAGCAGACAACGACTCTCAAAGCCTTCCCGTCATCGGTTGGCGTGAATGGCTTTCTTTTCCCGAACTCGGGATTCCTGGGTTGAAGGCAAAGATTGATACCGGTGCCAGGAGTTCCGCCCTTCATACCCACGATTACGAGATCTATGAAGATCCTGAGGGCATTTCTCGGGTGCGGTTTCATCTCCACCCTTTGAGAGGGAGAGCCGATATCGAGTTGTCCTGTGATGCAAAAGTCACGGGAATGCGTGAAGTCAAAGACAGCGGCGGCCACATTGAGCATCGCCCGTTTATCACGGTAGCGGCGGATCTGGGAGGAGTGGTCTGGCCCATCGAGATCAGTCTCACCAATCGGGAATCAATGCGATTCCGAATGTTGTTGGGGCGGACGGCGATTCGAGGAAATTTTCTCATCGACACTGGACGTTCCTATCTTCTGGGCAAAAGTCTCGCCCGTCAGTATCCCCGCCGTCGACGCGTTGAGGGATGAGTGGTCTTCCTGTTCGTCCCCGTTTCCCTCTTTTTTCGCCAACTACGATTCACATTTTCTCGCTTCATGAAAATTGCCATTCTCTCTCGAAACCGAAATCTCTATTCCACCAACAGCCTGGTGGAAGCCTGCAAACGTGGAGGTCATGAGGTGCGGGTCATCGACTATCTCCGGTGCCACATGAACATCACCTCGCACCGGCCGACGATCTATTTGGGTGATGAGGAACTGAAAGGCTTTGATGCCATCATTCCCCGCATCGGAGCGACCCACACTTTTTTCGGCTGCGCCGTGGTGCGTCAGTTTGAAATGATGGGTGTCTATCCGGTCAACGAATCGGTGGCCATCAGCCGATCTCGCGACAAGCTGCGAAGCCTCCAACTACTGGCCAGAAAGGGCGTGGGCCTGCCCGTGACGGGATTCGCTCATGATCCTCGCGCTACCAAGCACTTGGTATCCCTGGTTGGGGGCGCGCCGTTGGTCATCAAGTTGCTGGAGGGCACTCAGGGCGTGGGCGTCGTGTTGGCCGAAACTTCTGGCGCTGCAGAGAGTGTGATCGAGGCGTTCCGCGGGCTCAATGCGAACATTCTTGCCCAGGAATTCATCAAGGAGGCAGGTGGCGCCGATCTCCGTTGTTTCGTGGTGGGAGATAAAGTCGTTGCCGCCATCAAACGGCAGGCAAAAGAAGGGGAATTCCGGTCCAACCTCCATCGTGGTGGCAATGCCACGATTGCCAAGATCACTCCCGAGGAGCGTTCCACGGCGGTTAGAGCCGCCAAGATTCTCGGTCTCAATGTGGCGGGTGTCGATCTGCTGCGGGCCAATCATGGCCCCGTGGTCATGGAGGTGAATTCCTCCCCGGGCTTGGAGGGGATCGAGACGGCGACCGGCAAGGATGTGGCGGGAATGATCATTGATTTCATCGCGAAAAGCGGAAAAAAGGGAAGCACTCGCACGCGCGGGCAGGGGTGATACGAAAATAGACGGAAACCCAGATGCCGACCCGCCTCCAATCTCCCGAAGCCAAGCCTCCGAGACCACTCACGATCGGAGGAGAAGATTTTTATCCGGGAGATCGAGGGGTGGTGGACATTCCCATCGGCTCGCTGATCGATTACCAGCCCGTCACCATGACGGTGCACGTGCTGCGGGGAAAGAAGCCCGGTCCCTGTCTGTTGGTGAGCGCGGCCTTGCACGGCGACGAGATCATCGGGGTGGAAGTCATTCGGCGCCTGTTGCGTTCCACGGCACTCAAGCGGCTGCGGGGTGATCTCATCGTGGTGCCGGTGGTAAACATGCCTGCCTTCCTCTCGCATTCCCGGTATCTGCCGGATCGTCGGGATCTCAATCGCCTCTTTCCCGGTAGTCCGAAAGGGTCACTCGGAGGTCGTCTCGCCTATGCGTTTCTCAACCAGGTGGTCATGCAGTGTACTCATGCCATCGACATGCACACCGGCGCGGTCGGTCGACCGAACCTTCCGCAGATTCGGGTGTCTCCGGGTGATCACGAGGGCTACGAAATGGCCAAGGCGTTCAAGCCACCCGTGGTAATCGAGACATCACTGCGAGCGGGATCACTGCGGGAGACTTTGTATTCACGAGCAAAACCCTGCATTCTCTACGAAGCGGGAGAAGCGCACCGACTTGATTCGGATGCCGTTCGGTATGGCTTGCGGGGCGTGGTCTCGGTCATGCGATATCTGGAGATGCTGCCTCAGGAAAAAAGGGCAGAGGGTGGATTTTCCAGTCGCCGCTCCCGGACCGTGGTGAGCACCATGACCTCATGGAGCCGCGCTCCGCGCGGGGGAGTTTTCGCGCCGGAAGTCGGTCTGGGAAAGGCGGTGACACCCAACATGGAACTCGGGGTGGTGGCCGATCCCTTCGGCCGTCATGAGACCCCGATAAAGAGTCGTGTCGATGGGGTGGTGATCGGAATCTCCCGCGAGGCGACGGTGAATGAGGGAGATGGCCTGTTTCACATCGCCGTGACCCAGGATCCGGCCAGGGCGGAAAGTCAGATCCTTCAGAGCGATGAGCAACTGGAGGAACATCAGGAAGAACGGGCGGAGCCCTTTGTCGGATGGTGAACTGAAAGGAGACGAGAATCAGAAAATGGGAAAGGGAAGTGACAGCGGGAAAGGATGGGCGGTAGTCAAGCGGCACCCGATCTTTCCGGTATTCGTCTTCATCGTCGTGTCCATGATCACGGGCGAGTTCTACCCGTTTTCACCATTCTCGATGTATTCGAACCCGTCGCCCAAGCCGCTCCGTTTCTGCTATCTCGCTGACGAAGAGGGAAAGGCACTTCCCGTCCTCTGGCACACGGGAGTCTCTCCGGCGAGCATGACCAAAAAATACAACACTCATCGCGGTGAATTGGAAGAGGCGGTGGAGGAAGATCCCCATCCGACACTCGATGACGACGCGATCCGCGCCGAGTCGGGAAAGAAAGTGCTGAACTGGGTGCGAACCTTGTCGCAGAAGCGGCCGAATCGCGAACTCAAGCAGTCGATTCAGCTGATTGAAGTCGCCATCAGCGCCGAGGAAAGCGGCCTTGCCGAGACGACTCGCGCCGTCGCCGAGCTGGAGGCCATGGCACCATGAGTTCAAATAGTCAAAGCGGCGTGTCCAGGTTGAAGGCGGGGCTCATCAACTGGCTGGGGGCGGGGTTTCGTCCTTCGTCAGTAGGCCGGTGGGAGTGGTTTTTCATGCGCCTGTTTTTTGCGCCGGTGGCTTTGCATGATTTCTGGGATTTTCATCCCTTCGCCTACGAGAAACAGGCGGTTCCCGTGGGGGTGGCAAAGCTTTTCGAACTCACCTGGTTGCATGAGCCCTGGGCTTATCCCACCTTTGTCACGCTGGCCGTCATCGGCCTGATTTCCTACGTCATGGGACGCGGAATGGTGGTGTCTCTGCCAATGTTGGTGATTCTTCACACCCTGATGCGTACCTACGAGAATTCGCAGGGTTCGATTCATCACTCCCACCACATGATCACCTTGGTGCTGCTGGCTCAGGCTGTCGTGGTGGTGGTGATCAAGGTTCGTGAACGACGTCTGGGAAAACGGGATGCCGAAGCCTCCAGTGCCCAGCTTCGCAGCTACCTGCTGTTCTATACCCAGGGAATGGTTGCCGCGACCTACGTGATTGCCGCGCTCAGCAAAGCGATCAATTCCAAGCTGATGTGGGTATGGAACTCGCCCTACATCGCCTTCGATTTCGTCAAAGCGCAGCGGCAGACCTACTACAAACAGCTCGATCCCGCCTACGCCGGTGGCACTGAGGCCGCGGAATGGGTGCTCTCCCATCCGATGATGTCCCGGGTTGCCTTTGGAGGAGCGTTCTTTCTCGAATTGTTGGCTCTGGTGGCGCTGAGGAATCGGCCTTGGGCTTTCTGGACCGGTTTGGCGCTGATCTCCCTCCATCGTGGCATTTTTTACATCATGCATCTGCGGTTCTACAACAGCGAACTCGTCCTACTCATTTTCTTCCTGAACCTTCCCTATTGGGTCTGGCGGTATACGGCTGGTCGCAAAGAGGGAGAAATGGGTCAATTGCCCAATTGAATCCACGCGATCAGGGGCGTGGCGCTTCGCTTTGAGACTTGCCAAACGTGGGCACCAGCCTCCAAGCTCCCCCTTTCCCCAGTTTTTCACTCTCTCTGTCTTCCATGAGCGAACGCGCCAATCCATACATCGTCACCAACGACACCATCGCTGAGCCACCTACCCGATGGCGGGATCGGATGAAATTTCTCGGACCGGGGTTCATCTTGTCGGCATCGATTGTGGGATCGGGCGAGTTGATCATGACGACCCAGTTGGGAGCGAGGGCCGGGTTCATCTGCCTATGGGTGGTGCTCTTGAGCTGTTTGATCAAAGTGGTGGTCCAGTTGGAGTTTGGAAAACATGCCATCTATTCGGGCGAGACCACTTTTGCGGCGTTCAACAAACTGCCTGGTCCGAGATGGGGACGCGGCAACTGGAGTATCTGGACATGGCTCGTGATCATGATCCTGAAGTTCCTTCAGGTCGGGGCCATTGTCGGTGGAGTCGCCATCATTCTGAACATGGCGTTTCCGGCGATCGATGTACGAATCTGGACCCCTATTGTGGCCATCTCGGTATCGTTGCTGGTGTTCCGCGGCTACTACCAGCCGATTGAGAAAATCTCCCTGGTCATGATCGGAGCCTTTACGGTCCTGACCCTCGTTTCGGTCTTCATGCTGCAGAAAACCGAGTTCGCCGTTTCTTGGGCGGATATCGGAAGCGGACTGACTTTCGAGTTGCCTCCGATCTACGTCGCCGTGGCATTGGGAGCCTTTGGAATCACCGGAGTCGGTGGTGATGAGGTGATGATGTACAACTACTGGCTGTTGGAAAAGGGCTATGCCGCCAAGACCGGGCCACGGGGTGAAAACCCGGACGCTGCCTGGATCAGGCGCGCTAAGGGCTGGATCAAAGTGATGTACATCGACGCCATCCTTGCGATGGTTGCCTATACGGTCGTAACGGCAGCTTTCTACATTCTTGGTGCGGCAGTCCTGAATGCTCAGGGTCTGGTTCCAGAGAGTAATGAAATCGTCGAGACTCTGTCGAAAATGTACACTCAAACTTTAGGAGTGGGAGCCAAAGGAGTTTTTCTCGCGGGAGCGTTCGTGGTGCTCTACTCAACTCTGCTATCGGCTCTGGCGGGGTGGACTCGGCTGTTTTCAGACGCCTTTGCCCAGATCTCGAGATTTGATTTTACCGATTCGAAAACTCGGATTCGAATGGTGGCCATTCTGGCATGGATCGTACCGCTGTTGTGGGCGGCTCTGTTTCTCTTTTTCAGAGCACCGGGAATGATGGTGATGTTGGGTGGCATTGCGACTGCGGTGATTCTTTTGATCGTTCTCTATGCTGCCATCCACTTTCGCTACAAGCGTCTCCCGCCGGAACTGAAACCAACTTGGATCTATGACCTTACCTTTTGGTTGAGCGCCCTCTCGATTCTTGGAGTCGGAGTCTATTCCGTCTGGCAGGCCGTGGCGGGTTAAACAGGGTATGATCAGTGACCTAACCCTGTTGGGTCACGCTCTCAATTCCGACTCGACCCGGATTTCGCCGTCGACGAGATCGACCACGACCCGGCCCGGGGTGTGATGGCCGAAGGTCTGAAAGGCGGCCTCTTCCAAGGGAGGGACCAGTGAGGCGCGGAGTCCGCGGGCGCCGGTCTCGCGGCGATGGGCGGCGTGAACCACGTGGTCGATGACCGCATCGCGAATCTCCAGTTCGATGCCTTCGTGGCGAAACTCATTGCGGTAGTTTGCGATGAGGGTGTCTTCGAGGATCTCGCGCAGGACTTCTTCCTCCAAGGGTTGAAAGGGAACCAGCCGAGAGAATCGACCGACGAGTTCGGGAAGAATGCCATAGCCGGAAAAGGCCCGGGTGTTTTCGAGCAATTCTGCTCCGATCCTCGCGACGAGTGAGTCGTCGGCGTGCGGCTTGGGATGGGCGCTGAATCCGATGCCAAAATCGGCTTTGCTCAGTTCGGCGGTTTCGCGAAGCCCGCTGAAAGCGCCGGCGGCGATGAAAATGAGATTGCCGAGGGGCAGGATCATCCGGGTGCCGTGGCCGGAGAAGCCGAAATCGGTGGGAAAGGGGGACGATTTTCCAGACAGCAATGTCAGGAGACTGCGTTGAACGCCGAATCCGCTGACATCCTTGGTGGTGCCTTCGCCGGCGAAACGGGCGTTGGACCGGCTCGCGGCGAGCTTGTCGAATTCATCGAGACAGATCACGCCGCAGGATGCCCAACCACGATCCTGACCGGCCGCTTCATGGAGTTGGGAGAGCAGCATCTGGACATCATCGCCGACATAGCCGGTCTCGGAGCAGCGGGTCACGTCGGTGACGAGGGTGGGCACCTGAAGAATGTCGCGGAACAGCAGCTCGACGAGATAGGTTTTTCCCGATCCGGTGGCCCCGAGGAAGAGGTAATTTTCCCGGGGCGGCAGGGTATCTGGATCAATTCCGTCGAGAAACTCGCGTCGAAGTCGAGCCAGATGGCGATAGGCCAGCACGGCTCCAGCCCGGCGGGCAAAGGGCTGACCGCGATAGCCGCGATCCATCAATTGGCGCTCGATCTCGACGGGAGACAGGTGAGCCAGCGATGCGAGGCGATTCGCTACGGAACGCCGTTCCTCGGAAGTCAGAGACTCGCCATTATCAGATTCCGGCGGAGCCGCTGTGACGAAAGGAGGCCGGGAAAATGAGGAATCCGAGTCGTCGAGAGTTGACGAGGTCGGGAGATTGGAACGACCGCGTTGAGGGCGGCGGGAGTGGGGAGGCTGATCTGGCATGGCGTCTGTTAGGACGCCGGGCCCAGGTTTTCCTGCATTACAATATCACTCCAAGATTATCATGGTCAGGGAACCCGCGTGAGTTCGTAGTGCCTCGGCATCGGTTGGGCAGCGGCGTAAATACGATCCTCGTAGGTCTTTGCGAGATCGAG
>JAGROX010000132.1:20345-21075 GCA_020440025.1 Verrucomicrobiia bacterium
CGGAGTCCCTTGATGCCGGCCCAGGCATCACGGAGCGGGCGAATCGCCACATCGTTGCGCTCTCGATTCAGTTCAGCAACGGCGAGCGCCTGCTGATACTGTGGGGTCTTTTCGTTGCTCTGAAGCTCGACTTTGGAACTGAGGGCGAGATGGGAGAAGGTGCCGACGTTCTCGCCATCGATCTTGAGTTCGTAGTTGCCGGGAATCAGTCCCGCCACCTTGATGCGTTCATTGCTGAGTTTGTGTCCCGCGACGGTCATTCGGTAGCCGACAGTGGCATCGGGCTCGGCATCCCATTTGCCATCTACCTTCCAGGCTTTGGACGGAACGACCCAGGGGAGAGATTTGGCAAGATGAGTGAGGGTGACATGATCTTTGGCATCTGAAACCACCAGATTGCTGACCTCCGGGCTGGTACGCCAGTCTTTGGCTCCCGGAACCACGGAAATACTGCTGACACTCTTTCGATCCGGGTTCACCTGCGAAAGTAGTTCGAAAGCCATCAGGAAATGGCCGGCCGGCGCGGGATGAATGGCATCGGGAACCAGGGAGAAATCGGGTTCGCTGCGTCGTTGGACGAAGGTGTGCTCGTTCATCGGAGCCCATTGATCGGCGAACGGCAGCCCACGCTCGCCCGCTCGTTCACGTAACCAGCCACCGTAAAAGGCCAGCAGGGCGTTGTATTGACCGGAAAAGCTGCGGTTACGAAAACGGTATTCGGGATTCTCCA
>JAGROX010000487.1 GCA_020440025.1 Verrucomicrobiia bacterium
CGCAAATGGATGAGCGGATTGGTGCCCCACCAGTTTCCTTGTTGATCAGTGGCAAACACGTCGCCCAGATGATTGGTGGCAATGCCCTGAGGCGAACGCAGCCCCGCGCTCATCGGACGCAGAGGTCCGCCATCCGCCGGCTTCATCATCGACCATCCGCGCCAGCGAAAGTCGTCCTGATAGGGACCGGCCACTTCCTGACCTTTGCCCATGCTCTGATTCAACGTCAGCCACAGGTTTCCCGCCTTGTCAAAAACCGGACCAAAGGCGTACTCGTGATAGTTTCCGGTGACGCCCCAGCCTTTGGCCGCCGTCAGGTAGGCATCGGCCACCCCATCCCCATCGCCATCTTCCAATCGGGTGATTTCACTCCTCTGAGCGGTGTAGAGCGCGCCGTCGTGAAGGGTCAGGCCGATGGGTTCATGAAGACCCGAGGCGAAAAGTTTCCAACGGTAGTCGATCGGCTTTTCTGATTCCTCGAGCGGATTATCCAGCATCCACACTTCGCCTTTCCGAATCGCCACCGCCAGCTTCCCGTCCGGCATGGCCGCAACTCCGCTGGCCTCAAGCTTCAGTTCATCCGGCACCGGATAAGTGACCAACCGGTAGTAACGATTCTCGTCCGTAGGATCGGGCTCCGGTTCGATCGTGGTCTGGGCATGGAGTGCCGCCGCCGACAGCGCCAATACCGGGAAAGTTCTCACAAAAAACATCATGGCTGCAAAGGCATCGTTTGAGTTTCCACCTCGTCACCGGTCTTAATCGTCCTCGTCAGGCCGTTTTTCCCGGGTTCCACACGATCTTCGATTCGCTGACCTCCCGCCTCGTAGAGAAAAGTGGGAATCCCCTGAGCATCGAGTCGAAAGCCGAGGAACTCGGCCTCCGTCGAGGCTCCCGGAAAGGCGTCACTCAAATCCGTGATCCCCTCTCCCAGCGGCACCGCCGGCGCACAAAAGCGATCATCCCACGTGCTCATGGCATCGAGAAATCTCCCCCGCCACGCGATCCGCCAGCGGCACTCACGCGAGTCAAAGGCGGCATGCATTCCCTCGGGAAATCCCACCGCCACGGCCTGGGTTCCCGCTCCTTCGAGAAAGGTTCGAAACACGATCGGCTTGCCGTCTTTTTCCGGCTTCAACTCGAAGTCGTCCGTCTGCATCAATCCATCGGGCAGGCGACGCTGATCCAACTCCTTGAGGTAGGTCCAGATCTGTTCCACCTCTTCATTCGCCTTTTTCCTGCCGGTAAACATCGGCGGCATCATCGTGCCCGGTTGCGTCGCCTGAGGATCGAGCAACACCTCTTTGAAATACTCCGGTCGCAGTCGTTCGATCGTGTGGCTGAGATTGATCACCGGAGCCCCGATGGCACTCCGATCTTTCAATCCGTGACAGTTGACACAACCGAGCCCATTGATGCCCAGCAGGTCGCGGCCGTAGTGCCCGCGCTGATATTTCGGCAGACCGGACACATCGATCTCGATCGGTTCTTCCCGCACATCGGCCTCCTTCACGTCGGCGAGTAAGGGCTGGAGATGGGACTCCAAAAAGACCGGCATCCGCGCCTCCATGTAGGTTCGGACCTCGCCGTCTCCTCCGCGATTGAACAGGATGCGTTCGAACCACGCGTCAGTCAGCTTGCGCCCCACCTTGTCCAAGGGCGGCGGCAGATTTCCCCAGCGTCCCGTCGACAAGGCACCGACATCGTTCACTGCAAAATATGGTTCCCGTGCCGTCTCTGGACCACCCTTCCCGCCGCGCTCGTGACAGGCATAGCAATTCAACGAAGACATGGTCCAGTCGATCCGACCGGCCCGATCCAAGGGCGCCACGTCGCTCAGTCCACGCAGCGCGAACTCGATCGCCTTCTTCTGCACCTCATCGAGAAAAAACGAGGGCACCCCGCCGCCGAGCGGACGTTCCGACAGACACCCGAGTCGCGCCGCCGAGTCAGACACATTCAACTCCGCCAGCGGCTTGGCCGGTTTCGGAGCACTCGCGATCTGAGCCGGTGCCGGTTGATGACAGGCCACACAGTTTTTCGAGGCAAAGAGTTCCTTGCCCAAGCTCACCTTGGCCGGATCAAGAGTGAAATCAGCGGCAGCGTCGAACTCCGCCTTCAACTCCTCGGGAATTTCCGGTTTCGGTCCCGATTTCAAATAAGCAGCGAGATCGGCGGCTTCCGCGTCCGACAGCTTGAAGTTCGGCATCCGACCCGACGGACGATGCGCATTGGGATCGAGAAGGAATCGCGCCAGAGCGTGTTCCTCATACTTGTCGGCCAGGTTCATCGGCACGCTGGGCAATCCCGTGAGTTCAATCGTCGTGCCTTCCGGCAGATCTTCGGGTGTGTAGCCGACCTCCGGCGCGTGACAGGCCACGCAACCGATACGGTGATAGAGCCGCTGACCGGCGGCCACGTCTCCTGCCGGCATCGCCGCGTCACTTGGCTCCTTTTTCAGCGACGCCAGAAAGTGTTTCAACGCCTCGACTTCAGCGAGATCCCGATCCGGGCCCGCGAAAAAACTCGGCATCATCGTATCCGGTTTGATGAAGCGCGGATTGCGGATGAAAAGCTCCAGATCCAGCGGATTCAATCGCGTGCCCACTCCCTCGATCAAAGTGGCCGGACGCCCCGTAAGTCGGTCTTTCAAGGCCTCCGGCGCCGCGTGACAAGCCACGCAGTTCAGCTCGTTGAGCAGGATCAGCCCTCCCTCCGCGAGGTATTCCGGATTGTCATCGCCCGAGTAGAAACGCTCGAACCCGACCACAAAAGGATAGTTCACCGGCTCAGCATGAGCCGGGTGAGCCGTCGCCGCCTTCGGCAGGAAAAACAGACTCAGGCCGATCAGACCTAACAGGGTCAGGTCCTCGACCCAACCCTGTTGAGTCCACGAATTTTGGCAACGACGGCGTTTCATGGGATCCATCAGGCCGCGCCCTTGGCGGCGCGCGCTTCGTCGAGCAATTTCATCCACGCACCCATGTAGTGACCGTGATCGTGAAAAGTCCGGCCACTGACGAGGTTGCCATCGACGACACAGGGTTCGTTCACAAACGTGCCGCCACAGATCTCGAGATCGAACTGACATTTCGGCACCGTGGCCATGCGACGACCGCGAACCCGGTCCGCCCGGGCGGGAATTTCGACGCCGTGACAGACACTGGCACAGGGTTTGTTTTCATCGAAGAAATGCTGGGTGATGCGAATCAGATCGGCGTCTTCGCGAATGTATTCCGGGGCGCGACCGCCACTGAAGAAGATCCCGAGGTAGTCGTTCGGATCGATCTCGGAAAACGAGATGGCGGCGTTGATCTGGTAACCTTCCCATTCTTTGGTGATGGTCCAGCCGGGGCGCACCTCGTGCATGACCATCTGGTAGAGACGCTTCTCCGGCGCCGCGACCACGGGCTCGTAGCCACCTTCAATGAGGCGGTAATAGGGGTATAGGGTATCGACCGTCTCGGTCGCATCGCCGATTATGATGAGGACTTTTTCAGGCATGGTGGTGAGGATGAGGGGTTCTTCGTTTCAGAGTAAAGCTTCCAGATAGGCCCGGCCACGATTGATTTCAGTGGTCACCTGCGCTGTAGTGGGAAGAATGGGAATGCCGCGCGGTGTCGGGTGCATGAAGATCTCGGTGTATCCGGTGTAGTTGATCTTCTTCATCGCCGCCACCAGAGGGCCAAAATCGAGATCTCCGCGACCAGGCATCTGCAACAGCTCGAGTTCTTTTGGCATCGGCTTGGTGCAGCCGTTGCCATGCTGCCAAGCATAGAACATGAAGGTTCGGTCGCCCAAGGCCAGAATGAGTTCGGCCAGCTTTGCCGCGTCCTGGCCGAGACTCTCCAGATGATAGGGTGCCAGAGCAACGCCAACGGCTTCGTTGGGACGAAATTCGGCCAACCACTTCAGCGAGTCCGGCGAATCCATCAGGTTGTTCCCATGGTTCTCGATCCCGATCCGCACGCCCGAGGCGACGGCGGCCTCGGCATGCGGCTTCAGTTTCTCGCAAAAATCTTTCACCGCCGCTTTCAACTCCCCGCCTTTGAGATTCTTCGGTCCCTGACCGCCGCAGATCAGGAGATCGCCACCGAGTCGCGAGACG
>JAGROX010000488.1 GCA_020440025.1 Verrucomicrobiia bacterium
TGGAATGTCACCACACGGGTCTGATCCACCTCCGTCACGTAGATCGTGCGTCCGTCCGGCCCGCCAAAACAGAGATTGCTCGGTTTGGTGCCCAGCACATCGACCTCCGCCAAAATCTCTCCCTTCGGACTCAGCTTCACCACGGTGCCCTTACCGTGTCGCGTCACGTAGAGGTTGCCATCCACATCACAGCGCATCCCGTCGAATCCGTGATCGGGAAACTCCTTGACCAACCACTTGTCGGTGATCATGCCGTCCTCCGTCAGCGTGAACGCCCAGATTCTTCGTTGAATGCTCTCATTCACATAGAGCGTCCTCCCATTCGGACTCACCTCGATGCCATTGGTCGTGCCCAGATTCGCTGCCAACAGGGACACGGCACCATCTCGATCAATCCGCCAGATCTGACCGGTTTTTTCTTTCCAGTTCGGATCGCTGGCATAGAGCATGCCATCCGGACCGATGGCGATGTCATTCGGCTGATTCATCTTCGACTCGTGAGCGAAGACCGTCACTGCCTTCGTCACCGGGTCCACGCGGAGAATGTTGTGCGCGGAATAGTCAGCCACATACATCACACCCTCACGATCAAACCGAATCCCGTTGCCTGTGCTCCCTTCCGGAAGGGTCACGAACAGCGACGCCTTTCCATCCGCCGCGATTTTTCCAATGGTGCCCTGCTCGCCGAAATTGACCACGTAGAGGTTTCCCTCTCGATCACAGGCGGGCCCCTCGATTCCCGAAGTAAACTGTCCGGTTTCAGTCAGCGGGGTCGCGACGAACAGGTCGCTGTTTTGCGAGAAGGCCGGGCTGGCAAACCCCAGAGAGAATAAGACAAAGAGAGCAATGAGACGCGTGAGCATGGCCAGAGTCTGGCGACAAATCGCCCTCATCGCCAGCGCGTTTATCCGCCATCAAAAGTCACCACAAGGTATAGCCCCCATCGATCACCAGCGAGGCTCCCGTCATGTAGCGTGAGGCATCACTGGCCAAGTAGACCGCGAGAGGCCCGAGGTCTTCCGGCTCGCCGAATTTGCCCATGGGGATGGCCTTGGCGAACTCGGTGATCACTTCGGGATTCTCCTTCGACCACCGCTGATTCGGTGCCGTCATGAACCCTCCGGGACAAATCGCATTCACCGTCACTCCATGCGGAGCCCAATCGGCGGCGGTGGCACGGGTAAACTGGATCACCGCCGCTTTTGCCGTCTCGTAGCTGCGCCCGCCGATCCCACGATTGGCGATCATTCCTGACATCGATGCCGTGTTGATGACGCGTCCGCCTTTCCCGCGACGCACCATGTCGCCGCCGATCAGCTTGGTGCAGAGAAAGGTGCTCGTGACATTCAGATCCATGATCCGTTGCCAGTCTTCCAGAGTCTGTTCCTCCACCGGCACATTGACGAGGCGACCGCCGACATTGTTGATGAGAATATTGATCGGACCATGCTCCGCCAATACCATTCGGCAAACCGCCTCGCATTCGGAGGGATTCCCGATATCACCCGTCAACGCAACCGCTTCTCTTCCTAACCCTCGAATCTCAGCAGCGGTTGACTCCAGACTCTCGGCATCGCGCCCCGTCAACACCACGTCGGCACCGGCCTCGGCAATCGCCAAGGCCATCTCGCGACCGAGACCGCGGCTTCCCCCCGTGATGAAGAGCCGTTTTCCGGCGAGATTGAATCGATCGAATACACTCATGGCGACTATTTCAGGGTCTGCAACCAAGTGACCAAATCAACAAGGCCCTCCGCACCAACGACGGCGGCGAGACCGGGCGGCATCAGGCTTTGCGCCAGTTCTTCGTTTTGGGAAATATCCTTTTTCGGCACGTTCTGATCGACTCCTCCCGGGAGACGCAACTGCAACTCTTCGTCTGTTTCTCCCGTGAGGTAGCCAATGAGAGCCCCCCCATCTTTCTTCGTCACGCTGACGCCGTGAAAGCCGTGGCTGATAGCCGCACTCGGATACAGAATCGCCTCAAACAGACCATCGCGGCTCAGTTTGTTTCCGATCTGGGAAAGATCAGGACCGAAATCGATGCCTTCGCCTTTCACCCGATGACAAGTGTTGCAGGTGGCTTTGGCAAACAGCGCCGCCCCTTTTATTGCGTCGCCTTTCATCGCCACCAACTCGGCCATGGGCGGGAAATCTTCTGCTCCAGCGGCGGTCGGGACGGGAAGAATCTTCGCGCCCTCGTTCCGCAATCCGGCATCCGGGCTACGGGCGATGGCAAGTGCGGCCACCGGTTTCAGGG
The DNA here is from genome assembly GCA_020440025.1 of Verrucomicrobiia bacterium. Taxonomy (GTDB): domain Bacteria; phylum Verrucomicrobiota; class Verrucomicrobiia; order Verrucomicrobiales; family DEV007; genus JAEUHH01. Next base: position 2,261 of record JAGROX010000488.1, read on the forward strand.
AGTCGTCAAGTTTTCCTTCCTGCGCCAATTTCAACAGATCGCGACCACTGTTCCCATTCATCGCCATGGCATTGACGATCTCGATCTTCAGCGGAGCAGAAGAGTCTTTCCGCGTCAACTCGCCGCC
>JAGROX010000001.1 GCA_020440025.1 Verrucomicrobiia bacterium
CAATCGACCGAGCAGACCGTGCAATTGAGCGAGCAGACCGTGCAATTGAGCGAGCAGACCGTGCAATTGAGCGAGCAGACCGTGCAAACGACCGAGCAGACCGTACAATCGACCGAGCAGACCGTGCAATTGAGCGAGACGCTTGTTCAATGCCAGGAATATCAATGACTTAGAGATTCTGCGTCAAAATGACGCAATTTCTCGGGTGGCGATCCTCCCGGTCGTCAGGGTTTTTTGGGGGGAGGCTGCATTTCCCAACCTTTTTGGCTTCCCAAGGCTTCCCAAACTCGCTATCCCTCGTGCCATGAACGATTCCGACGCGAACGCCCTGGTGGCGACCATTCTCGGGTGGAAATGCTGCTGCGACATCCCGCTGGCCCCGGTCCCGGCCTCTTCGGACGGTGCTCCCGGTCACTGGGAGGGCGCCGGATTCTCCGGCAAAGACGACACCGGCGTCAGTTTCCAGCTCCGCCTCACCCCATCGGCCACCCAGGCGACCCCCTCTGCGCCCACTTCTCCCCAGATCCCGAATCCTGATTCCCGATTCTTCCTCTCTCTCACCTTGACCGTCCCCGGCGGCCAGACCCTCACCCAATCCACCCCCTCCGCGGCCCCCGCCGCGCAAACTCCCACCTCGATCCTCAATCCCCATTCCTCGATCCTGACATTCCTCTTCTCCATCCCCCTCTTCGGCGAGCCCCAGCCCGACGACGGCATCCCGCGAGACCAGCTCGTGGTCCTCGTGTCGGGGCACGCGGCGCTGAAGGCGCGATTTCGGAACTACGCCTTCGGCCTGTCCTACCTGCCCGTGGTCTGGCATCGGCTGCTGCTGGGGCAGGGAAGCTCACCGCCGCCGCGCCGGATTTTGGAATGGGGGCCGGGGCGGTCGACCATCGCCTTTGCGGAACTCTTTCCCGAGGCCGAGATCGACGGGGTGGAGCACGACCCGCGCTGGTTCGCCCATTGTCAGGCGCTGGAGGCCGCCTTTCCCGATGGCCGGGTGCGGATGCATCACCGCCGCCTCGCCATCGCCCCCGGTCGCGCCGAAGCCTACGTCACTTGGCCGCTCTACCAAGCCTCACCCGAGACCAAATACGATCTCATCTTCATCGACGGACGCCTCCGCGCCGATTGCGCCGCCGTGGCCCGGCTGATCCTGGCGGAGGGCGGCACGGTCCTGATTCACGATGCGCACCGGGACGTGTATCAGCCGGTGTTTGGGCTGTATCCGGCGGGGGAGGTGGTGTACAACACGGGGGTGTTGGGGGAACGATGAGGATTGCCCCAGCGCCCTGGTGAACGGGGCAATCGGTAAATCGGAACATTGGGGAGATCCGCCAGCGCTCCCCGGAGCGCCTGGGGCAGTTCGACGCAGCGATCCTTTTTCCCTTTCCCAGCTCGCACCCAAACGACTTCACCGCCCAAGTCCAGATCCTTGATGCGCAGGCTCAGGCACTCGTTGAGCCGCAACCCGCACCCGTATAGCAGGCGAGCCTGCAGCAGGGTGGTACCTTTCATCCCCCCCAGCAACGCGGCGACTTCCTCGCGCGAGAGCACGGTGGGCAATGTTTGGGGCCGCTTGGCTCGCTTGGCATCGATCCCTTTCAACTCTTGTCCAAGGACTTGGCGGAACAGGAAAAGCAGGGCGGAGAAGGCGCCATTCTGAGTCGTGGGCGAGACGCCGCGATTGACCGCCAAGTGGGTCACTTTGGTCTCTCCCATGGTATCGGGATGCTGGAACTGGTGGAATCGGACAAATTGGCGATACCACATCACGTAGGCCTGCTCGGTGCGGTAGCTGTAACCCTTTTGAAAGATCGTTTCGCGCAAACACTTTTTGAGCGATCCCTTTTCGCTGTTCTCATTACCACTGTTCATGGGGCCTGTTGTCAGTTTTTGTGCTCCAGCGGCGTTTCGCCAGCAAAAATGCGGGTTTTGCGACGCAAAACCTTCGTTTCTGAAGGTTTACCGTCAAAGTACGAGCAAAAACGCAAGCTTTGGGGTGGAAATCACGCAAAATTGCTCGCCATAAAGGCGATGAGTGGGCAGAATCGCGGGTAAACTTATTGTCATGCAGGAAAATCGCAGGGACAACCCATCACACCTCAACCAGATCTGAACAACGAATATGGCAGGAAAACGACGATGGAGCCTGTGGCCCAAGAGGATAGGATCGGAACTCAATGGAGTGTCCGGAATAGCAGGTGTGGGCGGGACAGCGATGGGGATTGCAGGCTTCTCGATTCTAGCCGGACCGGCTGCTATCGTTCTTACTACGGCAGGTGCTGCGCTAGCAGTTGGAGCAGCGGGATATGCGGTTTGGAAGGCGGTTCCACCAGTCATGAGGAAGCCAGAGGACGTCTCTGGAGCCGAACTGACTTTGGATGAACTCAAGAGTATTCATCCGCCGCTTCTCAAGCTCGCAGTCATAGGCCCGTCGCGAGCGGGCAAGACCACCCTTAAGGACCGATTGATGATTCGCGTGTCTTCGGGAGAGAAGGATCGAACCCAATTTGTCAAAGCCCACATTGTTTCAGTGCCCACAAGCCCTCCATTTTTTTTGGCTCTACTTGACGGACGGGGAGAAAATTACTCCCAACAATTCAAAATTGCGGAACCTGCCGATTGCCTTTGTATCGTCATTGATCACAATGAATCAGACAAAGATGCGACTCTTCTTCCCAATCGGCGGGAGAAAACCACTGAGTTCCTTAAGCGGGTTCGAGATCATCTCATTGAAGAAGGTTGCGCGAGAAAGACTTGGATAAGAATCCTGATTAACAAGCGAGACCTCTGGGAACAGAACTCCGCTGATGACCAACAGGCGTTCGTTGATTTTTGCGAGCAAGAGGTAACCAAGTGGCGAGATGGTAATTTCGCAAAGGTCGTTACTCTAGCCCGCCATTCGAACGAGAGGCCAAACGATACTGCTGAATTCATGACGCTACTGAAGGAGGCATCAGAGGCAATTTAAAGATATTCCCAATATGGATGAACGAATCGAAGTTTTAGACAACTCTCCCATCGAATTTGTGGTCTTTGGGCCTCGAGGCGGCAGAGACGAAATCCTGTTACGAAGCAGTAATGCAGGACTGGATATCATCGGCCTTGTAGCAGAGAAGGGTATGGATCGGAAATATGTGCCTTTTTCAATATCAATCATTTCCCTCTTCTTCGGTGCTGGTCGTCAAATGAACATCATTGAAAGCCACAAGACTGATGATCTGGATCCGGAGTCAGATGACCGCGTATCGGCGTTCCAATTTGCTTGGGTAGGTTTGTGTTCCGCGATGAGAAGGGAGCAGATTGAGCATGCGCTGAATAAATCCCTTGCAGATTTGCGTTCTGCTCTCCGCAAGGGTAACCGATCACAGATAGAGATGGCCATTGCTCCAGTTGTTCTCGCGTGCTCAAGAGCCCACGAACGACGCCAACGTTATAGGAGGTTTATGTGGATGACGCTTTTGATCTATGCCGCAATCGGGATTGGTGCCCTGATCTTCGGCTTGGTAACCGGCACACTCAAATAGCATAACCCCAAAGATAGGTTTGGGCGATAGCCCCGAACCTATCGGTTGTTGAACGTGGCCGCCGTCGTTCACCGGCGCGGGTTGATCTCTTATGCGTTTTCGATCTTCGATTGATCCTCAGCGACTTGCGTCAGGAGGGGGCGTTCCCTGGTTTTGCCA
>JAGROX010000002.1:0-14389 GCA_020440025.1 Verrucomicrobiia bacterium
GCGGGTGAGGAGGTAGGACGCTCGGCGCTGACGCATCCGCCGACGAGAAGCGTGGCGAAGAGAGCGGCGCGAAGGAGGTGGGGGGACGGATGGGCGTTGTTCAACATGGCGGTGCCGGATGGAAAACTGAGGGTGAAAGCTGCCGGGAATATTGCTTTTCGGATTCTGGCAACCCGCGGAGAAGTGGTTCTGAAATTTCTTTAAGAATCATAAAAAGATAACCTAAAATGAAATAACAGGAAACTAAGGAAATTAGTTGCCGAAAGACGAAATCGGCCATAAAAATAATAGTTTTAATCTATTTTAGTAGAAATCTTCCGTCTCGGGAAGTTATGGACGTTTGCTCTGACCCTTCAATTTCAAGCTCAATTGGTACCGGTCAATCTGGCCAGGGATCGGAGCGATCACGGTTTTTGAACGCCCTTGGCTTTGGGCGATGCCAGGGAGAGCGTTCGCCGGTCGATGTCGCCGCCACACCCGAGGCGGAAGCGGAAGTCACCAATGAGACCGTGTCATCAGGTGGCGAACACCCTGTCGATGGAGGCGAGGAGCCGATTGTGTGGCCCACGTTTGAGCCCTTGGCCATGGAGGAGAAGAGCAAGGGGGACGAGCCGGTCGATGAAGCCAAGGCGATTGCCCAAGAAGAAGAGTCCGATGACGAAGATGCTTGCGACGCCGATGGCGTGGCACTGCGGGGCGATGATGCCGGGCCCGATTTTCTCGCTTCAGAGGAGGAAGGGGAAGACGTTGCCGAGGATTGGGAAAATGAGCTGATGGTGGGCGACGATTTTGAGCCGCTCAAGGCCGGGACGAGTGCCGAAGCTTGGAAGTCCAGATCGGAATTGCCAGAACCAGCTGCGGCTTTTCCCTGGTTGAGAGCTTCCCTGGATGCGGTTGATGAGGCGATCGAGGAATCTCATGAGGTCGTCGAAGCCGAGGCGGTAGAGGGGAAGGAAGACCCCGTGAATTTCGAGTCCAAGCAGACGGGTGAAAGTCTCCTTCCGAAATCCGAATGGAACCATTATCTGGGTGTCGGTGGGCTCCCTGTGGATGGTGATTCGCTGTCCGCCCTGTCGAAGGGGCTGACGAAGAGTCCTGAATCGCCCACAGAAGAAACAGTGGCTGATCCAGTAGCGAAGGAGCCTGAAGTGGATGTGCTTGACGACCTGCTGTTGGAGGAGGAACCCGACGAAAAGCCCTTGGTCGCAACCTGGCCAACGGGGGGCATCGAGGGAGCGACAGTCCCTCTGGATGAATTGCCGGGTGAGGGATCTCAACCTCAACCACAGGCACAACTGAAGAGCCAACTGAATCGGGAACCAGTCATGCCGAATTCCGAGTCCTCTCCCGAGCCATCCCCGGATTTCATCAGGGATGAAGATGCTTCCCGCCAACAGATCGAGGAGCCCATGGATTTCGAAGCCGATCTGCTGGTTCCCAATCCTTCCCCAGAGCCTCCGAGCCCGATTGCGGAAGAGCCTTCAGCGGCCTTGTCGGAAGCAGTGGAGGAACAACCGAAGCCGACGCTGCCGTGGCTCAATGCCACGCCTGATTCGAGTTCCGAACCAATCAATTCTCCTGATGAGGCTCCGCTGACAACCGAAGCCGTTGACGCCGCGGACGCATCCAAGGCGCCGGTCGAGGCCGAGAAGAAAATGGAAAGCGAGCCCCTGATCGCTGCCGCAGTGGTGTCCGAAGAAGTCATCGATCTCGCCTGCCCTCAGTGTGGCGATGGGCTCAGCCTGCGCCGAGAGCATCTTGGGATCGCCGGTCACTGTGTTTGGTGCCAAGCCCCTCTCATCGCTGCCGCTTCAGGGCTCGATGGCGTTGTCCGGGTATTTCTGCTGAAAACAGAGAGTCAGCCGGTGGAGACGAGCGCGGAGGTCGCTGCTCCCGAGCCTGATCGTGAAGTTCCTGCCGCGGAGAGCCCGGTCGAGGAGACAGTCCCATCCGAATCTCCTTCACCGGTAGTGGCAAGTCCCAGTCCTTGGACTGAGAGCGCCCTGATCCAATCTGAAGCTGAATCGCCGACTGAAGCACCGCAGCCAGCGATGGAATCGACTCCTGTTGAGACTCCGGAAACGTCTGAACCTGCCCAGCCACCGGTCGAAGAGGTCGATCCGAAAGCCGCGCTGATCGCCGAGCGAGCCGCTGCGGTTCAGCAAGCCTTGACCGGGGCCATCAAGCGACAGAATCCAGAACCAAAGGCTGATGAGGCAGAAGTCGCTGCCAAGCCAGTTTCAACCGAATCGAAACCCGCCTTTGCCTGGGCCAATCCAAGCTCCGAGGAGGTGGAGGCCGAGAAAAGCGAGGAAAAGGAAGCGGCGACGTCGGCGGGCAAAACGGAAACGGAGGATTCCGTCAAGAAAACCAATTCTCCGTTCGATTGGAAACCACCGGTTTCCAATCCCGAGGTGGCGACTCCTGAGGTCGAGGAAAAAGCAGAGACTCCCAGCTTGGCGAATCATCCCTTTGGTGAGATTGGCAAGGCGGTTTCGTTGGCCTCCTCGATGACGCTGAAGAACAAGCCGTCATCAGATGATTCCAATGAAAAGAACGATTCCGCCGAGTCAGAAACCCCTGCCTCAGAGGCTCAGCCTTTCCAGAATCTGTCGAAATTCCTCTCTGATCCGACCTCGGCACCGAAAGTCTCCTCGCTGATGCCCGAGCCGGAGCAGCCTGTCGCTGAGCCAACAGAGGTGAAGGCTGCCGGGAAATCGGACGATACCTGGTCAGATCCTGACAAGAAGGAAAAGAGTGATCCTTTTGGTGGAGGATTCGGCAAGACCGATGTCCAGGCGCTGGACGAGTCGAAATCCGCAGGCCCGTCGGCTTTTGAGAGTTCGATCGAGGGCGAAAGCAAGCCGGCAAGAGCCTCACTATTCACCAGTGGCGCCGCGGCGAAGCCAAAAGAAGAGGAAGCTGCGCCCAGCGAAGAGGAGTCAGTGATTGCCGAAAAGGAAGGCGAAAGTTCTCCCGAGAAAAGGTCTATCGAAGAAATTCCCGCAGCAAAATCGGAACTCGCTACCCCTGCCCCTACCAAGTCGACAAAGGAAAAGATCAAGCGTGAGGTCGACACCAGCGCCCCGGCTTCCAAAGGCAAGGGGATGGGAAGACTGGTCAAAATGTCAATCTGGGTCTTGGTCGTTCTCGGCTTGCTCTCGGGTGCCGGATTGATGGCGATGTATAGCGACCAGATCAAAGCCAAGCTGACGCCGATTCTCGAAAAGGTGATGCCGTCCAAGGAGGAAGTCGATGACCACGATGCCGCCGAAGCCGCGATACCGATGTCCGAGTCAAGCTCTGCAGTCTCATCCGATTCAGATAGCTCAGCCGCGAGCAACGCCTCTTCCCCCGCAACAGCGGATTCTAAAACTTCCCCTTCCTCCACGTCCCCAACGATCAAGACAGGACTCTCGACGGTCCCTGTCGCCCCCGAAATTGTTCCCGAAAAGAAGAGTCTTTTCGGGGGTGGTCCGCTGATGATCAATGATAATGGCGGGGAATCCGATTCCTCCGAATGAACTCTTCTTTTCCCGCTGATCCCAATCGCGAGGGGCGAGCCGCCTGGGGGACTCCCCAAGCCTCGCCGCCTCCGTTTGAGGGATTCGGAGTCGAAGCGACCTCGATTCCACCCTTTGGCGCTGGGCAGGCCAGGCCCCAGAGTGTGGCTGATGGATCGGCGTTTGGTGGTTCGCCCCAGGCTCCCTCAAGTCCACCTCCTTTCGGAAATGGTGGCATGAATGAGCCGCCGAGACAGGAACCTCCGCGGGTGGACATGATGCCACCGCCGATGGGAGACCTGCCGGCTGCAAGTGATCGATGGGAAACCCCACCTCCGCCGCACCCTACCTTTTCCGACGAAATTGTCGCGGTCAGCTGTCCCGACTGCGGGCATGGACTCAAACTTCGTCGAGAACACATTGGTATCGAGGGGCAGTGCATCAATTGCGGACAGGATATCGTCGCAGTCGAACATCCAGGTCAGGGGATTCGAGTGAAACGACTCCTCAAAAATGTCAGTCCGCCGCCGCCAGCCGATCAGGGGAATCAGTCGTCCCCTCTTGATGCCATCATGGTTCCTCCGGTGGTGTCTTGGAGTGCCACACCCACTTCGTCGCCTGAGCCTTCGCCGACTCCAGATCCGGTGGCCCCGCCACTCTCGGACTGGTCAGCGCCACAGACGAATCCATCACCTCCCATTGGCGGTGCATCCGGTTTTGGTTGGGATGGGGGAGTGCCCGCACCAGCGCCGACAACATCGGTCCCGTCTGCGCCGCCCAATCCTGCGATGCCTTCGCCTGCCGCAGCGCCTGCATTTCAGCCACCGCCAGCGCAAGATCCGTCATTTGCGGCTCCTGCGCCGTCCCCTGGATTTTCCGGTCAGTCGGAATTCGCTGCGCCGGCGCCCCAAAGTCAGGTGCCGCAACCGTCGACGCCGGTCTCTGAGTTTGGCGCACCGCCAGCGCAGAACCAGTTCCCGCCTCAGGAAGCCACCTGGTCGGCACCTCAGGCCTCAGTTCCAGAGCCGGTTGCTCCGGCACCCAGTTGGTCGGCACCTGTTCAGGAAAGAGCCCCTGAAACGCCTCCTTTTTCTGCACCTGCTCCGCCTGCTGAGCAGGTGCCCGTCAGCCCGAATCCCATTCCGGGATTCTCGCCGAGTACCCCATTTGGGCCACCTGCCGAGAACGCGGCAGCACCTCCGGTATCGAACCCGGAGCCGGTGCCGGCTCCCGGAGATGCTTTCACTGGTGAAAATCCCAACTCGGGGTTTTTCGGAAACCAGAGTGGGGTCACTCATCCGGCACCTGTCGGGAACGATTCGTCCGGCGGTCCCTCGCCCGCATCGTCCTCTCCAACTTCCAATGGCTTTTCCGGAGGATCTTCCTTTCCGGGTTCTCCCGAACCGGCGCCTCAGGCCCCATCGACCCCGGCGGATTCCTTCTTTGGAAATGCGGTTCCCCAAGCTGCTCCGCAAGCTGCTCCAGACCCGACACCGATCCCCGCGAGTTTTGCGCCGCCGACAGGAGGAGGCAGCCCGTTGCCGGACACTGATTGGAACTCTGTGAAGGCCTCGGACGTGGCATCGCAACTTTCCTCCAAAGAGGGCAATCTGGGAAATCTCTTTGGTCAGTCTGCGCCAACTGCCGCGCCGACCGAATCGGCCCCTTCTTCAGAAAAGCCTGCGGCTGAATTTTCCGCGCCCAATCAGACGCCGAACGGTTTTGCTGGATTTGGACAGAATGCGGCTCCGGAGAAATCCGAGGGTTTCGATTTTCCCTCACCGGCATCGACGCCGGAAGCCGAAGAATCCCCGAACCGTTCGGCTTCGGGTACCAGCAGTGCTTCGCCTTTTGGCGAGGGACCTGGACTGGGAAATCTGCCAAAGTCGCTCGAACCGGGTGATCCCATGCCGTCGATCACTGAAGGATTTTCTTCCCTCTTTGCGAAGAGCGGGGAGTCCAATGGCGGATCCAGCCCGAAAATGCCTTGGATGACTTCCGAATCCGCGAGATCTTCGGAGGCGGCACCGAATCAGAAGGAGGCAGTCCAGGCATCGGCTTCTTCCTTCGGATTCAACAACGATACCTCTGCACCTTCGGAAAAGGAGCCTGCGTGGTCCCCGCCGCCTGGCGATCAGGCACCCGAAAAGGAACCCTTTGGATTTGGTGGCTCGGCATTTCCCGATGGCGCGCCGAGCAAGGAGAAGCCGGTCTTCTCGCCACGAGATTCCAGTCAGGACAAGGGATCGAAAAAGAAGGCAAAGAGCAAGGGAATCTTCTCGCCTCTGGTGATCGTGGTCATGCTGCTCGGAGCGATCTTTCTGGGCGGAATCTATTTTCTCCAAACCTACGGAGGGGTTGAGGGGGTGAAATCCAGGGTGATGTCTCGCCTGCAAACGATGATTTCCAGCGCCGGACAGGCAACGGCAGCAATTGTCGAGCCCGAATCGCCGCCATCGGTTCCCAATTCAACTCCCTCGGAAGGTGCCCCCGCGACCGATTCCGCCCCACCGGCGGAGGGAGCGTCCACAGAATTGCCAAAGAGTTCCGGAGACGGACCGCCTCCAGCCACTCCCGTCGCTGCGTCAACGGCACTAACTCCCGCTCTCGCCCCGGCGCCACCAGCGACCGCGACGGTTCCCGTTGCCCAAGCCACTCCTCCTGCCACCCCCGCTACCGAAGTGTCGTCAGCGTTGCCGACCGATGCTGATCTCTTCATTCCTCAGGAGGCTAAAAAGGAGGAAGCGATGACCGCTACACCGGCTTCAGAAATTCCGGCGTCCGATACTCCTCCTGCTCCCGCCTATGCGGCTGTCGCGGAAACTCCCGCCATTGGCTCGGTTGAAATGAAAGAGCCCTCGGTGCCAGAGGTCGCCCAGCCCGGACCGGTCGGCGCTGCAGCGATTCCCACTCCGCAAGTGGCTGCTCCCGTTTCCACCGATTCCGGTGCCCAGGCTGCCGCGCTGCCATCCAACGAGACGGCCGCCACGCCCACTCCTGCTGAAGCGAAGGCCCAGGAAGTCGATCCGGGTGAGAAGATGGCCGCGATTCTCGAACCCGTCGGCGAAGAGGTGATCAAAGGATTCTATTCCACCAGTTCCATCGATGGTCGGGCCGCCTATGTTCTCGATCAGGAAGCGAACCAACCGCGGATGGAAGCCTACTATCGGCGTTATCAGAATCCTCCGACTCTGAGATCGGTCTCGTTTCGCGGGCCCATGCGTGATGCCGCCAGCGGCCGGTGGTTTGGGGTGTTCGATGTTCGGGAAAACGAGAATGAGGAGGTGCATCGCTGGTGTGTGGTTCAGGTGCGTCCGGGAGAGATGAAACTCGACTGGGTCATCTACCAGCAACTGATTGATGGATCCCTGGATCGCTTTCTCGCCGATCCCGCCGCTCCGGCAAAAAGCTTTAACCTCGTGATTCGACGGGGCGAAGAAGCGCCTTCGGATGAGAATCCGTGGTCGGGAACCACTTGGGAGATTTACGTGCAGCCGCCTCTCGATACCGCTCAACCCCGGGTGTTGCTGGTGCGCGATAGCGATTTCCAACGCCTCGGCCTCGACAACGCCCTTATCGGCGGCAATGCCCGGATTGGTCGCGTGGAACTCGGTTGGACTCCCAGTGAAATCGAGCCACTCACCCGGGTTCCAACTGTGACCAAAGTCCTCGGTTGGGGAGCGTGGTGATCCGTGCTGCCGGAGAGGTCAGCGGTTGCGCACTCGGAATCTTGGTAGAGGTTTTCGTTTAGGTATTCACTCTTATGTGGTTCTGGTTGCGGGCGCTCACCCTACTCGCGCCGACGGGCGTTGTGTTGGCGGCGTTGTGGCTGGCAGGCGAGGCTCGACAGCTCGAATTCCGCAACGACGAGGAACTGATCGTGGCGATGCCGACGGAACCCGGTCCGTTCAATCCTCTCATGCCGGGCACCGGGTTCACTCGAGAGATCACCGAGTTGGTTTTTGATCGGTTGCTTCGGCTCGATGACGAACTTCAACTGCAACCCCATCTGGCGAATCGGTGGGAATATCGACATGGTGCCACCCTCTATTTTCTGGATGAAGAAAAGGCCGCCGCCGCAGCTGAGTTGATCGAGCAATCTCGGCAGAGCTGGCCCGCTTGGTCACTTCAGGATGCGGTGCACGATGGCGACATGCTTCATCTGGTGTCGTCGAATCCGCGGCTCACATGGCTTGATGACCTGTTGGGAATTCTCGATCCAGAATCGCTCGCGCCGCTCCTCCACGTGCGATTGAAACTTCGCGAGGCGGTGACGCATTCGCTTGAGAATTTTCTCACCGGCTCCGTGGAGAAAGGCCAACTCCGACAGGTCACCTATGACGGGGATCGGATCGCGGATTTGTATCTACAGGGAGACACCGATCTGTTTCTCAAGGAACTCAGACTTTACTACGAATCCAATCGAGGGCTCGAACCTGAAATCGACGTGGTCGGCCCGGTATCGAAGTTGGTCGCGCTCGATTTTGAAATCGAACTTCGAGATGATCTACGCTGGCACGATGGCGAGCCGGTCACTGCCGACGACTTGGTTTTCACCTTCCAGGAGGTCGTGCGACCGGGCTCTCCCTGGACTCTGAGGAACGCGTTCCACTTCGCGGAGCGGATGGAAAAACTGACCGACTATCGCGTGCGAGTTCGTTGTCGGGAATACTATGCCCCAGCTCTGGAACGTTGGGCAAAACTTCCGCTGCTTCCCGCCCATCTGCTGCGACAAGCCGTGCTTCCCGCTACCTGGGAGGCTTTTTTCCTGCGTCCCATCGGCACCGGTCCCTATCGATTGGAGAGTCTCGATTCCGGCACCTCGATGACATTGGCTGCCAATCCAGATTACTTTCGAGGAATGCCCCGTCAGGCCACCGTTCGCTACCTCAATCTTCCGGATCCCGCCGAACGGCGCATGGCAATGCGACTCGGACAGATCGATGTCTTTCCTCCGAATCCCGGGCGCTATTTTCAGGAGGCATCGACTGGCGTTTATGCCGAGGTGGTAAACGATGTCGAAAGGCATCAGAATTTTGTCGCCTGGAATCTCGATCGCTCGACTTTCTCCGATCCGAGAGTGAGGCAGGCGCTCGCCAAGCTCGTCGACTGTGACGCCCTTTACGATACCGTCTCATCAGATCGAGTTGGTCCTTGGAGCGGGCTCTTCTATCCGGGGAGTTGGTTCTGCGACACTTCGCCGGAACCGATGGATCAGGATTCCGCCGCTGCTGAGAAAAGCTTGATGGTGGCGGGATGGCGAAAATCCGAAGAAGCCTGGAAAAACTCAAACGGTGATCCTCTCAGCTTCACCCTTGCCTACGACAAGGACGACCCGCTGCATCGAGACCTGGCCATGTCTCTCGCCGCGGATTGGAAGCGAGCGGGAATTGTGGTGACCTTGGAAGCTCTCGATTGGCGCACCTTGGTAGCAGAGAGGCTTGTTCCTCGCGAATTTGATGCTCTTCTGCTTGGCTGGGAACTGGATTTCAGTCGCGATCAATATGCCGTCTGGCATTCGTCCGAGGCGCGTCCTGAAGGAAGCAACTTCTCCGGCCTCCGGGATGAGACCACTGATCGCCTGCTGGAAAAACTTCGGGAAGAAGATCAGGAATCTGCCGTCATCGCCGCGGCGACCGAGCTTCAACAGCGGATCGCCGAACTGCAACCTTGTCTGTTTCTTTGCAGTACTGGGCGCCAGATCGCAATGCGTGGGGGAGTGGTGCGTCAGTCACGTCCCGCGGTCGATGGTGGGTGGCAGGCCGGCCCAGTCTCCGTGGGCAAAGCTGGGATGTTTGCGAGTCGGCCATGGTGGGTTCGGGTGATCCCAAGCTCTCCGCCAAACAACCCCGACCCGGCTCCCCCCAAAGAGATTCCTGAATCCGCGCCATGATCGCCCAGCTTCTTCAGCGTCTTCTCGTTCTCCTGCTGCGTTTTCTCGCGGTCTGGTTGTTGGTCGCTTTGGTGGTAGAGATTGCCATGACAGGGCCCCGCGTCCGCGGCGAAGCCGTCGGGGGGCAGACGATGGAGATCGTGCGCGAATTGGCAACGGGAAACCTGCCGACTGATCTCGTGGCCGTCGTAAGTGGCGAAGCGACGGGAGTGAGCTGGCTTGCCGCATTGGGAAAATCAACTCTCGCGAGCTTCACGGTTTGTGCCTTTGCTATTTTGGTGATGCTTTCCTTTGGTCCCGTCTTCGGGGTATTGGCGGGGCGCTATCGACGGCACCCTTGGTTCGAGGCCATGTTATCGCCGCTGTTGGCCGCAGCTTGGTTGCCGGGATTCTGGATCGCCTCACTCGCGGTCTGGTGGCAGGTCGAGCATTGGGGCATGCCCGGTTTCGCTGATGGGGAAGCTGCGACGGGAGGTCCGATGAGGATCGAATGGCTCTGGCGTACATCTCTGGTGGCGTTGCCAGTGGCCTTGGTCGCCATCGGATGGCAGGTGCGATTCATCGCGGGCACCTTGAGGCGATCCGCCGGGGCGACTCATGTCCTGGCCGCCTATTCCCGGGGAATGGGAGGCGGCAGACTTTTCTATCGTCATGTGTTTCGGAATTCCTTGTATCCCTTGATCCGATCCATTGATCGGTCTCTGCCTGCCATGCTGGGAATGCAGCTGCTGGTTGAGTGGGCATTTCGCTATCCCGGGCTCGGGACTCTCGTGATTGAAAGCGCACGCAGCTCCCAATTTGCCGGGTTGCTTTCGGGAGGCCTTCTCATCTCTACCCTGCTCGTCGTTGCTCACTGGGTGGGCGAGACGACAGCGACCTTTCTTCCGCAGCGGGCGTCTGCCATCTGACCCTGTTGAGTCTCCGACCCAACCCTCTTCGATCCACCTTTCACGAATGCCAACCGTTCACCAGAATCGCCGACGTCCCAAGATGCGCCAGATGCTGCAACAGCTCTGGCACGCCCTGATGGTCGGATGGGATCTGTATTTGTTCGCGTTTGGGTATGGGATCGTCTTCGTTCTGCTCGGGATTGCCGCGATCAGTTTGTCGGGGCATTCAATGTCGACAAGCGCAATGAGTGACGGGCCGGGATGGACGGCGCCGAACGCCGTTCATTGGTTCGGCACCAGCCGGGATGGGATCGACATGATGGGGCCTGTTCTTCACGCGGCGGGGCGCTCGATTTGGCTGGCGCTGTTGGCGACCGTGGGTGGTTCCCTGGCGGGATTGGCAGTGGCGACTTTGTTCTTCTTCGTCTGGCGGGAACGCGGGTATCGCATGCTCGATCGACTGGCCGGATGGGGCGCGGCGATCCCGGCGATCTTCATGGTTTTGACGCTGGCCGCTGGACATGGCGCTGGCTTTGGGGTCACGCTGCTGATCCTTTCCGGGCTTTGTGCCCTTTTCGTGGCCGGTCGCAGCGGACGCTGGTTTCATGAGCTGGAATCGAGTGGCGATGTCCTCGCCGCACGGGCGTTGGGGTATTCGCGCCGCCGACTTTTGATCGATCATCTGTTCACGCGATTGTGGAAACATGCGGCGGCCTCCGCGGCCACGCTCCTTCCCGGGGTGCTCCTCGCGGAAGCCGCGCTCGGTTTCACCGGAATCGGGGCTCAAGTCTCACCGGCGGCCAACCGAATCGGAATGCTCATCGCGGAGGGAAACGAGACTCTGTTCGACGCTCCTTGGTTGGTCTTTTTCCCGGGGCTCGTGCTCTGGATTCTCTGCGTCGTTCTCGCCACATTCGCCTGGGCCGTGCGCCGAACATTGGGCGAAGCGATCGACGAACGTCTGTTCTGAAATCTGTCTGACAATCTCCATGCCTCCCATTCTCTCCGTTAACGACCTCACCGTGACCTACCCCGACCGGGGGGAAGCTTCCGTGGTGGCGACACGGGAGGTATCGTTTCATCTGGAGCCGGGAGAGATCCTCGGGATCGTTGGTGGGGTGGGTTCGGGGAAGACGACTCTGATTCGCACCCTTAGCGGTCTGTTGCCACGCGAAGCGAGATTTTTCAGCGGCTCGGCGACCCTCGATCCGGGAGCCGAAGGTGAGATCGACCTGATCCAGATGCGTTCGAGGCATTGGCGGCGACTGAGGCGTCATCGTCTCGCGGTCTTTTTTCGCGAAGTGATCTCGCAATGGAATCCGCTGCGGACGGTGAGGCAGCATGTCAGGGAAACGCTGCAACTCGCGGGGCGAAAACGGGAGGCGCGGATCGAGGCGGACTGGATGCCGGTCTTCTACGAAGTGGGTTTGATCGAGCCCGAGAATCTTCTCGGTCGCTATCCGCATCAGTTGCCGGAAGTGGTGCTGCTCCGTTTTCTCATCGGCATGGCGCTGCTGAAGGGAGCCGATCTCTGGATTGCTGACGAGTTCACCTCCGGTCTCGATGCCACCAGCGAGGATCAGATTCTGCGACTGTTGCGGGAGTTGGCCGAGAAGCGGCGGATCGCGGTACTTCTCGGAACGCCGCGTTTCGGAGTGATCGAACGCGTCGCCGATCGAGTGGCGGTGCTTTTCGAAGGCGGCGTCGTCGAAAGCGGTGCCGTGCTCGACGTGCTCAGGCGTCCCAAGAACCGCTTCACCCGCGCCCTGCTCGATTGCCAACCGAGGTTGGGCGAGCGCCGTCATCGATTGACCGAGATCGATCCCTCGGCGCGCCGGGACGCCATTGACACGACACGCGGAGTGGGTGAGTGAAATCGTGGGCTTGCGAAAACGAAACTCTCCCGGTCGACACTTGCACTTTCGGCATTTCCAAGGAACTTGGCGGCATGGCAAAAAAGCCCGTAGTTCTTATCATTCGCGACGGTTGGGGTGACAATCCCGGTGGACAAGCACAGGCCGAGAAAAACGGCGATGTGCCGCGTCTCGCCAATACTCCATTTCACGATTATCTCTATGATCACTATCCCGTGAGTCACCTCAGTGGCAGCGGGTCCGATGTCGGGCTGCCCGACGGACAGATGGGCAACTCGGAGGTGGGACATCTGAATCTCGGGGCGGGCCGCATCGTCTATCAGGATCTCACCCGCATCAACAAAGCGGTGGAAACCGGCAGCTTGGCGCAGAACGAGGTACTTCAGGAAGCTTTTGCCAAAGCCAAGGATGGCGGGCGTCTCCATTTCCTCGGCCTCGTCTCCGACGGCGGTGTCCACAGCCACCAGGATCAACTCATCGCCCTCGCCAAAGTCGCCCACGACGCCGGGGTCAAGGACATCATGGTGCATGCGATCACGGATGGTCGCGATACCTCACCGCATGGTGGCGAGAAATACGTCAGCTACTGCGAGGACGAACTCGCCAAGTTCGGCGCCCGCATCGGAACCGTCATCGGTCGCTACTACGCGATGGATCGCGACAAGCGCTGGGATCGCGTCAAGCTCGCGTGGGATGCCATCGTTCATGGAAAAGGGCAGCATTGCGAAGTCCTGCCTTCCGCGGCGATCGCGGATCAGTATCGCAATGAAAAGACCGATGAATTTCTCCTGCCGATGATCTTTGAATCACCGGATGGCGATCTCGTCCGCGACGGGGACGTCGTGTTGTTTTTCAACTTCCGCGCTGATCGTGCTCGTGAGTTGAGCGATGCATTTCTCGATGACAACTTCGATGGCTTTGACCGCGGAGGGCAGCCCAAGGTCCACTACGTGACTCTCACCGAATACGACGAGAAATACGATTGCCCCGTGGTGTTCGGCCCCGAAGAGCTGAAAGACACTCTCGGTCAGGTCGTTGGTCGGGCTGGCAAAAAGCAGCTGCGCATCGCTGAGACCGAGAAATATCCGCACGTCAGTTTCTTCTTCAACGGTGGCGTCGAAGAGCCGAATCCGGGCGAAGATCGCGAGTTGATTCCATCGCCGCGCGACGTGGCCACCTACGACGAGAAGCCCGAGATGAGTGCCCGCGAGGTCACCTCTCGCTTGCTCGCAAAGTTGCCCGACTACGATCTTGTGATCCTGAACTTTGCCAACCCCGACATGGTTGGTCACACCGGCGATGTGAAAGCCGCGATCAAATCCGTCGAATGCATCGATGAATGCGTCAAAGCGGTCACGGAAAAGACCCTCGAACTCGGTGGCGCGCTCCTGATCACCGCCGACCATGGTAATTGCGATCAGATGATCAATCCGGACGGTTCGCCCAATACCGCTCACACCACCAATCTGGTGCATCTGATCTACGTGGCCGCCGACGCCGATCAGTTTGAACTGGAAGACGGTATCCTTGCCGACATCGCGCCGAGCCTGCTCGACCTGATGGAAATTGAGAAACCCGAAGCCATGACCGGCAGCACCCGCCTGAAGAGGAAAGTGTGAGGTCCGAAAAAACGTGGCAATCTTCCGTGGCCGATGACTTGCGCATCCGCCCGATTGAGTTTATCTAATCCGCCCCATGCGCCGCAGCTCTGCGGCCGACCGGGATAACCCCGTGGTGTAACGGTAGCACAACAGATTTTGATTCTGTTTGTTCAGGTTCGAATCCTGGCGGGGTTGCCACCCGGAGCTTGGAATCGAGGAAGATAGGGAAATCGATTCTTCAACAAGTCGACCAGCGCTTGCGCAAGGGGCGGGGGCATCGGACAATGGCAGCCATGAGCCAAATTCCCCATCTCGACGCCCTTTTCGATCACCTTCGTTTTCCCAGTATTTCCACCGACAGCACCCATGTCGGTGATGTAAGGGCCTGCGGCGAATGGCTGGCCGCTCGGGGAACGGCAATGGGCCTGAAGGCGGAGATTCACGAGACGCCGGGGCATCCGGTGGTGGTGCTCCGAAGCACGCAGAAACCGGATCGTCCCACGGTCCTCATCTATGGGCACTACGACGTGCAACCCGTCGATCCGGTCAGCGAATGGAACACGCCGCCGTTTGAGCCGACCCTCATTGATGGTCGAATCTATGGTCGTGGGTCGACCGACAACAAGGG
>JAGROX010000002.1:14518-30120 GCA_020440025.1 Verrucomicrobiia bacterium
CAACAGAATGCGGCCGATTTCAAAGCAGATATTTGCGCGGTGTCGGACACGGGCATGCTGGGGCGGGGGATTCCCACCCTCACCTATGGCTTGCGAGGGATCTCCTGTCTCGAGTTCACCGTGCGTGGCCCTGTGCTGGACCTCCACTCGGGAGTCTATGGCGGAGCGGTGGCAAATCCGGCGACCGCCGTGGCGCAACTGGTCGCGAGCCTCCACGATGATCAGGGGCGCGTCCGCATCGCGGGATTCTACGATCAGGTGGAACCACTCGCTGATTGGGAACGCAAGATGTGGGCCTCACTTCCCGATGGCGAAGCCGCGACTCTGGCCGAAACGGGAGCCGAGGCACTCTGGGGCGAAGCCGGCTACACCGCCTTGGAACAGCGATGGGGGCGACCGACTGCCGAAGTGAACGGCATTGGTGGTGGCTATCAGGGCGAGGGATCGAAAACCGTGATTCCCCGGGCAGCCATGGCCAAATTGAGTTTCCGACTCGTGCCGCACCAGGATCCCGATCTGGTTCTCGAACTCGCAGCGGAGCATCTGCGGCAACATTGCCCGGTCGGATGTCGCATCGAAATCGAAAAGGGGCACGTCGGTCCGGCCTACGTCATGGACCCGCATTCCAATTTCGGAAAAGCGGCGCAATCCGCCCTGCGGAGTACCTTCCATGATGAGCCTCGTCTGATCCGCGAGGGCGGGAGCATTCCCATCATTCAGTCGATCAAAAACGTGCTGGGCATCGATTCGCTACTACTCGGGCTGGCGCTACCGGATTGCCAGATCCACGCACCGAACGAGAACTTCACCGTGGAGAATTTTCAAAAAGGCATCGAACTGAATCGAGCCCTTCTGGCCGAAATTGCCGGTTGCTAAGCGTTTTCCCTTTCATTCCTTTGGCTCGTGGTCAGAGGAGGCGTGAGTGGAAACTTCCGCAGGCACTCCTTCGATGAAAGAGCAGGCAGACAACCAACGAGATTACCAGTCTCGGAGAATCTTCGTAGCATGGAGTGAAAACCTCCACGCTACGTCTGAGTTCAGCGTTTCTCCATGAAGACATCGGCAAACCACGCAGTGCCCTTGACCATGCTGGAGTGCCAGCCCAGATGTGGCCCCACCTCGACCTCCGTCCGATTCCCGGATTCGAATTCCAGTGTGATCTTCTGCCAGTCGCTCGTGGGCGGAATGCGGTCGGATTTCTCAAACGTTCCTCGAATGCCGAGGCAGGCGCTGTCCTCACCACCTTCCATGAATTGAACCCCTTCCGTACGCGCAAATGCGGTGATCCGGTAGCTGGTGTTTGGCTTCACCGCGATGATCTGGTTGGCCATGGTATGATCCGCCCGCTTGTTATTGAGACGCAATGTCGGCCTCCCGCCGAACAGCACTTCGGGGTCCAAGCGATGCCTGCCTCGCCCCTGGTAGCTTACCGTATCCCATTCCTGCAATCCTTGGTGGAAATCACCATTGAGAAAGAGATTCTCGGGCCGGGCTTGGCTGTTCTCGACCATCCGCACCTCGGCAAACCACGCCGTACCCGTGACCATGCTGGCATGCCAGCCCAGATGCGGCCCCACCTCGACACGGGTTCTTTCCCTTGAGTTGAAATCAAACACGATCTTGCGCCAATCACTCGTTGCCGGGATGGGAGCCGACCGCTCCATCGTTCCCCGGATGCCGAGACAGGCTCCATCTCTCCCGCTCTCGAAAAAACGAATGCCTTCCGCCTTCGTGAAGGCGGTGATCCGGTAGTGGGTGTGCCGCTTCACCGGAATGAATTGGTTGGCCATGGTGTTGTCCTCGGACGAGTTGTCCAAGCGCAATGTCGGCTGGTCGCCATGGCGCAACTGTTGGTCGATGCGGTGCGTGCCTTGGTTCCGATAGCTTTCCAGCTTCCAGGTTTTCAGACGATTCTGAAAATCTCCGTTGGACAGCAGGTTTCCCACTTTGGTGGAAGCCGCCGACTCGGACTGTGCCATTGTGCCGGATTGTGCTACCAGGGAGAAAATCACCGTCAGAATCAGCGTTCTCGTATTCATTGATTACCTCGGATGTTGACGAGCCATGCAAATCTTTCCAATGAAGCTTGTATCGAAAGCCCGAAACGGCGTCAACCCCATTGACATTCTCTGGCTGCTATGAATTTCCCTTTTTCTTCTCCTCGGCTCACGTCCTGTCACAGCAGCGAGCTGGGGGGCACCATAACGGTTCAGGCAGCAGATTTCGACTGTCATGGGGAGATCTGAGGCTGCCTCCGCAGTGAAAGGAGGTAGCACGGGTGACCCAGCTCGAATTTCTGGCAACTGAGGGCGAGATGCAATTCCACCGGACGGGTACGGAGGGAAACTCCATGCTATGAATGACTTCCCATCCCTGCACAAGCCCTGAATGTCCCCGGCATTGCGGGACATTTTTTTCGATTCCTTGCTTGATGAAATTCCTTTAGGTCCCTTAACTACCCTAGGGATTTAGGGAGCACTATGGAATCATCAAAACAAAACCGGTTGTTGGGGGTACCGGCCTTTTTGATTTTCGTCGTCTTTGGACTGTCGGGGATCTCGGTCGGCCTGTTCTCGTTCGCTTTGGCGTTCATCATCGAAGAAATGATGGGGGAGAAAACCATCCCAGCGGTCACGCAGGGACTGCTTCAGGTACCGGTGGCGGCCTGGATCGGCATCTTTTTCGTGGTCGGTGCGATCGCGGCCTGGTCGTTTGAGAGATCCGAGCGGCAATCCGGAGAGGTCTCCAGACGTTCTGCCGGGTTGATCGCGATTCTCGCGCTGGTGGTGGTGCTGCTGATTCTGGTGGGATTTTCGCTCCCCCTGATTCAGGGCATGTGAGGCAACGTCACACCCGACGTTCCCCGCCGACAAAGACGGCTTGAACTTCGAAGTCCCGATTCAACAGGGTTAGGTCGGCGAGTAGACCCTGTTGAATGGCACCGCGATCGGTGAGGCCGAGGCTGCGGGCCTGGTTGTAGCCGGTCGTTTTGGCCAGTTGATTCAGTGGCAGGTGGGTGAGTTTGGCCACGTTTCTGAGACCGTGGTGAAATTGGAGGATGGAACCTGCCAGGTTTCCGGCGGGGATACGGGCGGCCCCGTCCTTCACGGTGATAGTGGTGTCGCCGAGGGGATAATCGCCGTCGCCGAGATGCGAGGCGGCAATGCTGTCGGTGATGATCATGAGCTGGTCACAGCTGCGATGTTTGAACACCAGTTCGATCATGTCGGGGCAGAGATGGATGGTGTCGGTGATGACTTCGATCAGCACGCGATCATCCAGCAAGCCGGCTCCGACGAGACCGACACTGCGATGATGCAGCGGTGACATTTGGTTGCAGTAGTGAGTCAGGTGAGTCAGTCCGGCCTCGCGGGCGATCCGGAATTCGGCATAGGTCCCCGCGCTGTGAGCGGCCGAGCAGACGATGCCCATTTCGCGCATGACCCGGATGAAGGAGGGGGATTTCTCCAGTTCCACGGCGAGGGAGATCAGGCCAATGGGACAGATCTCGGCGAGAGCGCGGATTTCCTCGACATCGGGAGCGCGCATCTGTCGCCTGTCCTGGGCTCCGGCTTGATCGGGGTTCAGGTAGGGGCCTTCGACGTGAAGAAAGGGGGTGCGGGCATGGGGTTCGCCCGCGTCGCGATAGGCCGTGACGGCGCGCGCCATGGCCTGGAGGGCTTCGGCGGATTCGGTCCAGGTGGTGGGGAGAAAGGTGGTGACGCCTTCCCTCAGTTTGGCTTCGGCAAAGGCGTGAACGGCTTCGGGCGTGGCCTGAAAGAGATCGACCCCGTTGGCACCGTGAGTGTGAATGTCGATGAAACCCGCGAAGGCGAGCAGTTCTCCGCCTCCGTCGAAGATGACATCGATTCCATCGGGATGCGATCCCGCTTCGTGGATGGCGGCGATGCGACCGTCGTCGCCGGTCTCGATGGAGACGGGGCGCAGTTCTTCGTTCGGCGTGACAAGTTGGACGTTGGCAATGAGAGAGGGCATGGCTCCCTCACCATAAATCAGGAGTGAGCCAGTGCGACACCGGAAAAATCCGGCGCGATCCCGTGGCGAGAAATTTCAGCGACCTCCGGGCACGCGGGCGCTGACCCAGGGATCGAAGAGGGGCATCATGAGTGCTTCCTCGGGGGAATAGATGATCTGGAAATCGACGGCTCCGCCGGGGAAAAACTCGCGGGAGATCCAGGCGGTGTTGTCCCGGTCGAGTCGACGCACCTGGTATTCGTTTTCAGGCGCGCCCGGACCGGCACGAAATCGGAGGTAAATTTGTTTTCTCGGGGGGATTGCCTGCGATTCTTTCTGGCTTGCAATGATCTGGGCGGGAAGCACGCGAACGCCGACCCGGTCGTCGTCGGTGACGAGTTGGCCGCGCAGTTTCGGCAGTTGATCGAGCCAGTCGCGTTCCTTTGCCACCTCGGCATCCAGAATGCGGAAGAAGGCCCCGATGGCAGTTTCGAGATCGTATCCTGCCGCTTGAAAGGTATCTTGCCAGAGCGTGAGTCCCTGCAGTCCGGTGGGAGCATCGGGACGATTGAAGGCTCGAATCAAAGTGGCAGGTGCATCGTCACCCCAGGTATCGATGATAGCACTGGCGAAGACTTCGCCGAGAGGATAGACCCACTCGGCGGCGAACTCCTCGGAAAGGCGCGTGCTGCTGGCGAGATCCTCGAAGCGGATCCGGTTGCGATCGTGAGCGGCTGCCGCGACCCGGCGAATCTGGGCGAGTTCTTCGGCGGGACGAAAGAATCGATACTCGACCACCGAGGCCAGGCCCTCGTGAAAGAAGCGCGTGGTTTCGAAACTCTCCGACACGCGGTTTTCGCTGAGTTGATCGATGTAGATGTGGCAGAGTTCGTGACCGAGAACGGCGGGCAGTCGGGCTTCGAGACCCTCGGCCTGGAGATTCATCCGGATGCGCCCCCAGTAGGCGGTGCCGGCATGACGGGGCGAATTGCTGGTGAGATCGACGATGATTTCCCGCTGCGGTTCGGTGCCGAAAAATCGGGTGACGGTATCGTGAACCTCATCGGCTTCCGCGGCCAACTCTTCGGCGGCGCGGGCGAGATTATTCGGGTAGATGAAAACGAATCGCTTGGTTTTCAGTCGGGTGGTTGCCCATTCCGCATAGACGGGTTCTGCTGCGTCGGTCGGTTCGGTCAGGGCTTCTTCGTCCACGAAAAAGACGCTGGCGACGATCCACGCGACCACGAAACCCACCAGACCAAAAATGAAGAGTGGAGTGGCAGCGCGTTTCCATCCGCTGACGCTCTCCCGGGCTTTTCCCATTTTCGAAAAGGCGAGTTGGCCGATCAATGCCAACACGGTCGAGGCTCCCAACTGGATCATCAACGCCTCCCAGGGAACGTGCAGGGTGCTGCCGATGACATTGAAATGACCGAAGAACAACGGGTCAAACTGATCGGCGCTGGGAAAGCCCGCCTCTTTCAAGATCCAGATTCCGATGAGGTAGAACGCGACCGCCAGCAGTCCGAAGCGTCCCCAGAATGCCAGGGCCATGCCGATGGAGAGATAGACGGCATTGAGGATCAGATCCATCACCAGCATCCAGCCCCAGAACTCGACGTACATCGAGGGATCATCCGAAGTGATCGACCAGGCAAAGAGTGGAAGATCGAGAACCAGACCGGAGATGAGAAAGATGGAAAGAATGACATAGCCCGCGAGCCATTTGGTCCAGTAGACCCGCGACCGGCTCACCGGCAGGGCATCGATGAATTCCAAGGTCTCGTCGTTCCTTTCCTGCTGGATCAGGGTCTGGCCAATGGCGAAGGCGAGGGCGAAATGAATGAAGTAGGCGAAGGAGGCATCGAAATCATCGAAGACATCGCTCAGGGTAAATTGGTCGGGGAACTGGGTCGCGAGCGTGGCGATGGTGTCGAGTCCCACGATGATGAGGGCCAGCCACAGAAAGGGGCGCAGGGCGCGGAGTTCTTTGCGAAAAAGAGCCATGGAAAACGAGCGAGTCAAGGGACGTGGGCGTGGTTCCAACCGGAGATGATGCGGCAGTACATCTGAGGTGAGTCTGCCGCGAAGGTCCAGGCGACGCCGGTGCCGCTGCCCCACGTATCGACCAGCCAGCCTTCACTGAGTTCGGTCTTCGAGAGCGGTTGGCGTTTCATGATCTCCTCGGGCAACCATACGGAAAACGGAGCGGTGTCTCCGAAGAGCAGGACAGGGCGCTGGTAGGTCTCGGCAAACTCGGCGGCGGGAGGTTCGAAACGATAGCGCGCCTGTGAGGTGGCTCCGGCTTCACCTTCGAAAACAAGATCGCCACTGAGCCGGGGAATTTCGGCCACTTCGTCGGCCAGTTTCTTTCGCCAGACGTCGAGCTCGGCATTCCAAGTGTCGAGAAACGCCGAAAGTTCGAGTCCGGTGTGGTCGCGGAAACGTTGGCTCGCGGGATGCTTCAGTTCGCGCAAGGAGGTCAGGGCGTTTTTGGGAGCCTGTTCGGCCAGCACGGATCGCATGAAAGACTGGGCCGCCTCGGGACCAGCCTGCTGTTCCAGCACTCGCAACATGGACCAGCCAATGCCGGAGGTGATCTCGTGGCCGACGACTCTCTGGTGGGCGAACCACTGGAGGAGATCGTCGGGATTTTTCAGCCCGCCCAGTATGTCCGTGCCATAGAGGGCGCGAAGCAAGAGGTGATGATCCTTGTCCAGCGGCGCCTCGGGATCGCCCCGGTGCGGCCAGTAGAGGGTGAAGCCATCGATGACCCAGAAGCGGTCCTCCTTCATCGCGCGACTGTTGGTGGCGCTTTCGATGATGTCGCCACTGATTCGCTCCACGCATTGGGCATAACGCCAGTCCTCGTGGGTGAACGGCGTGCGGAGAATCACGCCCTCGGCATCGGCCACGTAACCATGCTCGAATTGATCGGGATCGAGATCGGGTCGGTCGATCAGAAAAATGGGCGGCATTTCCGTGAGGCCCAGATACTCGGCCATTTCATCGAGATCTTTTCCGAGGTCGGCGGCCAGAGCTCTGGCTTGCTTTGACACCGGGGCAACGGTCACTTCGGCGAGGCGCGTGTCTTCGGCGGAGACCCCGCCCGCCATCTGGTAGGGGTCCTTTTCCTTGCGCTCATCGATGACGAAAAACGTTACCAACAGACCAAAGCAGAGGGCGGTCAGGGAGATTTTGTCGCGGTAGGACATGCGTTCGCCCAGCAGGCTGGAGACCGATCCCTCGCGAGTGGCGGCGAGGATGATCGCGAGGAGGAAAAAGCCGAGGGCAATGCCGCCGGTGATCAGAAGCGCTTCCGTGGGATAGACCTCACGCTCAAAAGGAAAAGTCCCGCCAACGAGGTAGACGGGAGCGAGTTCGTGGAGTGCGACATCCTTGGATCTCACCAGCAGGGCAATGCCTGCGACGATGATGGCATAGGCGGCGAAGCGATAGCGCCCGAGGAATCCCATGCCAAAGAAACAGCTGTAAACAAAAGCCGTGTAGCAGAAGTAGCGGGCCAAGAGAATGCCGACAAAGCGGAGTGTGAAGACTTCGGTTCGTGCTCCCACCAGCATCGCCACTCCGAGACCGATGCCGGCGCAGAGGAACATGATGATGAAGCCGAGGAAGTATTTCACCAACACGATGCGGAGCCGCGGCAACGGCAGGGACTCGAGAAAGATCTGAGTTTTGGAACTGTATTCCGCGACCACGAGGCGATTTCCCAGCACCAGCGCGCTGAGGGCGAGGAGCCAGGCATGCAGGCGCAGGGCGAAAAGCTGGCTCCCGGCTTGCCCCTGCATCACGGTCAGGAGGATGATCCAGCCGACGCCCAACACGGAAAGCAGACCGATGAGCAGCATCGCCCACCAGTGTTGCCGGAGTTCCTTGCGAATGAGTGCCCCTGTCATAGATCGGCCACTTTCATTCCGGCGTAGGCGAGGAAGATGTCTTCAAGGTTGAGGGATTCCGTCTCCCATCCCGCTGGTATCGCATCGGCCCACGGATTCTCAGCAAGGCAGCGGTAGATGTAGCGTCGTTGTGAGGGAAGGCTTTCGTCGCGCAGCAATTCGTAATCGTCTCGGTTCGCGAAGGGATTCTCCGGACGGGCAGGGGGCAGCGCCAGCGGAGTGACGGGAAGCGGCGCGGCGAGAGGTGATTCCAGCGACACCGCGTCGCCGTCGCCGGATGCGGCCGCTTCGATTTCCGGAAAGGTCGGGCTTTCGGTGGCGGGGATCTCGATGACTCGCCTCACGTCGGCTCGGAGATTGTCGAGGGGGCCTTCGTAGCGCATCATGCCGCCATCGATGATGCCCACCTTGTCGGCGGCGCGCTCCACCTCGTCGATGCGATGGGTGGAAAAAAGCGTGGTCCGCCCGTGGTTTCGCGACTGGTTCTTGATGATCTCCAGAAACTCCCGCTGCGCCACCGGATCCAGACCTGCGGTCGGTTCATCGAGAATCAAGAGATCGGGATGATGGGCCAGCGCCAGGGCGAGCGCCAGTTTCATGCGCATGCCCCCGGAGAGTTGGGACGAGCGACGGTCGGGAGGGATATCGAGGAGCCCCAGCAGTCGATCGTATTCCGCGTCGTCCCAGGTCGGATAGAAACCGGAGACAAAGCGTCCCAGTTGCCGCGCCGACATCCAGGGATAGAAATGCTGACTTTGGGACACGTAGCCGATGCGTCGTTTCAGCGGGATGGTCGTGCGCTTCGTCCGCTCGCCGAAAAACTCAATCTCCCCGCGGGTCGGCTTCAGGATGCCCATCAGCATGCGAATGGTGGTCGTCTTTCCCGCGCCGTTTCGACCGAGGAAACCGTAGATCTTGCCGCGCGGAACTTCGAGATCGAGCCCATTGACCACCTTGACCCGGCCATAGTGCCTCACCAATCCAATGGCACGAAGCGCGGGGACTTCGACCGGAATCGAAGGCGGAGTGGGAACATCGGACTCGGCAGGGAGAGTGGCGGTTTCGGACATGATGAGTTCGCGTGGCGAAAGACGATCGCCAGTGAACCTGAGCGAAGGCTCCGACACAAGCTAGAACCGCGCCGATTCAGATCACTTGAGCAGAACGATTGAGTCAGGCTCGTCGCGATTCCGGGGACATCCAGCAATCACTTGATTCATTCATTCAAATGAATGAATATGCAAGGTGAGTGAGTCCTCTCAATCCGAGCAAGAAGCTCTCAATTCATCGAATGCCACTCGGCGGCGATTGCTTGATGCGGCCTTGGCCGAGTTCGGTGAACGGGGCTTTGATTCGGTCAGCACTCGAGATCTGGCAGAGCGTGCCCGGGTCAATCAGGCTGCGATTCCCTACCATTTCGGCGGCAAGCAGGGACTGCATCTGGCGGTGGCGGAGGATCTGGTTCAAATGGTTCAATCCTCCGTTGGGGTAACGGCAGGCGGCATTCGCGAACGACTCGAAGCCGGACCGGTGACGGCGGAAGAAGGGGAACTGCTCATTGCGACCATGATCGGAAAGATGGTCGAGTTTCTGGTCGGAGCCGATCAGGCCCGATTCCGGGCGGCCTTTGTGATCCGGGAGCTGATGCATCCCTCTGAAGTTTTCGATCTGCTCTACGAAGGATACATGAGGGACATCCATTCGATCCTTACCCGACTGGTGGCGATCTTGCTTGGGGAAGATCCGAATGCCGAATCCAGCATTCTCAGGGCTCACGCTCTTCTGGGGCAGATGATCGTTTTTGGCGCGGGACGCGAACTGATTCGACGACGCGCAGAGTGGGATGATTTCACTCGCGAGCATCTCGAACAGATCAAGGAAACAGTCACGGAAACCTTTGTCGCCTCGATTCGAGGGATGAGGCTGGAACGCGGACTCTGAGTCATTTGACGGAAGCCAAGTATGAAAAAGATTCTCAAGATTCTCCTGCTGATCGCCATCTTGGCGGGCATCGGTTTCGTGGTGAAAGGGCAGCTTGGCAGCGGCGCTTCGACATCAGGTGAGCCATTGACCCTGTATGGAAATGTCGACATCCGGCAGGTCACCCTGGGATTCCGAACCAGCGGTCGACTCGAGTCCATGTCTTTTGAGGAAGGCGATTCCGTCGAGAAGGGAAACCTGCTCGCCGTACTGGACAAAGGTCCTCTGGAAGACAATCTCGCGCTTTTTCAGGCACAGGTTAGTGCCGCCGAAGCGGGGGTGGCAAAACTCGAGGCGGGCACGCGCCCCGCTGAGATCGTGCAGGCTCGGGCGACCGTCGCCGAAAGTACGGCTGCTCTGAAAAATGCGGAGAAATCCCTGACGCGATTGTCGGAACTGGTGAGCGTGGGGTCGGTATCGAAACAGGCGGTGGAGGACGCGCAAGCCATCCACGATGGTGCCTCGGCGCGATTGGAATCGGCCAATGCGGCGCTTGCGCTGGCCGAGGAGGGACCTCGCAAGGAGGATATCGCCATTGCCAAGGCCGAGCTTCAGACGGCCCGGGCCCGCGTCGATCAAGCGGAGCGTCAGTTGTCCGATGCCGAGTTGCGAGCCCCTGCGGACGGCATCATCCTCACCCGGGTCGAAGAGCCCGGAGCCATTGTCGCGACGGGAGCCACCGTCTACGCCCTCTCTCTCAAGGCTCCGGTCTGGGTCCGCACCTACATTTCCGAGCCCGACATGGGGCGCATTCATCCCGGGATGAAAGTCGAAGTGTTTACCGACTCCCGTCCCGATCGCCCCTACGTGGGCCAGATCGGATTCATCTCTCCGGTGGCTGAGTTCACTCCGAAATCCGTCGAAACCGAAGAGCTTCGTACCGATCTCGTCTATCGGCTCCGCGTCATCATCACGGAGCCCGACGAAGCGCTGCGCCAGGGGATGCCGGTGACGATCAAGTTCTCCGATTCCTCCCTTCCTCCCGATGCCTGAGGTCCTCGCCAGCATCCAGGGAGTCAGTAAAAGTTTCCCGGGATCCTCCGTCCCGGCACTCGACAACATCCGGGGAGAAATCCGGGCGGGCGAGATCTGCGGCCTCGTCGGCGCAGACGGGGCGGGAAAGACCACCCTGTTGCGATTGCTGGCGGGATTGATGGAACCGAGCGAGGGGCGCATCACCATCACCGGACTCGACAGTGTCGATGACACCAGCGCGATTCATGAGCGCATTGGCTACATGCCCCAGCGCTTCGGGCTCTACGAAGATCTCACCGTAGTCGAGAACCTCCACCTCTATGCGGATTTGCGGGGAGTCGTCAACGAGGAACGCACCGAGGCCTTCGAGCGTCTCTTGCGCTTCACGGATCTGGCCCGCTTCACCGAACGACTGGCCGGCGCGCTTTCCGGCGGGATGAAACAAAAGCTCGGGCTCGCCTGCGCTCTGATCCGAAAGCCCCGCCTGCTCCTGCTCGATGAGCCCAGCGTGGGAGTTGATCCCATTTCACGGCGAGAGCTCTGGAAAATGGTCGGTGACCTCGTCGATGACGGGATCGGGGTGGTCTGGAGTACCGCCTATCTCGATGAAGCCGAGCAGTGTGACACGGTGATTCTCCTCCATGAGGGCCACCTCGTTCACAATGGTCCGCCCGATGACCTGACCCAGCATGTCGAAGGAAGAGTGTATCTGGTTCGGGGTATTGCGGAAGATCAGCGGCGTCAGGTGCTGGCTCGCAGTTTGCGCGAAGAGGCGATCATCGATGGGGTCATCCAGGGGAAAAGCCTCCGACTCTTGGTGCGTGTCGGAGAGTCCCTTCCCAATCTGCCCGGAACGGCAGAAGTGACCAAGCCCCGCTTTGAGGATGCCTTTATCGACAGCCTCGGTGGGGGACCCGGCGGCGAATCCGCTCTGGCCGCAGGAATGACCGCCATTCGCAGCGGCGATGGAACGCCAGTGATCGATGCCACCGATCTCACCAAAAAGTTTGGCGACTTCACGGCGTCTGACCGTGTGTCCTTCCAGGTTCATCAGGGTGAGGTCTTTGGTTTGCTGGGGCCGAATGGGGCGGGGAAGTCAACCGCCTTCAAGATGATGTGCGGATTGCTGCAGCCCACCAGTGGCCGGGCCAAGGTGGCCGGACTCGATCTGAAAACCGCCACCAGTCAGGCACGTTCCCGTATCGGCTACATGGCGCAGAAATTCTCGCTCTACGGAGATCTCAGCGTCCGCCAGAATCTGGAGTTCTTCGCTGGAATCTACGGGCTGTCAGGCGCCCGAAAGCGGAGCGCGATTGAGCGGATGATCGAGACGTTCAATCTCGATGCCTACCTGAAGACTTCCGCCGCCCTGTTGCCCCTGGGTTTCAAACAACGCCTCGCTCTCTCCTGTGCGGTGATGCACGAACCCGCGGTGCTCTTTCTCGACGAACCCACCTCGGGAGTGGATCCGCTGACTCGGCGCGAATTTTGGAATCACATCAATGGTCTGGTGGAAAAAGGCGTGACCATCATGGTGACCACTCACTTCATGGACGAGGCCGAATACTGCGACCGTATCGCTCTGGTGTTTCGCGGTCGCGTCATCGCCAGCGGATCGCCGGACGCGCTCAAGTCGGAGTCCATCCCCGGTCGGGAAGCCAGTCTCGAAGAGGCCTTCATTGCCCTGATCGAACGGGAATTGGGCAAAACGGAGAAAGGAGCCCCGGCATGAACCTCGCTCGTTGGCGTCGGATTCGCGGACTGATTCGCAAGGAGATGGCGCAGGTGGTTCGCGACCCCAGCAGCGTCCTCATTGCCTTTGTGCTGCCCGGCGTGCTGCTCTTCCTGTTCGGGTATGGGGTCTCGCTGGATGCCACCGCAGTCAAAGTCGGTGTGGTCATGGAAAGCGCCACTCCCGAGGCTCAAAGTCTGGTGGCAGCGTTTCGAAATTCTCCCTCCTACGAAGTCCGCGTGGGGCGTGATCGGCGGGATTTCGAGGAAGATCTCGTCGCTGGCAACATCCGCGGACTGATCGTCATTCCGGCCACGCTGACGGAGTCTCTGCGGCGAGGTGATGCGGTCACGGCGATCCAGGTCATCGTCGACGGGAGCGAACCCAATACCGCCAGTTTTGTCCAGAATTACGCGCAGGGCACGGTGGCCAACTGGATGGTGCAGCAATCGTTCGACGTCGGCAGAAGTCGCTCGATTGCTCCCCGAGTCTCGACCGAACCGCGAGTCTGGTTCAATCCCGAAATACAGAGCCGTTGGTTTCTGCTTCCCGGCTCCATCGCCATCATCATGACCATCATCGGCACGCTGTTGACGGCGCTCGTCGTCGCCCGCGAGTGGGAACGCGGGACGATGGAAGCGCTCATGGCCACCCCACTGGGAACTCTGGAGTTCATCATTGGAAAGCTCACGCCCTACTATCTCCTCGGCATGGGATCCTTGGCCGTTTGCGTGGTGGTCTCAGTCACTCTCTTTGAACTCCCGTTTCGCGGCTCGGTCTTTGTCCTCGTGCTGGTGTCGTCGATCTTCCTGATCACGATGCTCGCCCTCGGTCTCCTGATCTCCACCGTGTCGAAAAACCAGTTCGTCGCCTCGCAGATCGCTCTGGTCGTTGGGTTCCTGCCGAGCTTTCTGCTTTCGGGATTCGTCTTTGAAATCAGCAGCATGCCTTTGCCGATTCAGACGCTGACCCGAATCATCCCGGCCCGCTACTTCGTCACCTGCCTCCAGACGATCTTCCTCGCGGGCGATGTTCGTTCTGTGTTGGTTCCCAATACCCTCGCGCTCGTGGCGATTGGTTCCGTGCTCATGTTGCTGGTCGCTCGCAAGACCAGTCGGCGTCTTGATTGATTCATCGAAAAAATGATCCTCCGACTCAGAGCCCTCATCATCAAAGAGCTTCTCGCCATTCTGCGGGACAAGCGCAGTCGTCTCCTGTTGGTCGTGCCGCCGCTCATGCAGATGATCATTTTCTCTTTCGCGGCGACGCTCGAAGTGAAAAATGTCTCCCTCGGCATCCTCAACGAGGATAGCGGGCAGGCCTCGAACGAGTTGGCCCAGCGCTTCCACGCTTCCCGCACCTTTCGGCACATCACCTATCTCAAGGGAGATGCCGAAGTGGCGCCTCTGATCGATTCCCAGGGGGCGATTCTGGTGATGCGTATCGCCGATGATTTCTCGCGTCGCGTGGAATCCGGCCAGCCTGCCTCGGTTCAGTTCATCCTCGATGGCAGGCGATCCAATGCCGCGCAGATCGTCCAAGGCTACGCCTCTCAAATCGTGAGCCGCTTCAGCGAGGAACTCGCGTCGTCAGTTCCGGGAGCGCCGTCGGTCAAGCTGCTGGAACGGAACTGGTTCAATCCCAATCTCAACTATGTCTGGTTTACGGTTCCCAGTCTCATTGGTGTCCTCTCAACCTTGATCGGTCTCATCGTCACCGGATTGTCGGTGGCGAGAGAACGCGAACTCGGCACGTTCGATCAGCTCCTCGTTTCGCCCCTGAAACCTTTTGAAATTCTTCTGGGAAAAACGATTCCCTCCTTCCTCCTCGCCTACTGCGAAGGACTTCTCATCCTCGGGGTGGCCGTTTTTGTGTTTCGGGTTCCTTTCAATGGCTCCGTGCTTCTCCTGTTGGGTGGGCTGGCGGTCTTTCTTCTCGCCATCGTGGGCATTGGTCTGTTCATCTCATCGCTGGCCCGAACCCAACAGCAGGCTGTCCTCGGTGCCTTTGTGTTCATGGTGCCCGCCATGCTGATGTCGGGCTTTGCCACGCCGGTGGAAAACATGCCGCCCTGGCTTCAGGTCGTCGCCGAGGGAAATCCGCTCAAGCATTTCATGATCATCATCAAAGGCGTGTTCCTCAAGGACATGCCCCCGGCCATCGTGGCGGCCAACGCCTGGCCCATCCTCGTAATTGCCCTGGTCACGCTCGGCGCCGCTTCCTGGCTCTTTCGCTCCCGACTCGAATAGCTTTCAGGAAAGCACGGCGATCAACTGCGCCAGCTCGGTGATGACGAGATCGGGAATGACTCCTTCGACTCGTGGATCGTCCTCCCGCCACCGCAGGGAACGCGCGTCACCGGCGAAAAGTGCGGTGCGGAAACCGACAAGCTGAGCCGGCCAGATATCGTTGCGGAGGTCGTTGCCGACGTAGATCACTTCGTCGGGTGCGATGCCTTGCTCGGCCAGATTCTCGGCGAGGATTTCGTAGAGTCGCGTCGACGGCTTGCCCTCCCGCAGTTGAAAAGAAAACACTGCCAGCCTCTCATCGAAACCGAGCGCCGCGAGATCGCGACCATCGAGAAAAGCCGGGAACAGCGACAGGGTGTAAAACTGGGCATTGGAGACGATTCCCAACGCCAGGTTCTTTTCTCTCAATGCCGCCAAAGTCTCCGCGAGTTGCGGCATCGGCCACACGGGATTGGCGGCGCATTCGTAGGCCACGGCGATGCGTTCGCAGACGGCTTCGCTGTCGGTCTCAATGGCGGGCAGTTTTTCCTCGCGGCACAACTCGGCGAGCAGGTCTCGCCACACGTCGCGGATTTCGACTTCGGGATATTCAATGCCTTCCGCTCTGCGGATCTCCTGATGGGCTCGGATGTGACGGTGATAGGCGGTCGCAAGTCCTTCGCTGCGACCGCAAAAAGTCAGGCCGGTGCCCGTCTCGATGGCGAGGCGCAGGGCGTCGTCGCGATTGTCGTCATTGGCCAGGGAGATGTCCCCGGCGGCGGAGATGACGAGGGT
>JAGROX010000002.1:30243-31946 GCA_020440025.1 Verrucomicrobiia bacterium
AGCTCCGGAGCAGCATGAAACGCGAGGGATCGAGAAAGGCATCCAGAAGTTTCTCGCCGTCGAGCGAATCGGTCTCCGACAAGGGCGCGTCGCAAAGTTCGCCATAGATCCCGGCCAGTCGACGACCATAGGCGGCGATCCCGTAGGCATCGGCGATGGCCGAGGCATTGGCGTTGATCTCGTCGGCTGACGCCCCGGAAAGCGTCGGCGTCTCGATGGCATCGCGATCACGGATCGCGGCTTCCAGCACTCGTTCCTGCAGCTCTTCGTCGAGTCGGCCAAAATCCACCCGGTCCTGGGTCACTGCGGCGTGAAAGGCCTGCTCGATCGCCTCGTCGGGGAGGCGGCGCCCGTAGCTTTGAAACGAGGCATTCAGGGCGCTATTTAATTTTTTCCGAAACGCCTCGGCATCGATCCAGTCGACCGGCACGTCGAGGCGCTGATAGAGTCCGCCGAGATCGATGCCTTTTTCCGCAAAGTCCCCGGTGATCTCGGGCAGGTCTCGGCCGCGAATCGTCTTGGGTGCCAGCCAGGGTTCGAGAAAGGCGAGACCGAATCCCTCGGCGACGCTGGTGGTGAGGATGGCGTCGGCCGCAGCCATGAGTCCGCCGAAAGAAACGGCAGGATCGGACCCGATGCCCAGTTCCACGGGAAGACCATGGGTGGCGGCCAGAGCCTTCCAGCGATCATGAATCGCCAACCACTCCGGATTCTCCGGGGCCAGAGTCGAGGCAAAGGCCACGTCATCGCCCGAGATCGCGGCGAGCAGCAGCATCTCCCCGAGATTCTTGCGCCGAATGCCGCGCGTCGGATACAGGAGAAAACGCTGACCGGGTTTCACGAAGGTGGGCCTCGTCGGCGACTCCACCGGAGGCGCCGCCACGGCGTTGGGCAGGAGGTGCAATCGATCCGCAGCGAGTCCGGCCTGACCCAGGAAGTGAGCGTCGCGCTGATTCAGCAGCGCGTAGTGAATCTGCGCCGCCGACGGATACCAGGTCGTCTCGGCGGGATCGACCGCGACCCGCTGGCGGCGGAAGTTTTCGGGACGACCATCCTCGGCGAAATCGTGAATCTGCAGCAGCAGCTTCGCGCCCGAGTCCAACAGGCGATCCAACACCAGCGGCATGCCCACGTTTTTCCCGAGGCTGTGGTTGTGGATGTGCCAGACATCGGGCGGCGCTCCCAGCGCGTCGACGGCAGATTGCCGCAGGTCATCGGCGAGGGTGGAGTTCGCCACAAATTCATTGGCGTAGCCGAGTCCGGGCACCACGCGATGATGGGGAAACAGCGGCGACGTTTCCTCGGGTGCCTCACCACTGAGGACCACGCATTCCACCTCCGCTCCCGCTTCGCGAAACCCTTGCAGCGCCGTCTCGATCACCCGGGTCACGCCACCGCGACGGAGGTGGTAGTGAACGATGGCGATTTTCATGACCAATCGGGGCGAGGAACCTCGCGAAACTAAATGGCGACGGGCACGACCTCGCGACCGAGGGCCTTCATCTTTTCCACGTATTCCGGAATCGTCGCCATGGGGGGACGCTCTTCTTCGACGATTTCTTTGAGGGTCTGTTGATAGCGATTTCCCTCGGCCTGGAATTGGCGGAACAGGTTCGACAGGGGCGGCAACTGATCGACCATGCCGTAGGATTCGAGCCGGTTGAGGAAACTCTGGAGAATGCCGAAGGACATCTTGCCGAGAT
>JAGROX010000133.1:0-1591 GCA_020440025.1 Verrucomicrobiia bacterium
GGCGGTCATGGGGAGTGAGTGGGGAATGGCACAGCGAAAAAGTGCGTTGTTGAAGATAAAGAAGGGATTTCGAAATGCCAAGACTGGATTTCAGAGGACAAAGATTGGATTTCGGAAGACAAAGATACGGTTTCGGAATTTGAAGATACGATTTCGGAGATGAAAGATTAAATTTCGAAGATTGAATCTTTGATTTCGGAACGAGAAGATTTTGTTTCGGAGATAAAAGACACCGTTTCGGGAGGTAAAGATGCGTTTTCGGTAGTTCAAGACACAGTTTCGGTGGTTGAAGAAACGATTTCGGAGGTGAAAGAAGCGATTTCGGAAGGGAAAGCGACGATTTCGCTGACGCGAATGCCTCCGGGGGTAGGTGGCATGGTGGAACGGGGCCAGAATTCCCCATTCAAGAGGGTTGGGTCGGCGGCCTAACCCTGTCTGATGCCCCCCACCCTTTTTGGCATGCGGATTCCGCGTCGATTCACCTCTCGGTTGGTAGCGGGGCTAGCCGAGCCCGGTAAGGATCGGGATAACCAGAAGGGGCCTCCAAATTTTCGAAATCGGCTTCGGGATATCGGGAAGGCGAACGGAAATTCGAAGATTCTCGCATAATGACCTGCGCCCACGAGTCCTGTCAGGTCGCGCTCTGGTCCCGGTGATGCTATCTTCTTTCCACTCGTCGCTCCGCTGTTCTCATGCCCTTCTCATTCCGATCCCCCGCCCTGTTTTCCCTTTTAGCCCCGGTGCTGGCCCTGCTGCCCGCAGTGGGCGACGCCCAGGACTCGTTTGCCCGCCAGCGGCCGGCGGTGGAGGTCACGGCGGCGCTTCGCTCTCAGTTGGCCAATGAGAAGGGCCCCATCCACGACTGGTATTCGGGGCGTCAATTTGCGCCAGCTTGGGACGGGGTCACGCTTTCGGCTTTGTCGAGATTCATCAGCAACCTCGATCGCCACGGGCTGCGCCCGGAGCTTTTCAATCTCGCCCGCTGGCAGGCGACTTGGCAGAGCATTCCGCCCTCGGCGGCGGAGGAGGCCAAGGTCGACATCGCGACGACTCACCTCGCCCTCTACGCCATTCAGAGCCTGGCCTATGGCTTTGTGGATCCCGTCTCGGTGCACTCGAAATGGGAAGCGATTCCCCGCACCATCACTCCCGTGGCCCTGCTCGATGAAGCGCTGCGCCAGGGACCGGGAGAGTTCGCCCGCTGGCTGGAAGGAGCCGCCGCGCCGCCGGATCCTCGCTATCGCAATCTGGTGGCCACGCTGGCCCGCTATCGGGAAATCGCCAGTCTCGGCGGTTGGAAATCTCTTCCCTCGCCACCGAAAGCGGTGGGGCCCAACGAGCCGTATTCGGAGATCCCCCTGCTGCGTGCCCGACTCCGGGCGGAAGGCGATCTCCCGGCGGACGCGCCCCACATTCGATCAAAGATCATCGATCCCGAGACCGCGATGGCCCTGAAGTCGTTTCAATTTCGCCACGGCATCACTCCCGACGCCGTTCTCGGGCCGCAGACGATGATGGAGATGAATCATCCCGTGGAGCACCGTCTCGATACCCTGGTCATCAATCTCGACCGTCTCCGCTGGATGCCACG
>JAGROX010000133.1:1642-2322 GCA_020440025.1 Verrucomicrobiia bacterium
ACCGCCGGTCGGTCGGTGGACACGATGCGAACCATCGTCGGCATCAAAGGCCAGCATCAGACTCCCGTCTTTCACGGCTCGGTGCGCTACCTCTACTTCCGGCCCTATTGGAATGTGCCGCTCAGCATTGCCAAAAAAGAGATCGTGCCCCTCGCACTCGATGATCCCGGTTACGTCGCTCGGGAAAACTATGAGATTGTTCCCGGTTTCGGCGTCGGCCCCGACAAGGTGTTGCCGGTGACGCGGGAGAATCTGGAGAAAGTCGCCTCGGGACAGCTCAGCATCCGCCAGGGCACTGGACCCGGAAACGCCCTCGGCTTGGTGAAATTCATCTTCCCCAACGACAACTCGGTCTACCTCCACGACACACCGAACCACGACCTGTTCAAAGCCACGGATCGCGATTTCAGTCATGGCTGTGTCCGCGTCTCGGAACCCGACGTCCTCGCGGACTTTGTCCTTCGCGCCAATGGCAACTGGACCCTGCCCGCCATTCAGGCCGCGATGCAGGACTCGACCCGCCCCAATCAGAAGGTGGATCTCGCCTCGCCAATTCCTGTCTATCTCGTCTATTGGACTTCCACGATCATGGATGACAACCGGGTGAGATTTGACCAGGACATCTATGGCCACGATGGCGAGATGTTCAGCAAGTTCGGCCTCGGAGGTCAGGCGGTGCG
>JAGROX010000133.1:2397-16300 GCA_020440025.1 Verrucomicrobiia bacterium
TCGCCGGGAGAGCGCAGCACTTTGATGATGCACCAAACGAAGAGAAGGGTCACCGTCGAGACCGAGATGAGCATGATGATCCAACCGCCAGTAGTCATAGGGTCTCAGGATTGCAGAAGTTCTTCGAAAGCGGTCGTTCCAGCTCAGGCATCCGGGCGAGAGTCTGACGGCGATTGATTCAGTTCGTTTTTGTAGATGGGAGCCTGAGAGAGAATCAGGGTAGTGCCGATCGCGACAATCAGAATGAGGCCGACGCTGATCTGAGCCACCGGATTGGCCTTGTCTCCGACCAGATCGGTGATGTAGCCACTCAGTTCACCCTCGCCAACGATTCCGAGGACATCCTTCAGCAGCCAAGTCAGGAAAATCGCCAACAGCAAGGTCGGCGTGACGTATTTGAGGATCACCCCAAAAATGCGGGGAATGCGAATCGCCGCTCCCTGATGCGCTTGGTCGAATCCTTTCCGAATGCCCAGAACCCAAGCAAAAATGATCACCTGGATAGAAGCCAGGACGTAGATCAGAAACGTTCCCACCCAGAAATCCAGGGTATCGAGGGCTTTCACATCCTTGCTGAACCAAACCACGAACCCGCAGCCCATTGCGGTGATCACGCCGAGAATCGCCACCGATGTCTTGCGTCCCACTGCCATCGCTTCTTCCAGAAAAGCGATGCCCGGCTGGAGCATCGACAGCGAACTGGTCACGGCAGCGAGAAACAGCAGAAAGAAGAAGAAAAAGCCGAAGACATTTCCGGCCGGCATACTGGCAAAGACCATGGGCAACACCTTGAAACCGAGATCGAAGGTCCCCATTCCCACCATTCCGGACACGCCAAGAAAGGCCACACCGGCCGGGAGGGTGATCAATCCTCCCAAGCCGACTTCGCAAAACTCGTTGGCGCTACAGGCGGCCAATCCGCTGAGGACGACGTCGTCATTTCTCCGCAGATAGCTGGCGTAGGTGAGGATGATCCCGAATCCGACCGACAGGGAGAAAAAGATCTGTCCAGCGGCGGCCAACCAGAGTTGAGGTTTCTGCAATTGCTCCCAAACCGTGATGCGTGTGACCGTTCGCGCGGGATCCGCCTCGGCGGCAGCGATCTGTGCCGCATCCACCACCTCCACCTGAGTGATGGTGCCATCGGCGGCTTTCTCCGAGATGAGCACTTTCTCGGGATTCCACATGAAGCCGAGACCGTTGACGACATTGTTCTCCGGAACGCTGGGATCTGGTGCCCCCAGAGTCAGCACGCGGACCAGAATCACGATGGCCAACAACACCAGCGTCGGCATCGCATACTTGCAGAACCACTCGATCCCTTTGGAAAGTCCGCGATAGACGAGGAAAAAGTTCAGCACGAAAACCAGCACCAGATAGCCGCCGACCTGATCCAGATTGAATCCCATCGCGCTGCCGTCGCCCCCCGCTCCGATGAATTTCCCCCAAAAAGTGGCGGCCTCCTCCGGCGAGCCAAATGCCATCTTTCCCGTCACGAAATTGACCGCGTATCCGAGGCACCATGCCTCGATGGTGACGTAATACATGTAGATGATGACCGGAATGATCACTCCGATGACGCCCGCATACTTCGCTGCCGGATGTCGGGCGATGTAGTTGAAAATACCGGGACAGGAATTGTAGCCCTTTTGTCCCGCCGAACGTCCCATGGACCACTCCGCCCAGCAGATCGGCAATCCGATCAGCAAAAAGGAAATAAAATAGGCCACCATGAAGGCCCCTCCCCCGTATTGCGCCGCTTGGCCGGGAAAGCGGAGGAAATTGCCGAGACCGACAGCACTGCCGGACACCGCCAGAATGACTCCGAGTCGTGAGGACCAGTTTTCGCGAGGCCGATGAGACGCCATGGGTCGTTGTTTAATGAAAACCCGACGATGTCGCAACCTTCAATTCAGGGAAACCGAGGGAAAAGGCGGCAAATTGATCGAATTCTGCCAATCCTTACGCTTTTTTTTCAACAAAACACTTCAGACGCCCCCATCTCCTTGCTTTCTTGCTTCGTAATGCTTAAGGGAAACCACAAAATGAATCCACTCGGGAAAGCACTTCTCCAGTTCTGGCAATCGTCGATCGGCCGGAAGATCATTGTCGCCGTCACTGGCGCCATGCTCGTTCTCTTCTTACTCGGACATGTCGCGGGCAACTTGCTCGTCTTCCAGGGCAAGGAAGCGATGAACGACTATGCGCAATTTCTCCACACCATGCTGCATGGTCAGGGAGTCTGGATCGCCCGTATCGGCCTGTTGGTCGCTTTTGGGCTTCACATCTGGGCCACCATCTCGCTTACGATCGAGAATCGGGCCGCCCGGAATGCTCGCTACGCTTACGACAACACCGTCCAAGCGTCGAAAAGCTCCCGCATCATGATCTGGAGCGGAATGACCGTGATTGCCTTCGTGGTGTTTCACATTCTGCACTTTACTGTTCGCGTGTCTCCCGAACTCGCCAATCTGCCGGATACCGCCTACGCCGCCGCCAATCCGGGCGAGGCTCGTCACGACGTCTACGCCATGGTGATCAAGGGATTCAAGAATCCCCTCGTCACCCTTTTCTACATTGTGGGTGTCAGCCTGCTCTGCTCCCATCTCAGCCACGGGATCGCCTCCATCTTTCAGACCCTCGGCATTCGCAGTCGCAAGTCCGCCGGTTTCGAACAGAAACTTGGCTGGGCCATTTCCATCGCGCTCTGGATCGGCTTCCTCTCCATTCCCCTTTCGGCGATGTTCGGCATTCTGAAAGAGAATCCCAAGCCTCACCACAAGGCCGAGATTTCCCCTCCCCCAGCTTCGGTTCAAGTTGTCGCGACGAGCCAAGGCTAAGCAAAGCCGCCTTTCAATCTTTTCCTTTTTTCCATCATGGCATCCAACGGCACTCTCAATTCCGCTATTCCCTCCGGCCCTCTGGCCGACAAGTGGACCAAGCACAAGAATGAGTCCAAGCTCATCAACCCGGCGAACAAGCGGAAGTATTCCGTGATTGTCGTCGGTTCCGGTCTCGCCGGAGGCGCGGCGGCCGCCACGCTCAGCGAGCTGGGCTATCAGGTGAAATGCTTCTGCTATCAGGACAGTCCCCGACGCGCCCACTCGATTGCCGCACAGGGCGGGATCAATGCTTCGAAGAACTATCAGAACGATGGTGACTCGGTCTGGCGTTTGTTTTACGACACCATCAAGGGCGGTGACTTCCGCTCGCGTGAGGCCAACGTTCACCGGCTCGCCGAAGTCAGCGGCAACATCATCGATCAGTGCGTGGCTCAAGGCGTTCCCTTTGCCCGCGAATACGGTGGACTGCTCGACAACCGTTCCTTTGGTGGAGCCCAAGTGAGCCGGACCTTCTACGCGCGTGGCCAGACCGGACAGCAGTTGCTCATCGGTTGCTATCAGGCTTTGGAGAAAGAAATTTCACGCGGTGGCGTCCAGATGTTCCCGCGGACCGAAATGCTCGATCTGGTGGTGGTCAATGGCCATGCCAAGGGCATCATCGTCCGCGATCTGGTGACCGGCGAGATTTCCCGCCACGCTGCCGACACCGTCATTCTCGCCACCGGCGGATACGGCAACGTCTTCTACCTGTCCACCAACGCGATGGGTTGCAATGTGATGGCCGCCTTCCGTGCCCACAAGCGTGGAGCCTACTTCGCCAATCCCTGCTACACCCAGATTCATCCGACCTGCATTCCTGTCAGTGGTGACTATCAGAGCAAGCTGACCCTGATGTCTGAGTCGCTGCGCAACGACGGTCGGATCTGGGTTCCCAAATCCAAGGAGGACGCCGCCGTCATTCGTGCCGGCCAGAAGACCGCCGCCGACATCCCCGAGGATGCCCGTGACTACTATCTCGAGCGCAAGTATCCCAGCTTCGGCAATCTCGCTCCACGGGACATTTCCTCACGCTCCGCCAAGGAAGCCTGCGATGAAGGTCGCGGCGTCGCTTCCACTGGTCTCGGGGTCTTCCTTGATTTCCGCGATGCCATTGCCCGACTCGGCAAGGACACCATCGAAGCCCGCTATGGCAACCTTTTCGAGATGTATGCCAAGATCGCCGGTGCCGATCCCTACACTTCACCGATGATGATCTACCCCGCCGTCCACTACACCATGGGCGGTCTCTGGGTGGACTACAATCTGATGTCAAATCTGCCCGGACTTCATGTGCTGGGCGAAGCGAATTTCTCCGATCACGGGGCCAATCGTCTTGGGGCCAGCGCTCTGATGCAAGGACTGGCCGACGGCTACTTCGTAATTCCGACCACCCTGCCGAACTACCTCGCAGGAGAGACTCCCGGTTCCGTCACCACCGCCGATCCCGCCTTCGACGAGGCAGAGACAGCCGTTCGGGAGCGCACCTCCAAGTTGCTCTCCATTCAGGGCAAGCGCACCGTCGACAGTTTTCACCGCGAACTCGGCTTGCTCGTCTGGGACAAATGCGGCATGGCCCGGACCAAGGAAGGACTCGAAGAAGCCATCGCGAAGATCCCCGCCATTCGCGAGGAATTCTGGCAGAATGTTCGGGTTCCCGGCGACGGAGACAATCTCAACGCCGAGTTGGAAAAGGCCGGTCGCGTCGCTGACTTCCTCGAATTTGGCGAACTGATGTGCTACGACGCCCTTGATCGCGAGGAAAGCTGTGGCGGCCACTTCCGCGAAGAATACCAGTTCACCGAGGATGACGAGGCCGTGAAATCCGGCTACACCAATCCCGGCGAAGCCATGCGCCGCGATGATGAGTTCTGTCACGTGTCGGCTTGGGAATCCACCGGCGTCGGCAACAAGCCGAAACTCCACAAGGAAAAACTGGAGTTTGAAAGCGTGAAACTCAGCGTCCGCTCCTACAAGTAACCCTCTTTGTTCGACCACCGAACCC
The DNA here is from genome assembly GCA_020440025.1 of Verrucomicrobiia bacterium. Lineage (GTDB taxonomy): Bacteria > Verrucomicrobiota > Verrucomicrobiia > Verrucomicrobiales > DEV007 > JAEUHH01. The sequence continues at coordinate 7,282 of JAGROX010000133.1, forward strand.
TGTTGATTCATGAATCTCACCCTGAAAGTCTGGCGCCAGAAGAATCCGACCGACCACGGTCGCATTGAGACCTACGAAGCCCGCGACATCCCGTCGGAAGCCTCGTTTCTCGAGATGCTCGACATCGTCAATGAGCGAATCATCGAGACCGGCGGAGAGCCGATCCACTTCGATCACGATTGTCGCGAAGGCATCTGCGGCACCTGCTCGCTGACCATCAACGGCGTTCCGCACAGCAAGGAGCGTGGCATCACCACCTGCCAGGTTCACATGCGGAAATTCCGCGACGGTGACACCATCTGGATCGAACCCTTCCGAGCCAAGGCCTTCCCCATCGTTCGCGACTTGGTCGTTGATCGATCCTCCTTCGACCGCATCATCGCGGCGGGTGGTTACATTTCCGTCCGCACTGGCTCGGCTCAGGATGCCAACTCCCTTCCCGTTGGAAAAGTCGAGGCCGACGAAGCCTTCGATGCCGCCGCCTGCATCGGTTGCGGAGCCTGCGTGGCTTCCTGCAAGAATGCCAGCGCGATGCTATTTGTCGGCGCCAAAGCGGCTCACCTCAATCTCCTGCCCCAAGGCAAGCCCGAGAAAGATCGCCGCGTGCTCGCGATGGTCCGCCAGATGGATGCCGAAGGATTCGGCAACTGCACCAATCAATACGAGTGCGAAGCCGTCTGTCCGAAATCCATCAGCGCTGATGTCATCGGGAAACTGAATCGGGATTTCGCTCAAGCTGCGGTGAAAGAAGCCGTGAGCTAATTAAATAAGTTAGCCACTTTCGGCGACTGGTTTTCCCATTTATCATTTCCCAGCAAATCGGGAACTGGAAGCTACTTGCCCAAGATCAAGTCTTCGTATTCGCGAAGAATTTGTTCGAAGCGCTCTTTTTTCTGACTGATCTGATCATCAGGGAGTCGATCACGCAAAGCTGCGGCATGGTCGTCCGACGCTTGGGAAAGCTCCAACTTCTTTTTCGCCAGGGGATCCTCCGGCTGATTCATCTGTCCCGCATTCACCTCTACCGGGGCGGCGTCCCCGGCCCATTGCACCTCGTCAACGATCTTTCCTTCGCTTTTCCATTCTCCCACCAGAATGTTCCCCATGAATACTTTTACCCACACACCGTCAAGACGCTCTTCGTCACCGTAGTCATCCCAATGATACACGGCATACTCGCGACCGGTCTCGGAGTCTCGTTTTAGGACATAGCCGCGTTCTTGCCACTCGTGCGTTTCCAATCTTACCGTATCCAGCGTGAGTTTCACATGATCGGTATTCGCCAGGAGGTTCACTTTCTTGGCCCCGGTGACAAATCGCGGAGTCTCCTGCTTTTTCGATCCGCCAATCGTCAGCTTCTCGGTATGGGTTTTCCTAACTACAATCTGGTATTGAACAGTCAGATTTGTGAGATCCAGTCCCGAGCGATTTCCAATTCTCAGTTCATAAAACCGAGATTCGCTCTCGAAGGATTCTTTTCGGTCCTTCTCGTCTCTCTTCTTCTTGGCCTCTCGCAAATGAGGGTGCTCCACGACACGTTCACTGAAGTCCAACCGGTAGTCGGTATTCCGCTTGGCCCAATCTTTTACCCACGCTTGATCATCGCTCGATAGTTTTTCAAGCGGGATCGAAAAATTTCTCCCATTCATCCGGACGTGGGCAGAATTGGCCCGAAAGGCCACCATCTCAGCCTCAATCTTTCTTCCGTCATCGGAGGTAAAGGTCCGGGATTCTCCAAAGGCAAAGGCCATTGAAACCGAAAAAATCCCAAGGAAATAAGCCACTAACCTCAGAGCAACCATCGCGCTGAACTTCTAACAAACCAGAAAACCCCGGTCAAGAGCCAAAAACCAAACGGTTCACGCTTCGCAGTCCAATTTCAAAAAGAAGAAATCACTGGCCAGCGGCCAGCAGGGCGAGAACCGCTTTCTGCGCGTGGAGGCGATTCTCAGCCTGTTGGAAGATCTGATCGGCGTGCGATTCGAGGACACGCTCGGTGATCTCATAGTCGCGATAAGCGGGCAGGCAGTGTTGCACGATCACTCCCTCGTTGGCGAGATCGAGAAGGGCTTCGTTGACCTGAAAAGGTTTTAGTTCGACCAAGCGCTTCGCTTCCTCATTTTCCCGGCCCATGCTGACCCAGGTATCAGTGTAAAGCACGTCTGCCCCTTCGGCCGCGATTTTGGGGTCATCAGTCCGAGTCACTTTCGCCCCCTCTGGGAGCTGCGCCATAAACTCGTCGTCCAACTGATAACCGTCCGGAGCGGCCACTGCCAATTCGAAGCCGAGGCGAGCCGCCGCCCACGCCCAGGAACGCCCCATGTTACAGGCACCATCACCAAAAAACGCCACCCGCTTATCCTCCCATCCACCGAGAAGCTCTCGCATGGTCAGCAGGTCCGCCAAGATCTGACAGGGGTGCTCGTCGTCAGTCAGGGCATTGATCGTGGGGATTCCGCTATACTGAGCGAAATCCTCGACATCCTGTTGGGCAAAGGTCCGGATAATGGCCCCATGCAGCATTCGGCCCATGACTCGGGCGGTGTCTTTGATGGGTTCTCCGCGTCCGAGTTGAATGTCGTTTGAGGACAAAAACATGACCGAACCACCCAGTTCGCGGACACCGACCTCGAAGCTGACCCGGGTACGTGTCGAAGACTTGCTGAAAATCATGGCCCAGCATTGTCCGGCCAAGGGCTGCACGGTGTGGTTGCCGCGTTCGGCTTTGAGCGTCACCGCCGCATCAATGATCGCATTGATTTCGGCACCACTCAGGGATTCGATTGAGAGAAGATGATTCATGAAATTCGGTCAGCGTTTCAGGAGTTGGTCGAGGGTGTGCCGCATCCGTCTCAGGGCTTCCTCCACTTCCTCTTCGGTGACATTCAGCGGAGGTAACCAGCGCACCACATTCGCGCCGGCAGGCACGGTGAGGAGGTCGGCATCTTTCATCAGTTGATTGACGACAAATAGACTCGGCGTCTGGCCGCTCTCACCGAATGCCACGCAATCGGAAAGCGCCGTCTCATCGATGACAAACCCGATCAACAGGCCAAGTCCCCTGATGGCGGCAATCAGAGGATGATTCCAAGAGGAGACAGCAGTGCGAATCTGTTCGCCAAGAGAGCGGGCATTGTCGATCAAGCCGTCTTCCTCGATCGTTTTCAGCACGGCCATGCCCACGGCTGAAGCGAGGGGCGTACCGCCAAAAGTCGAACCGTGAGTCCCCGGCCCCAGCACATCGCAGACTCGGAAATCTGCGCCGGGCGCCAAGCGATCGCTCGCCCAAATCCCACCGATGGGGAAACCGCCGCCCATTCCTTTGGCCCAACTCACGGCGTCGGGAGAAAACTCTCCATCGACATCACGGAGGACGGTTTCCCAAGCATTCCAGTCACCTGTCCTCCCAAAGCCGCACTGCACTTCGTCCAACATCACCAATAGGCCAAACTCGTCCCGCAATTCCCTGGCGGTCTGCAGAAACTCGGGCGTGGCCACGTGAATGCCACCCTCGCCTTGAACCACCTCAAAGAGGATCGCCGCTGTCTGCGGACCGACCGCGGCCCGCAGGGCGTCACAGTCGTTGAAAGGAACATGGGTAAAGCCCTCCAACAGGGGCTCAAATCCCTTTTTCACCTTGTCCTGCCCCGTCGCGGCGATGCCACCAAGGGTCCGTCCGTGAAAAGAATTGGTGCAGGTGACCATCTCGTAGCGAGCAGATCCGTGGCTCGCGGCACTGTCGTGACCAAACTTCCGCGCGAGTTTGATCAGCGCGTCGTTGGCCTCGGCTCCACTGTTGCAGAAAAAGATCCGCCCCGATTGCCGAACGACTCGCTCCACAATGAATTCGGCCAACTCAGCCTGCTCGCGAATCTGAAACAGGTTCGAGCAATGAATCAATTTCGCGGACTGATCCCGCAGTGCCTCCTGTATCGCCGGATGACAGTGACCAAGTGAACACACGGCGATACCCGTGGCAAAATCGAGATACTTCTTTCCCACTTCATCCCAGATCCAACTCCCCTCACCTCGCGTGAGGGCCAGAGGAAAACGGCCATAGTTCCCCATCACATACCGACTCATGAGATCGGCTGTCGACGTTTCGGGAAGAGCGACTGGTGCAGTAGCTTCGCTCACAAGGAAGGGCTGGGTTCGGGTTTGATGATTTCGGTACCAATCCCGCTCTCGGTAAAAATTTCGAGCAGCAAGGAATGCGAAATCCGGCCGTCAATCATGTGCACTTTGCCAACGCCGGCTTCGAGCGCATCGACGGCAGACCGGAGTTTGGGAATCATGCCCCCTCCGATGGTGCCGTCTTCGATCAAGGCCTCCACCTCGTCGGTTCGGATCGACGGAATCAGAGTCTCTTCGTCCCTCGGATCCCTCATCAGACCGATCACGTCGCTGAGATAGATGAGTTTGGCCACTTTCAGCTTCGATGCCAAGGCCGCAGCAGCGAGGTCGGCATTGACGTTGAGAGCCAGCCCCGTTCCCCGCTCCGACGCGATCGGCGACAGCACTGGGACGGTCTCGGTGGAGATTGCCGCCTCGATTTTAGATAGCTCGATATCCACCACCTTGCCAACACGACCGAGTTCAATCTCACGACTCTCCTGATCGGACCACGCTTTCATTCGTTCACCAATGAAAGCCTCGTTGCCAGCCACACCCAGGGCTTTGCCACCAAACTCGATCAGGCTTTTCACCAACCCGGGATTGATCTCGCGACTCAGCGTCCGCTCCACCAGTTCCATCGCCGCGTCCGACGTGACCCGCAGACCTCCGACAAACTCCGCCGACAGCCCGGCTGTCTTCATCGCCGCAGAAATCGCCTTTCCACCACCATGAACGATGACGGGATTGACCCCGACGAGTTCCAGAAAAACCACGTCCCGCATCAGGCGGCGAACGAGATCGGGATCCTCCATCGCGCTGCCGCCAACCTTGATCAGGAAGGTCGTCCCGCGAAATTGCTGCAGGTAGGGAAGCGCCTCCAGAAGAACGGCGGCTTTCTCGATTTGTTGTTGGAAGGCGGAATTCATTTCAGCGCCCCTGCGAAAATTTCGCGCAAAGGGAAACGGGAAACCTGCCAGAGAAACGCCCACCATCAAGCGAAGAATGCCCGCCCTGACGGGATCTCCGGGCCCTTACGACGCCGGAAAACAGATCCAGATTACTTCACTTTGGTGACCGCGTATTCCTCGCGGTTGAAAAGCACATACTCCGCCGAGAGATCCGCCGTGTAGATGTTGTATTCGCCCCGCCCTAGATTCAGATCGATACAGACCCTCACTTTCGATCCTGACATTGCCTTCTGGAGTTCCGCGATCGGCGTGTCAGTCACCAGCCCGTGTTTGGCGGCGCAAAGGCCATCAAAATAGATGTCGACCATTTCTTCCCGAATCCGGGCACCCGAATAACCCACCGCATGAATCACTCGGCCCCAGTTGGGATCGTTGCCGTTCCAGGAACATTTTACCAATTGCGAATTGGCCACCGCTCGCGCCACCTTCTCAGCATCGGCGTCGGTGTAGGCTCCCTTTACCACCACTTCCACGAGTTTCGTCACCCGCTCGCCGTCCGCGACGATCTTCTTCGCCATGCGAACCATCAGTTCCGTCAACGCTTCGCGAAACAGACGACTTCCAGGGCCTCCCTTTGTAATGGAGCGATTCCCCGCCTGATGATTGGCCATCACCAGCACGGTGTCGTTGGTGCTCATGTCGCCATCAATCGTGATCCGATTGAAAGAGCGATCCACCGCTTCCTTGGTCGCAGCCTGAAGCTCCGCCTTGGTAATCTTGGCATCGGTGGTCACAAAGCACAGCATTGTCGCCATGTTCGGATTGATCATTCCTGCGCCCTTGGCGATGGCGCCAAGACGAACCTCTTTGCCACCGATCTTCACCCGAATCGCCTCCGATTTCGGTCGAGTATCGCTGGTCATGATAGCCGCTGCCACGTTGGCTGCCGATTCCTCATCGCGGCCCAGAGCCGCCGCCGCTTCAGGCATTTTTGGTTCGATCCGATGGATCGGCATCGGTACCCCAATAATCCCAGTCGAACAGACCAACACCTCGCGTCGCTTAATTCCCAGCGCCTTGGCCGCCGAATCCGCCATCCTCCGAGCGTGCTCCATCCCTACCGTTCCCGTGCAGGCATTGGCGTTGCCACTGTTGGCCACAATGGCCCGCGGTGGCACCTGCTTCAGATAGGTCGATGAAAGTCTCACCGGAGCCGCCTTCACCTCATTCTGAGTAAAGACCCCCGCCGTCACGGCAGGAAAGTCCGAAAAAATCATCGCCAGATCGCGCTTGGGCAAATCCGGATTCTTGATCCCGCAAGTCACGCCCGAAGCGCGAAACCCGATGGGCGCGCATACCCCTCCCGTAATCGTCTCCAACTCACTCGTCATACTGTCTGTTTTCCCCCCTGAATGTTGCCACGTGGATCGGTGTTTCTGCGATCTCGTGGCTCCTGATTAATAGTTGAACAATCCCGTCGTCTCCGGCAAGCCAAACATCAGATTAAAGCTTTGGAGCGCTTGGCTGGACGCACCTTTCCCCAGATTGTCCTCCGCGCTGAACAGCAGCAATCGCCCTGTCCGTTTGTCCTCCACCCATCCGATATCCACGTGATTCGTTCCGGTCACATGTTTCGTGTCGGGAAACTTGTTCTCTCCCAAGATTCTCACAAAGGGCGCATTACCGTATGCTGAGTCATAAGCCCCTGCGATCAATTTCGACAGATCGCCGCCTTTGCCCTGCTCGCCAGGCTCGCAAAAAATCGTGGTGCAAATCCCCGCCGTGACCGGCATGAGATGAGGCACGAAAGAAATGCGGACCACTGCTTCGGCGGCAATTGATAGTTCCTGCTCGATCTCGCTGAGATGACGATGCTTTGGTGCCCCATAGGCTCGAACGCTCTCATTGATCTCGGCAAACAACAGCGAGGCATCCGCCTTCTTTCCCGCACCACTGGCGCCACTCATACTCGATACCGTGATCGATGCCGGATTGATCAATCCCGATTTCAGCAACGGCAACAGAGGCAGCAGAATTGAAGTCGGATAACATCCCGGCGAAGCCACGATCCGCGCCTGCCGGATCTCCTCGGCCCGAAACTCCGGAAGTCCATAGACGGCTTCCTTCATCAACTCGGGGGAGGGATGATCTCCCCCGTAGAATTCCGCATACACCGCCGGATCGTTCAGACGGAAATCCGCGCTCAGATCAATCACCCGGATACCGCGTTCCAGCAGTCCCGCCGCAAATTCGTAGGCAACCCCATGAGGCAGGGCCAGAAAGGCACACTCTGCTCCCGTGGCGGCAATCGCATCCATGTCCGGCTCGATGAAACACAGGGCATCCATTTTGGGTGCTCCGCGAAAGCGAGGAAAAACCTCGGCGAGAGAACGGCCTGCCTCTTGTCGGGAAGTCACCGCAGCGAGTTCGACTTGCGGATGCATCAGCAGGAGCCGCAGCAATTCCTGACCGGAATAACCACTGGCACCAACCACGGCGGTTTTGATGAGTCTCTCTGACATGAAATGGGAAGCGAAGAAGCGGGGGGGAGGACGTAAAGCGCAGGTTACCTCCGGATCAAGCACGAACGCGAACCTTTGGGGGTTCGATCGCCTCTGACTTCAATTCTCCTTTCTTGAGTCACACCGCAGAGTTTCCAAGAGTGAATCCACCGGACCATTTCCCGCAAAACTCAACGACAGTCGGGATGACCAAGTCCGCTGGTTCGAACTCAGTCATGGGTCGCTTCCCCTGCGATTGGAAATGGTCGGGATGACTGGATTGCCTTCGGCTTTGGGGATTGGCTCGCGTTGCTCGCGGAGTTTGCCCTTCCGCGTTGCGGAACGGTGCCAATCGACCAGCTCCGCTGGTTCGAACCCAGTCATGGGAAGCTCCCCTGCGATTGGAAATGGTCGGGATGACTGGATTCGAACCAGCGGCCTCCACAACCCCATTGTGCATAAGGTAGTTACAGCCAAACAAACAATGCCTATTTTTGCCAAAAAATGGTGATTTACTGGCGATATCGTCTGTGTTTTTGGCGACGGATTGTGGCGAATAGTGGCGATAGCAGTCGGTCAATTTAGGACCTCAAAGCGCAGTGCTGCGTGATCGGAGATGGGGCGCTTGATCTTCTCTCCTGCCAGGTAGCGGCCTCTGATCCAGTCGACATATTCCACGTTACGAACCTTCACGGATGGCGTGTGAATGACGTGGTCGATCTTGAAGCCTTTGCCTGAGTGGGCGAGGTAGCTCCACTCTCCTCCCGGGTTGGGGATCACGTATCCCTCGCAGAGATGGAAAGACACCTGTTCGCGGTCCGGCAACTTGGCTTTGACAAAGGGGTCGTAATTCACGTCGCCTGCGAACAGGATGGGGCGCTCTTTTGCTGTTGCCATGATCCCGGCTAGTTCTGCCCAGTAGGCGTGCTTGTCCGCAGCCTTTGTATAGGCCGGTGCTCTGAGCCCTACGATCTCCAGGGATGAGCCAGGGAAACGGAGATGGAGGAAGTTCGAGACGGCTGATCCGTCAAACTGGGGCGGTTTCAGGTCTCCTATCACGAACTCCACTCTGGAGGCCGCAAAGATCTGATTGTGCCGTGCAGGCGTGGAGGAAACAGCCTGATGCGTGAAACCCGCCTCACGCATCGCCTCCTTAAAAGGCAGTCGACTTTCGTCGTCCACGTATTCGTTGAACAGCACCGTGTCCGCATGGAGGTCTTTGATCACATCGACCAGGTAGTCCGGGATGGGACGCTTCTTGACTTGGTGGGCGAGATTCCACGCGACAATCTTCATGGGTGACTAGGTTACCGGTGCGGGAACCTGACCGCAAGCCTTCCTTGGCTAACTCAGACTCAATTAAAATCGCACTGACGATACTTTTTCGGTTGCATCCCGAATCTACCAAGGAATAAATTGCCAGTGAGACTCGACGGGTTCTTGGAAAACCTAGCACTCGCCTAAGAGTTAATAGGACGGAGCGCAAATGCGCAA
>JAGROX010000134.1 GCA_020440025.1 Verrucomicrobiia bacterium
GAGTCAAACCCGACCCCGTTGCGAATCATGGCCCGGCAGTTCTTCAATCGGGAGATTCCCGCCTCGCCGATGGGAGTGTTGTGCCAGACAATGAGGGCTCGAGCCGAGCATATGTCGTCGGTGAAATCCGCATCATTGTCGCAAAGAAAGCGACGCACTTCGGCGGCGTCTCCGATGACGGATTTTTCAATGGCTGAGTGGGGATCTCCGAGCGGGGATTTTGCCCAGTCAATGATGCCGACGAGTGGTTTGATGGATGACATGAATTGGTTCCGAGTTTAGACAAGGGGTCAGAGGTCTGACCACTGAATCAAGATGCCAAGCGGCGGCTCGTGTGCAAACTACGGAGTTGCGCGGGCTACGTGTGTTCAGGTCCCTCATCTGAGAATGATCAGTCGGACCTGAAGGTGGCTTTCACCGGGAGCGACGGCTATGTTGCAGTCGGCGGTTCGAATCTGCTAAGCTTCGCCTCGTGAAACTAGATCCGGTCTTCGGTCCTCAGGGTGGTGGCCGGTAAACTGCCACGGTACCTTTCCCGCGAGGAGTCCGCACAGCATTCCGGTGAGATGAGCGGATACCGCGGGAACGAAATCATGGGTTGAGTTGGATATGAACAGGGTATCGAGAGTCATCAGTTCGTAGATGCTTTTGATGACGAAGAGTGCGCCTCCTCCGATGGCGATAAGGCGGCTCATGGTCGAGCCGGTTGGTGATCGCCACAACCCGACGAGAATCAATCCAAAGAGGGCAGAATCGATTCCCGACAGGCCTCGATAGGTTTCCAGACTCAGTTGGCAGAGGCCAATCTCCATGGGAATGATGACCGCCGCCAACAGGAGGCAGAGCGGGTAGCGCTCGGGCAGTAATCGCAGTGAGGCGAAAGAAAGGGTGACAAAGGCGGCGAGATCCCAGATGAGGTGATCCCAAGACCAGTGGGTGAGATGACTGGTGATTCCCCCGAGCAACCTGACAAGGGCGCTTTCACCGCGTTGCCACTGAAGAGTTGTCGCTGCCTCCGGGATCCAGGGGATGATCAGAACAGCGAGGGTGATTCCCAGAGCGAGCAGGAGACCCGCACGGGTCGGGTCTCCTTTGTCGTTCTTTGTTTGCTTGGGGATGAGGGGAGTCATCGAGCAAAGAATGGTAGGGTGAATGATCGCGACTTCAGGCGAGTTTTTTCCTGCCCAACAGGGATGCCAACCCGGCAAAGAGTGCCATCAGAATGGCGGCGAAGGGAGGTAGTGCTCCGCCGCCTCCGCCTCCGCCTCCGCCTCCGCCTCCGCCTCCGCCACCACCGAGGCGGGGAGCGCGAGATGGTGTGAAGGGCTGGGACTCTTGATCAACGCGGCGATTCACGGCTACCGGAGCATTGGCTCGGGCTGATTGCGCGGAATGCTCGCGTTGTGTTCGCTGAAGGTTTCGTCGTTCGATGCCGTGGCGCTCAAAGCCTTCGTCGGCGAGCACCAGCATGGAGGTTTCGTCGGTGACGAGTTGGTATTGCAGTCCGAGATCACGGATGGCTTGACGGGATTCGCCATCCGGGAGTTGGCCGGAGTTGGCCTGAAGCTCAAGTTGTTCAATCTGGTCGAGAGCCCAGAGTCGTTCGATCTCTGGATTTTCGGTATCGACGTCGGGAAACGTGAACTTGGTGCGATAGGTTTTGTCCTCGCCCGTCAGGCGCGCTTTGAGAACCAGCTCTGCCTCGCCTCCCCGATCATATTGCCCAAACATGACGAGCTGCTGGCCCCGATAGATTTTGCCGGGGAGTTTCCCGGTCGTGTTGAAGGTCTTGACGCCTTTGATCGAGAATTCGGCGTCGTGGAGACATTCATGAAGCACTTTGCTTTTTGCCTGAAGGATCTGCCCCATGATATCATCGGCATTGGAGACGCCTGCGTAGAACCCGCCGCTGCTGTCGCAGATTGTGCGCATTAGTGGCCAGTGGGCGCTGTTTCCGAGAAGAAACCCGAAGATTCGAATGTCGTGAGATTTCGACAACTGGTGAAACTTGACCGGGTCAACGATTCCCTGGTTGGCGACCCCGTCGGTCACTAGAACAACGCTGGTGGCGCGGTCATCATCCAGCTTCTCCATCGCCATTGACAGGCCCTCATAGAGATTGGTGCTTCCATTGGTCTGGAGGTTTCCAATTTGATTGAGGGTGCGCTGGACATTCTCAGGAGAGGCTTCCTGCCATCCGCCGGTCAGGTCGGACGCCTGAGAGGAAAATGTCACGATGCGATAGCGATCTTCGATGGACATTTTTCCAATCACCCGGGCTACGCCATCAGTGAGGGTATGGAGTTTCGATGCCATGCTGCCGGAGGTGTCGAGGACGAAGACATAATCGGCTCCGTGCTGGAGTGGCTGAAGATCGATCCCTGGTGTGACGACCATCATGAAGGTGCCAGCGGTCGAATCGGCATCACGAAACGGAATGACCTCTACTCGGCCGGGAAGATCATCGGCCAAGCGATAGTAGACCACGAGATCTCGATTGAGCGGTTGGCCCTGGCGATCGAGGTGGATGCGGTAGTGCCCGTCATCAAGCTTCTCGGTGACTGCATCATTTTCGTAGCCGGGGACACGAACTTCACTGACTGGCCAAGCAGACTTCAACTCAATTTCGGCAGAGAAGGAGCCTTCGACCTGATCGTTGACGGGATTCCAGAAACTCGATGCGACCTCTTCGGTGCCACCTTCCTCGAGGGGGTAGAGATAGCGTCCGATGCCGGTGTCGATTTTGATTGGTTGATAGTAGACGATGCGAATGCGGGTCTGGTCCTGAGCCTTGACGGGATGGACCCGAAACTCATAGGCCTGATAGCCGTTCTTGGCGCCGAGACCGGCGTCGTTGCCGTTCTGCTTCTCGTTCTCGTAGATGGTTTCGGCCTGGCCTTTTTCGATTACCTCACCGGCGATTTCTCGTTCGCCGATGGTGAGGGTGACTTCGGAAAGGCTGGCACTGGTGGGAAGAGGAAAGCGATAGACCGCTTCGAGGTCTTCTGGGTTGGGGTTAAAAAACGTTTGGGTCACTTCGGTCTGGGCGAAGCCATTGTTCAGCGTGACTTTGACGTGGTGATCAACGATTCGAATCGGTTCGTGAGGGGAGCCTTTGGGGGTGAGGACACCAGCTGCTTGAACGGCGGTGCCTGATAGTGCCATGCCGAGGCAGGCGATGAAGCCGAGCGAGAAAAGGCTGCGGCATTGATTGGAGAGTATCGAGAGGGTCCGTGAAAGACCGGTCTTGATAGTGGATTGAAATGATTGGGTTTTCATGACGGCGACAGCTTAGGTCGACGTCTTGGTATTGTTTAAATCGAAAAACAGAATAAAAACATCGTTGGAATCGATGCATTTGGTTCGTGGAAGGCATCAAGTCCGCTTTAAAATCAGGACGATATCAGCGTAGCTGTCGTCGAGTTTCCTGGTGGAGTCCGGGTCGCAGTGGAAATCGTGGCAGGCGACGAGATTGAGTTGGGGAACCTTTTTTAGGAGGGCTCGAAGTTGGGCCGCTGAATAGGTACGAAATTCCCAGAGGGTTTCCTGGTTTCGGATGCGGCCATCGGGAAAGGTAATGCGCAGCCGGTTGCGCATGGCTTCGGTACGCTTGGCGCGATTGGCAGGCCACGTTCGCGTGTTGCAGACGACATGGATGCCATCGCGCGAGGCAACCCAGCGCTCATGGGTAATGGCCTGTTTTGTGTAGTCGCTCAGGTGCAGTCCCAGCACAAAGATACCTCCGGGTTTCAGTGCATCGGCCACTCGCTGAAGGCAGTTGAGCGCGTCGGATTCCGTCTGGAGATACTTGAAGGTGCTGACGAGACAATGTGCGAGATCAAACTTCTTTCGTCCGGTCAACTGAAAGCGCTCCATCCGGTCCTGCCACAATTTCCCAGTAAGGTGGATGGACTTCAGGCGCTCCCGAGCGTGCTCCAGCATCGCCTCATTGGCATCGAATCCCGAAGCTATCCACCCGCGCCTCGCCATCTCCACCATCAGTCGTCCACTGCCGCAAGCGGGTTCCAGTAGTGTCCTGGATTTGGAACTGGTGCCTCGGCCGTGGCGAAGGTGCATGACTTCCAAAAAAGTCGCCTCGGTCGCGGTGTCATCATCGAAAATGATGTCGTAGTAGAGAGGGGTATCATACCAATCGCAGGTCTCGGCAGGCATGCGCCACCATAGCGGATGGTAGCAGAGATGTCATTCCTGCGCTTCGATCGAGATCATTTGGATGCGGCAGGTCCGTCAGGGAGGCGTTCGACACGAACGGTCACATTCAGCGAGCTTAGGGCGGCGCCAAAGTAGGAGCCGATCACCGGAGCGACTTCCCGGTAGTCGCGTCCCGTTGCCAGAACGATGTAGGTGGCATCGACCACCTTGTTGTTCGTGGGATCGAGTCCGATCCATCCTGATCCATCAATGTAAACTTCAACCCAGGCATGGGAAGCTTCGGAGCCACGAAGACTGTGATCGCGGGTGGCGTCGAAAAAATATCCACTCACATATCGGGCCGGAATACCGATGGAACGACAGATAGCGACCATGGCATGGGCAAAGTCCTGACAGACGCCGGTCTTGTTGGCTATAACTTCGTTGGCGTGGGTACTGACAGTCGTGGCACCCGCCCGATAGGTATAGTTTCGGAAGATATGCTCCATGATGGCGTAGCTCGTCTCGAAGACATCTTCGGAGTCAGTGTCATGCTGGATATCGAGAGCAAGCCTCCAGACTTCCGGGGTACGTTCCACGTAAGTGCTGTCCTGCAGAAAAGGATGGCACTCCCCGAGTCGTTGGCACTTGGCCAAGTCCTTGTGGAGGAATCCATAGGGCAGTTTCTCAAAATCGACTTTCTCCCGGGTCATCACCGTGGAACGGCTGTCGATGACAAGCTTTTGGTGAGGGCGTGCGATTTCGAAGTGATGAACCGTATTGAAATTGAGGTCCTGATAGTGGGAGATCCGGCAGGCGGGCAGGACCGTGACGAAGGAAGCTTCACAAGCCTGCCACCGGCTCTCGGCAGGACGCAGTCGGACCTCGTTGACGCTGTCCCTGACGGGGGAAGAATAGGAGTATTCGGTGCGGTGATGAATTCTTAGGCGCATGGAGTCACTCATCATTGCTGTTGCTGCTGTTGCTGCCACGGCATGATCGAGTGGTCCCAGGGCTTCACGTTTTGCAATTCAGAAGGCACCTTAACATAGGTTTCGTAAACGCACTGACCGATTTCGTTGAGACGAGTCTGCAACTCATCGATGTATTCGTGCAGTCCCACCTCCCAAACGGTGTCGATGCTGGAAAAGTTCAGCTGTGCGAGAACACTACCAGCGAGACGTTCTGCTTCGTTGGAGAAGGCACCGATCGGCATTCCCGAGATGGAGTGCAGGACGCTGTCGAGCCGGCGCATACAGAAACGAACTGAGCGGGGAAAAGACTGAGAGAAAAGGAGGAACGTGATCACATTTGGCAAGGTGATTTCCCCCCGAAACTCTGCGCGGAAAGCCGAAAAACCGGAACAGGACCGCAACACGGAGGCGAGCTCCGTTTTTTCCGGGTTTTTCAGATAGGTGAGGATGTCGAGGATTCGGCTGGTCTTGTCCGCGCGCTCGATGAATTTACTCAGTTGGACAAATTGCCATCCATCGTCGTGGAGAATGGTGGCGTCGGTGAGTCCCTGAAAGAGAAGGGAAAACTTAATCACTTCCCGGCACAGGGCCTCGGGATCACGGCTCCAGAGATACTCCGCTTCGGAGGATTGCATGAACAAGTGAATCCGATTGAGTTCGAGCCACATCTCCTCGGAAATCTGATCCCGAACCATGCGTGCATTCTCCCGGGCATAGGCAATGCACTTGCGGATCGAGTCAGGATTGTGCTCGGAAAACATGATGAAGGAACCGACTTCGAGGGAGGCTCCCTGCTTTTCCTTCGCGGTGGCAAATGTGTCCTCGGTACACGTGGCATAGAGTAGCGGGCGCCAAGCTTCATCGCTGTCACTGGCGCTACTGGTATCGAGCGTGTCGTGTCGATTCACATCGACCAATCGGGCCAGATTTTCGGCGCGTTCCAGATAACGACTGAGCCAGTAGAGACTATCGGCAACTCGGGAGAGCATAGAGATGTGAGTTGGAAAAGGGGAGAGGGAGTGGAAGGGGAGGGAATCAATGAGATGGATTTATTGGAACAGAACCCAGGTGTCTTTGCTGCCTCCGCCTTGTGAGGAGTTCACGATGAGTGAGCCTTTTTTCAGAGCCACCCGGGTCAGTCCACCTGGAATGATCTCGATATCTTCGCCATAAAGGACAAAGGGGCGCAGATCGACGTGCCTGCCCTCGATCGCAAAATCCTCGCAGAGAGTGGGGTGTCGGGACAGTGACACTACGGGCTGAGCAATGTAGTTCCGTGGATTCTCTCTGATGCGATCAGCAAATTCGGATCGCTCTTCTTCCGTGGACGCCGGGCCCATGAGCATCCCGTAACCTCCTGACTCATTGGCTGCCTTGACCACGAGGTTTTCCAGGTTGTCGAGAATGTAGCTCTTGTCTTCATCCCGCCAAGCAAGGTAGGTGGGGACATTCTCGAGGATCGGATCCTGATCCAGGTAATATCTGATCATGTCGGGGACGTAGGCGTAAGTCACTTTGTCATCGGCGACGCCTGTTCCGACGGCATTTGCCAGAGAAACATTGCCTCGCAGATACGCTTCCATCAAGCCTGGGACGCCGAGCGTGGAGTCTTCTCGAAACACTCTGGGGTCGAGGAAGTCATCGTCCAACCTTCGGTAAATCACGTCGACTTGAACGAGGCCAAGCGTGGTCCTCATGTAGACGAAACCATCGATCACGATCAGATCCCGTCCCTCGACAATCTCGATCCCCATCTTTCGGGCGAGGAACGTGTGCTCGAAGTAGGCGCTGTTGTATACTCCTGGAGTGAGCAGCACGCAGACCGGAGTCATGCCGCTTCTCGGCGAGAGGTGTTGCAGGGTTTTCAGCAACAGCTCAGGATAACTATCCACGGGGCGGACTCCGCTCTGACGATAGACGCCCGGGAAGGCGCGTTTCATCATCTCGCGATTCTCCAAAAGATAGGAAACGCCCGAGGGGCAGCGACCATTGTCTTCCAGCACCAGATACTTGCCTTCTCCATCGCGAATCAGATCGGACCCGCAGATGTGGATGTAAATGTCCTTGGCCACATCTACCCCAACCATTTCCGGGCGGTAGTGAAGGGCTGATTTGACGACATCTTCCGGGATGACACCGTCTTTGATGATTCGCTCGTCGTGGTAGATGTCGTGAAGGAAAAGATTCAGCGCGATGATTCGCTGCGTCAGTCCCTGTTCGATCGTCTGCCATTCCCGGTCGGGAATGATACGAGGGATCATGTCGAAAGGAAAAATACGTTCCGTTCCGCTGTCTTCACCGTAGACGGTGAAAGTGACTCCTTGTTCCAGAAAGCCATGATCCACTCGACGCTGCTTCTCGGCGATTTCTTCTGGACTCAATCGTCCAAATCGATCTTTCAAGGGTTGGTAAAAATCGAATGCGTCGCCTTTGTCTGAGGCAAACATTTCATCGAAGAAATCTTCTTTTTGATAGTGTTCGAACATTGAGTCTGAGGGTATCCCGAGCAAAAAGCAGGGACCGTGCCATGATGTCTCTTGAACTATTCGAGAAATACTTTCCGCACTTCGTTCTCTTTCAGATAAACGCGAATCCTCGCTCACTGAGACGAGGTGATTGTAGGCAGGTTCTCCGATGATGCGCGAGGAGTTTCGAGATTTCTTTGTCAGGCGAGTGCGGATTCGGTGTCATTCAGAACGCGAAATTGGAAGGCATCTTCCCTTTTTCAATGTCATGACGCAGATCTTGCGAAAGAGAACGAGTAGCTTGGGTTTTCCCCGCTTTCAGCTTGTCAGGTGGGTTGGCTGTGCGATTGAAAATGGATGCCAACTTCAGACTCCTCCACCGACCTGCTCACCAACGCGCCAACCTCTCACAAGAAGCTGCTTCAGTGGGTTTCCAAGATGGCGCAGCTCTGCGAACCTGATGCGATCGAATGGTGTGACGGCTCTGAGGAAGAATGGCACCGGATGTGTGATCGCCTCGTCGAGGCAGGAACGTTCAAAAGGCTAAATCCGGAGAAGAGGCCCAATAGTTTTCTTGCCTGTTCTGATCCGGGAGATGTCGCTCGGGTTGAGGATCGCACCTACATCTGCAGTCGGCGCCAGGATGCGGCCGGACCTACCAACAACTGGATGGAACCCCGGAAGATGCGTAAGGTGCTACGCGAGCTTTTCGCCGGCTGCATGAAGGGGCGGACGATGTATGTCGTGCCTTTCAGCATGGGCCCCATTGGATCTCCCATGTCGATTGTGGGAGTAGAAATCACTGACTCTCCCTACGTGGTGACCAATATGCGGATCATGACTCGGATGGGGCAGGCCGTGCTGGATCGTTTGAGCGATGATGATTCTTTTGTTCCGTGCATGCACTCGGTTGGAAAACCGCTGGCACCCGGAGAGGTGGATGTTCCCTGGCCATGCAGTGACACGAAATATATTGTTCATTTTCCCAACGAAAGAAAGATCTGGTCCTTCGGGAGCGGCTACGGTGGCAACGCCCTATTGGGAAAAAAATGCCTGGCGCTGCGTATCGCGAGCGTGATTGCCCGGGAGGAAGGTTGGATGGCCGAGCACATGCTGATCTCGGGAGTCAAGCGTCCCGATGGCAAGAAGCATTACGTGGCGGCCGCATTTCCCAGTGCCTGTGGAAAGACAAATTTTGCCATGCTCATCCCGCCGAAGAACTATCGGGAGCAGGGATGGGAGGTGACGACGGTGGGTGATGACATCGCCTGGTTACGACCAGGCAAGGATGGAAAACTGCACGCCATCAATCCCGAGGCCGGCTATTTCGGCGTTGCCCCGGGAACTTCCGAGGAATCGAATCCCAACGCCATGGCCTCGATGAGGGAGAATGCGATTTTCACCAATGTCGCGCTGACGCCGGATGGAGATGTCTGGTGGGAGGGGCTCACCAA
>JAGROX010000135.1:0-2015 GCA_020440025.1 Verrucomicrobiia bacterium
CGACGGCAGGATTCGACCGCCGAACTCCTCTGCTTCCGGAAATTCAGGACAATTTCCTGAGCTTTGCCCGACATCATTTTTTTGGACATCGAGATCTGATCGCCGCGCCAAGAATCTCAAGCGTTTGGGATTCTGAAACGCACCACTTGGCAGTAACGGTGACGTTTCCCGATGGCACGCTGCCGGAATCCAACGCGCTCTGGTGGAACCTGGATCGAAGCGAGCCCTATACCCTACCTTTCGAATACGATGTCTGGGAATCCGTTGAAATGGAAAAGAAGGGCCCTGGACAGTTCGCCGCCACCATCGCCGTGGAGGGAAATCCAGGTCGAATCGATTTTCTCTCGCTTCACACCCACACCGAAAATGGCCTTCCGCTCTCGGTCTCCAGCCCCTATCAACGGCGAAATCTGAGGGTGCTTCCGAAATAGTCTTGACCATTCTGCGGCGGCTCAATAGCCTGAGATGTTGTGTTGAAACTCGTTTCACATCTTCTGGAAGAAAAAGAATTCCGTATCATCGGAATCTCTCCCGAAGCCACTGCCAAACAGGCAGCCGAGGAAATGACGAAGGAACGGGTCGGAGCAGTGCTGGTCTGGCGGGATGGCGCACTCAAGGGAATCCTGACCGAGCGCGATATCATGAACAAGGTCGTCGCCACCGGGGAAGATGCCTCGAACGTGATCGTTCACACCATCATGACAAGGGATGTCGTCGTGATCGACCCGGGGCGTACCGTCCGCGAGGCCATGCAGATTGTGACAGAGAAGAAGTTGCGTCATCTCCCCGTGGTGAGAGATGGAAAATTGATCGGCATGCTTTCAGGTGGCGACCTGACCCGATCGATCGTCGCGGAGGACGAGATTTATATCGACACTCTCTACGAATACATTCGCGGTGGCTATCCGGGATAGACCAGTCTCCTACTCGGGATAATCAGCAAAAATCGCATCCAACTTGCTGGCCAGGCGAATGCCACCTTTTGCCAGTTGCTCACGAACGACAGGCATCACCTTGTGCCGATAGCCGTAACTGAGGCTCGGAGCTTCCTTGACGTTGAGCGAATATCCGCCCCGTTGTTCACCAAAATCGTAGACGAAGGCTCTCAGTTCCTTCGATTCTTTTGCCCACTCCAAGTAGGAAGCCTTCGTCCATTCATTTCGATTCTGCTTCGCCACACGATTCAAAAAGGTGGCAAACTCAGTGTAGCTGAGCTGGGCCGATTCAATGATCATTTCATCCCAGACCCGATGCAGCGTGAGTTCCTCATCAAACCACTCCACCAGAATGCGATTGCCTCCCTTGTCATCGCGGCGTCCCACATGGAGGGGCTGATGAAGATCTCCCAAAAAATGAACATAAAAGGCCAGCGCCTCCCGCTTGCCGATTTCCTTCTCCTGCTTGATCTCCAAGGTGGAACTGGCGCTGCGCCCCTTCACCTTTGAGCTGAGCGTGAGGGACTTTGCGGCGGGATCCCGAAGAAAGGTCTCGAGTTCTTCGAGAATGAGTAAAAGATCGCCCTCTTCGGCGCGCTCCAAGCCCTCCCACGATTCGTCGTCTTCGATCGAGATGTAGTGCCAGGGCTGCACAAAATCCCAGGTACCATCGGACCGAATGTCATCCGGCCACGTGGAGATCTCGGCCAGCGTCTCTTCTCCGAGGATGGAACGAAGGACGGCCAATGATTTGGGCGAAAGATTTCTCTCCGCGATCTCGCTGGTAATTCGGTGCCCATTTTGTCCCCAGGCGAACGCAGAGGAAAGGCTCCCCGCCATGACCATGACGCCGAGGAAACAGGTGAGGATAAAGGTCTTCATGAGGTGTTTCTACTTTTCGCCCAGCAATTGCTTCTTTGTCTCCGCATCCAGCGAACTCGACTGAATCCATCTCCGGGCTTTCTCCGGCATCGAACTCAGATAGCGCTGAACCGCGAATTCAACCGCCCGGTCTCGTTGTTTTTGATCATCGATTTTCCCCAACCAGGAAAGGGCCAATTCAGGATCATCATCGAAGAG